>CALSBN010000128.1:0-14059 GCA_943373185.1 Opitutus sp. GAS368 | reverse complement strand
GGCAAAGCCCGAACCGGCGATCCAGAGGAAAACGGTCCCGAGGTGTCGGCGAAAAAGCTCACCCCAGACAAACGCGAGCGAGCCGGACAGGCCCATGTTGGGGTTGCGAATGGCGCTCTCGGGGCCGGTGAAGTGGCCGATCCAGTAGTAGTTCCAAACCCACTCGCGATTCAGCCAAAAGACCGGGCCGGCAAGGACGCAGGCAATGAAGGCGGAAAGCAAAAGCAGCCCGGAGCGGCGACCTCGTTCTTTGGAGGCCAGCAGCCAAATCAGCAGCGAGCCAAACAGAACCACGAAGTAGGGCCCGGTGATGAACCTTACGAGCAAAGCCATCCCGACAGCCACGCCGAAGACGATCGAACCACGGAGGGACCTAAATCCGTCGGTGGCGAAGGCTGCGGCCAAGGCGACGCCAAAGGCGCACATCCCCATGTGATCGAGTCTAAAATCGGCCGTTGATCCGGCCCAGTTGTTCCAAGGCCAGGCGAGTGCGAGCGGCAGAGCGGCCGACGTCCAAGCGAGGCAGCGCGACGCGGTGCCCCGGAGCACGGCGGCGGCCAGCGCGCCTTGCCAGACGATGAGTGCGAGCATGTTCAGACTGAGAGCAGCGCTCCGGGAGGGCCCGGTCAGACTGAAGATGCCCACGGCGAAGAAATCGTGCAGCGTGCCCTGAGCCGAAGGGTTGATCAGCGTTTGCCAAAGGCCGCGCCAAAAGCCGTGAAGCTTGAGGAACTCGTAACCCGTGTAGCTCTCGGTCAGATACTGGATCTGGTCGTTCCAACGGGGATAGATCCAAGTGTGACGCTTGGCGCCGATCTGATCAAAGATCAGAAACTCGACCGCAAACGCGAGCGATAGAGGGAGCCAAAAAGTAACCCAGATGACCCGGCGTCGCAGCGAATCCTTTGAAGAATCTGTCCTGGCGCCGTGGGCGAGAGGCTGGGCCATGGGGCTGCGTTCGGGGCCGCGTGGCTCCGGCGGGATCAATGTCGGGATTCGTAAACCCAGCGGTTGGATTCCAGCCAACGCAGGGTGCGGATGATGCCCTGTTCGATGGTGAGTTTGGCCTTCCAGCCGGTGGCTTGAATTTTTTTGGTATCGAGAAAGATAAACGGATTGTCGCCGATCCAGCCCCGGTTGCCGCCGGTGTGCTCGATCTTGGGGGTGACGCCGAGCGCGGCGCAGATGTAGCCGATGCTTTGGTTGACCTGCACGAACTCGGGGGTGCCGAGATTGTAAATCTGGGTGTGATGTTGCGCGTGCTTGGCCGTGGCGTTGCGGGTGACGTGGAGGATGGCATCCACACAGTCTTGAACGTAGAGGTAGCTTTTGCGCTGGGTGCCGTCTCCGAGCACGCGGAGGTGGTCAGGATGCTCGAGGAGCTGCTTGTAGAAGTCGAAAACGTGGCCGTGGGTATAACGTTCACCGAGGATTGAAACGAACCGGAAGATATAGGCCTCGTCGATCTGGCCGCCCTCGGCATAGGCCGAGAGCAGTCCCTCGCCTGCGACTTTGCTGGCGCCGTAGAGCGAGGTTTGGATCGGAAACGGATCGGTCTCGGGGGTGGGGCGGTCCGGCGTGACCAGAGCTTCACCGTAGGTGGAGCCGGTGGACGAAAAACCGATGCGTTTCACGCCGTTGGCCCGCATGGCCTCAAGGACGTTAAAGGTCGCGATCGTGTTTTGCTCGAGGTCTTTTCGCGGGTGCTGCCAGCCGTCTTTGATGTCGGCGTTCGCGGCAAGATGGAGCACAAAATCGCAGCCCTTCATCGCGGCGGTCAGCGCAGGGAGATCGAGATTGTCGCCTCGGATGAGCCTGAATTTGGGGTTGAGCTTGGCGCCCTCGATAAAGCGCTCCTGGCCGGTCGAGAGGTTGTCCCAGCCGGTGACTGAGACGCCATCCGCCAACAGGCGATCCGCGAGATTGGAGCCGATGAAACCGGCGACGCCGGTGATGAAAACATGATTCATAAATGGAAATTCGTCAGACGAGAGGCTTGGGACGCGGGACGAGGCTCAGACCGATGATGAGGTTGTTCATCACAAACGGGAGAAAGGGGAACGGAAAGAAACTCTTCTGCTCCAAGACGAAGTAGGGATCCAGTTCGGCGAGAATCTCGGCCGGGACGTTGAGGTGCTCACGCTTGATGAAGATGTCGTAGGACATGCCATAGGTCTTTTCGAACATGCGCTGGGCGGAGACCTTCCGGGCCAGCGAATACATGGGCTCGCCCTCGCAGGGGATGACGACGAGGAGTTGGCCGCGCTCTTTATTGAGGAGTCGGTAGGCCTCGCGAATGGTTGCGGGCAGATTCGGCAGGTGTTCCAAGACGTGCACGGCAATAAAGCGGTCGAAAAAGCCGTCGGCAAAGTCGAAGCGTTGTTGGCAGTCGCCGAGCACGGTGTTGACGCGGGGGTATTTGCGGCGGATCTCGGCCGCCATGCTCTCGCGGAACTCGTTGGCATAGTAGCCGGACTCTTGTTCAGGGGTGAGGTTTTCGTAGTGAAGGTGTTCGCCGAGACCGGCCCCGATTTCGAGGGTCGTCTTGAAGCCCGGGCGGGAGTATTTTACGGGGAAGCGGTGGTTAAATTTCTCGAGCAGGCCGTAGCGACTGCGACCGGCGAGCTCGACATGCCACTGGTGCATGAAGGCGTCGCAAATTTTTTTATGCTCAGGCGAGAGAGGGGCCAGGATCTTGGGCCATTTTGCAGTTTGCATGGGATCGAGAGGAGTCAGCCAAGCACATCAGGCCGCCGGTGAAAGCGAAATATGGGTCCGAGCTGAGTCCTCGACCGCAATGAAGGATTTTCACTGACCCGAAACAGCTTCAACCACGGCCCCATTTGAGGGAGGTTTTTGGGGCAGATTCGCGAGACCCATAGGTTGGATCTTGAAGATCTCTCCACTGAATGTGGGCTTTACGGAAAGTTGGGTCGTGACTGATTGCAGATCGTCGACCACGTCCTTGAATTTTTCCGGCAGCAGCTTGTCGAGAACGAGTCGATGGTTGATTGTCAGTCTGAAGCGATGATAAGGAACCTTTGGATTTGGGGTGTCCCAAGTGATGTCCAAGTCGTGAGAGCGCCGATAGTTAAGGGGAAACGGTTCGGAAGTGAGAAACGGCCGGCCGTTTCGGGAAAAACCCAGCAACGCTCGGTTATGGGAAGAGTAGTAGATGAATGCTTGGATGGCCTGACCGTCGATCTGGCGTTGGGCGATGGTCTCGGCATTCCAAAATTGATCTGTAGGTAGACGTAGACTAACCAGCGTGCGGGGAGCGTCGATTTCGGGCTTCTGTTGTTCTCGTTCCCTGATCTGAACCAAGATGGATCCTGCGATGAATAAAACGGCAGCAGCGCCGGTGATCTTTCCGAACCAAGGCAACCAAACCAGATGATGGAAAAATCGGTGCCACCGAACTACGTAAATCAAATAGGCCATCCAAGCGGCGGCGGTGATCCAAAACGAGAACCGAAGCCAAGGTGCGCCTTGATAAGTGAGTTCAACAACGTGGTTGCCAGGTTCAATCTGGACCATGGCCAACCCCTCCGGGGAGCGAGCGATTGAAACCGGTAATCCGTTAACTTTGGCCGTATAGCCCGGAATGAACAGTTTAGGGGTTTCGACCCATCCCGCCTGATTTGTTTGAACTCGGACGGTAAAGGGGATCACTCGCTCAACTTGAAACGGCAGGTTCCCCTCGTCGAAGGCGACCTTGAGAACTGAGACGAGCCGGCTGGATTCCGAATTGGCAGCGTGGTAGTTCACGGTCAACTCGTCGCGGGTATCGCCGGTGGCTTGGACAATAAAGGTGCGGCGGCTTTTGTGTTCAGGACCCAACTCCGGAAGGTCGCCGGTATTTTGGAAGTAGTGTTCGCGATATACACTTTTGCTGACGAGATTCAGGAAGCCCCCGGGTGACTGGCCGTCGAAAATGAATAGCAGCAGGTATCGGGTGCCCGGGCGAAGCCGAAGCGCCGGGGTAAATGTCCCGGTCGTCCCCGTGGCGGTGAACTTATGAACGGTTCGTCGTCGTTGGTTAGGTTGGGCCAGAATTGCCGTAAAGTTGGAATTTGCGACTGTGAGCGAGTCCGGCGTCAGCAACCGGGTGCCGAGAGTGTTTCTCATCGCGCCATGGCCGAAATAACTTGGAACGCCGCCATACATCTCGAACGAGTAGCGAGAGTTCACGGCGTTGCTGGCGCGAAGCCTGTTTTCGGTGAGGACGATTGAGTCCGCGGCCGTTCTTCCTCTGGCCAAAAACTTGCGGGCATCGAATAGGCTCCAGGCTAAGCCGGGAATCATCATCAAAGCGACCAGGATGCGCCAGTTCGTCCGGGATCTGGGGTTCAACCCGAGTGCAATTGCCGACAACGAAACCGCGATGGTGGTCAAAATGGGATAGAACCGTTGCATCGGCCACTTTTCGGTAGCGTTTATGACCGACTCCGGCATCCAGCGCCATAGGCTTCCGGCGATCGTTTCACTCGGTAGGATTAACGCGAGAAAACCGATCACACACAATGTTAAGGCAAGCGCCACCCGGTTCCGAAAAACTGCCGATGCACCGATCAACACGGCGAGCCAAAGCACGGGACTCAGCTGAAGATTGTGCAGCAGATTGGCGCCGTGGACATCGATGGGAGCAAGAAACCCGTCCCAGCCCTGTTTGAGATAGGGCATGATTCCGCCGCTGCGCACCATGGCCACGAGCGAAGGCTCCGGCAGTAAATTGAGTGAGGCAACCGAAGCGAAAATGTAGACACACAATCCCCCGGAGAGTCCGGCGGCTCCAGCCAGCCGCCAACGGTTCGCGAGCAACTGCCGATGGCCGATTCCGAAAACGAAAACTATGCCCACAACCACGGTCGTCCAAAAAGCGATGGGGGCGTGCGAAAGCCAAATCATGGCCAGTGCAGCTGGTAGAACAATCCAGGCACGACCCGGCGGGCCGCGCTCCATGGCGATTCGAAGTGTGGAAGAAAGGACGATGACCAAATAAGGCAACGCCATCCATGAAGCGATCAGGTCTCCGCTATAAACGAGGGCGAGCACCCCTGGCGAGCTGGCCCAGGCAAGCGCCAATAGCGGGCCGAACCAAGCGAGACTGCGAGGCAGCAATCGGACGGCGCCAATGTAAGAAATCAGCACGGCCGCGATAAACGAGACCACGATGAGAAGATTCTGGGTGCCTGCCGCTCCGAGGATCTGGCCGGTAAAAAACATCACACTGCCGCCCACATACTGGAAATAAGGGGCGGTGCGAAGCGGGTGGATATCGCCGTTAAGTGCGTAAGGGCTTTGACCTACAAGCAGTGGAAAAACGCCTTCCTTCAGCTGCTCTCCGGCGTCGGCCAATTGTTGGGCATAGAATCGTGCATCGCCTAAACCCACCAGCGAGCGGGTCGCATAGGGATTGATCAGCCAAGCTGCAATTCCTGCGACAATCAGCCACCGGATCGCCTCGGCGTTTGGTTGGCGGGTGTGAAGCACCGACCACCGAAAACTTCTGCGCAGGGCCCACTGGCACCCGCCGCAAGAAATCAATGTAATAGCGATAAGTTTCCCTGAGTCCAAGCGGTCGCTAAGCAAACCCGGCACAGCAATCCCCATCACGATACAGGCGCGCTGGAAAGCTTTGTGGGGGAGTTGAATTCCGGCTGAGAAGACACGCCACCTTCGTCTCGCCAAACCAACCAACATCAGTCCCCAACCTCCGCAAACCAGCAGCCAGTCGAGCAGATCCAAACTCCCGTTAGGCGCGAACCCAAACAAAAATCCTAGCCCGGCCAAGGTCGCGAGTAAGCCCGGCAGCAAACGGGGGAAAATTGAGCGTGAAGTTATGCGAGCGCCGGGCAAGATTCCGAGGGGTTACGGGACGGGAAAGGTCATCGCCGAACTGCCGCGTGTAAAGAATTTGATTAGATTTCCCTCAGAAATATCCAGCTCAACGGGATTCGGGGAGATTTGCGACTCGCAAGCATTCCGGTGATCGCAAACACAATCCCTCGAAAACTCTGCGGTGACATCAATCCTGAGTTCCGAATTCGAAGCGATCGCCTCTCGGCTTATCGAGCCAAGTATGAGCAATGTTCTTGGATTCCGCTTCGCCAAGCCTCACTCATCTGTCGCTACAGGACCAAAAGCGGGTCGGGTTGGCGATTCGAACGGAGCTTCCGGTTGATTATATGAGAAGCGTAACCGGGAAAGCGCATCTCTAGCGGTCGCTTCAACAGCCTTGTGAGCGCCGATTCAGCGTTCAAAGCCCACTGCGCGGTCGACGATGAACTTGGGGCGGGCGCGGACTTCTTCGTAGATTCGGCCGATGTATTCGCCGAGGATGCCGACACTGATCAGTTGGATGCCGCCGAGGAACGTGATCAGAATCACGAGCGTCGGATTGCCCCAAAGGATCTCCCAGCCCATGAATTTATAGAGCAAGTAAACCGCCATGATGAGGAACGAGGCTCCGGCGATAAAGAAGCCGAACATCGTGCTCAACGTAAGCGCGTAGGTGGAGAAGCAGAAGATCCCATTGAAGCCGATCCGCAGAGAGCCAAAAAAGCGGTTGTAGTTGGTCTCGCCCACGAGTCGTGCCGGTCGGTCAAAGGGAATGATGACCTGTCGAAAACCCACAACAGCGACGAGGCCGCGGAGGAATCCATGGGACTCCTTGAGGCGCACAACTTCGACCACGACGCGACGCGACATCAGGCGAAAGTCCCCGGTATTTCTGGGGATCTTAACGTCGGCGATTTTATTGATCACCTTGTAGCCCGTCTCGGAGACGAATTTTTTGAGCCACGGCTCACCGGTTCGCTGGCGGCGCTGCGGCAAGACGACGTCGAAACCCTCTCGCCACTTGGCGATCATCTGGCCGACGAGTTCGGGCGGGTCCTGCATGTCGACGTCCATCACGATGACGGCGTCACCGCGGGAATACTCCATTCCGGCGAGTGTGGCCATGGGCTGACCAAAACGGCGGGAGAACTTTAGCAGGCAAATGCGGGGGTCGGTCGCGCGGGCTTCCAAAATGACGTCCTCCGTGCGGTCGGGCGACGGATCGAGGGAAAAAATGATTTCGTAATCGTCGGTGATCGGTGCGAGCACCTCACGAATTCGGCGCAGGAAGACCGGGATGTTACCCTCTTCCTTGTAAACGGGGACGACGAGGCTGAGCTGCATGGCGGGGCGAGTCGGTTTACTTGATCTCGGATTTCACGATGCGGTAGGACCGCAACCGTTGGTCGGGCGGCGGGAGATAGAATTCATGCGACGCCTCGAGGACCAAATCGTTATCGCGTCCCGGGTCCAACTGGATTCGCACGGTCTTGTAGACGCCGCGGGGAAATTCTTCCGAGTAGACGACGCGGCCGTTGAGGGTGAAGCGGAATGTTCCGGTGACCGAGCTGGCCCAGCCGGGCAGTTCGATCTGGAACTCTGCCGATGTAGCTTTGGCGGCGGCGGAGACGGCGAGTCGGGCGCGGCGGCCGGCCCAGCCGTCTTGATCCACGTCGAACCACTCAAAAGGCGGGGTTTGCCGGAGGGTCGCTCCCTCGAATTTCTCGTCCGGGGCGAGGTCGCGAAGGTCCATTTTGGTGACGCGGTAGGACCGGAGTTTGTTTTGCTCGTTGGGGAGCGGAAACTCGTTCTGTGCGTTGATCGAGACGAGCTGGCTGTCGGGTCCGCTGACGGGAATCTTGATCGTTTGATAGGTGCCGACCGGGGGCGCATCGCTGTAAACCAAGGTGTCGCCGATTTTGACTTGGATCTGGTTCTTCCCCTGGCCTGACCACGACGGCAGCTCGACTTGGAGTTCGAGAACTTTCGTGGCCGAGGCGGCCGGGAGGCGGAACGATGCGGTTTTGGTCGCCCAGCCATCGATATCGATACCGGAGAACTGGAACTCGTCGCCCTCCGCGCGGTCGGCCGTGCGAAGAACGGTGGCAAAGTCTTTGAGCGGCTGGAGACTGATTTCGTTCAGATAGGCAGCGAGTCCGCGCAAGTCTTCCGTTCCGTAATTCTCCGCACGACTGAAGGCGAACTCGACCCGGGTGATGTCGCCGTCGGCGGGAACGAAACGATTGACGGTAAACTTGCCGGTCTTGAGCGGAATGGCTTCGGAAGGATAGCCGTTCACGGTCATCACCAAAGTCGTGCCGGATTTTCGAAATTCCACGGTGTCCGGGATTTCGCCTTTGAAAGTGACAACGTCGCCTTTTTTCGATGCCGCGAGGTTTACGTAGGCCTTTTCACTGATCCAACCGTCTTCGAACAGCCCGGAGTATTCCAGGCCGGGGTTGTCATACAGGTCGCCCGGAAGGCTGGCGATCCGGGTGGGACGCTTGAGGGTGCGATATTGTTCTTCGGTGATGATCGAGATGTCCCGGGTGAAGCCGACAAGGCGCCGGTCATCCAGATTGTATTTCATTCCGTAGAGACGCATCAGGCCGGTCTTCTCTTTAAAGATCATCTGACCGTCCTCGCCGAAATCGAGCGTAAGGTAGCTTAGTCCCTCGTAGTTTTGGGCTTTGAGCGGCTGGGTGAAGATGCGGGCGCTGCCGTTGCCGACAAATTTCACCGGGTAGTTTTCTTCGCCAAGGATGGAGGCGTTTGCGGGCAGATTGGAGCGTGGTCCGCCGAGCGAGGTGCGGGTGAAGTCCACAACCAGGCGGAGATTCTGCGAGGACGGATTGAGCACCTGGAACATGGTGTAACGACCGGTGCCGTGGAAGTATTGTCGGCCGCGGCTTATCGGCTCGGGCTCGCGCTGGAAGAACGAGGCTCGGAAACGGGCGGAGGAGTAATAGTGGGGGCCCTTTTCCGAATGAATGAAGATCAGGCGGTCCTTCACCTCGGCCAGCGGGCGGAACATGTAAAGGCCCTGTTCGCGCCAGCCGGTCTGTTGGCCGATCAATTCGGAAAATTTGTTGAAGTGGTCGTATTTTGGCTGGAGCGCGACGAAGAGCGGATTCTGGTAGTTGAGGTGGCGCAGGCTTGTCTCCGACCAGGAATTGTCGATCGAGCGCAGGGCCATCATGTTGTAGCCGGCGACATTCCCCTTCATGAGCTCGTCGGGTAGCATCCACCTGATGAAATGGAGCGGCCGGAGCATCTGGCTGCGTTTGTCGCCGAAGTCGGGGTCGGGATTGCGCAAAAACTCGAGCGGCGCGATGTTCGCCACGTTGTCCATGTAGTTGCGGCTAAGGAAACGCGTGTCGGTGCCCCGTGTATACATCGCGAGCATTTTGGCGCTCACGACGTTGGTGATATCGCTTTCGATCGCGTCGTATTTTACATCGGCGGGCGGTTTGAAAGCGACGCCCTCTCTCGACGCACCCACGACTTCGGAGAGGCCGCCGCCGACGTCACCGAAAGCCGATCTCACGTAGTAGAAATGGCTCGGGATGGTGGCGAAGAAATAGACGGTAAAGACCGTCAACATGGTGCGGCGGCGATTGTGGGCCCAGAGCCACATCAGACCTTGGGCAAGGAAGAACGCGACGATCGGCTGGGCGAACATTCCCAATTTGAAGAGACCGAAATCCTGGCCCTTAAAAAAGAGAAACGCGCCCAACGGAATCATGACCATGCCCAAAACGGCGGCGGGAATTCCCCGCCACAGGCTGAGCAGAACTCGGGTCAGCAATCCGATCAAAAGGATAATGCCCAAGCCGATGAGAATCGAAATCCACGGATCGGTGCCGATGACGCCGAAGGCGTGCAGGCCGAATACCATCGGAAGGAAGGAGGGCACGAGGGTCCAAGGGAACAGCACAAGGCCGTCGAGTTGGGAAATGTCGGCCATGGCTCCTAGGCCGGCGGAGCCGAGCGACTGGAGGATGAGCGTGTTGGCGAATTGGTAGGTATTGATGCCCATCACCACGAAAGTCATAGCGGCGATGACCAAGATGCGGATCGTGTAGGGTTTCAGGCGCTCCGGTGTGAAATAGCGCAGGCGTGCGGCAAAGAGCAGAATGCTGAGGGCTACGAAGGGCGCCACTTCGGGGTAGGTCACGCCGATCGCAGCCACCATGAGCGCGCTGACGAGGACGACGTTCCATTGGAAACGAACATCGCGAAGCAGAAGCGAACACACGCAGATGAGCAGCGAAATACCGCCAACCTGGGCGATGAGTTGATAAAGCGTGCCCAGACTGAAAAGCGGGCTCATCGCGAGCAGCGGCAGGGCGACGAGAGCGAGGGTGCGATAACGACCGCGGTAAAGGGTGAGCGCGCCGAGGCTGAAGAGCTGGAGCAGCGTCAGCACAAAGACGATCGGCATGAAGATCTGATGCGGATTCAGTCCGGTGATAGAGCACGCCCACGAGAGGAGCAGCTCGCTGCCGGGGCGAATCTGCTGCAGCGCATGCATGAACCAAAAGTGCTGGCTGTAGTCCCGGCCCTCGAGCTCGGTCTGGGTCGGCAAAAAGTAATAGCTGTTGTTGAGGAAACGTTCCGCAGCGAGGGTGTAGTTCGCCATGTCGTCGTTACCGTAGGATACCCAGTTGAAGCCGAACTTGAACATCGGCCAACCGGAGTAGATCAAGTAGACGAGCAAGATCCCGTAGAACGGGAGCAGTTGCCGCCAAGGGAACACCGGCCGCCGCCAGATGAAAATCGCCAGCGCCGCGACTGCGAGTCCGATCGTGATCCAAGGGCCCGAGACCTTTACGGGATAACCCCACTTGCTGGCGGCATTGACGGCCAAGATCGTCAGTCCCAAGCCCGCAGTGGGCGCCAAAAACCAACTCCAGATGACGCCGAAGCGGATCTTCAGTCCGCTGAGGACGGCCTGCCCCACGAGGGTGAGAAAAATGAACGCGCCGAGGATGAATAGAAACGGGAGCATGAAGAGTGCGGTAAGAGGAGAGATTCGGCTCGGCGGTAAAGCGGAGAGGGGGGATGGCTCTGGCTTAGTAGTTGATCTTCAGGCTGCGTAAACGGGAGCAGACGGCGCCACCGAAGCGGGCTTTGCGGGCGTAGTGATGAATTTTTTCAGGATCGATTCCGTGGGGATGGACGCGGGTGCGAATCTTGGTCATCTCGTCGCTGCCAATGGAATGAATGTGCTGGCTCGTTTTTTGGTCGGCGTGAACGCGAAAACTGCCGAGGAAGTAAGGGAGGCGGACGATTTTGGCCCCGACCGCCTGAAACCTCAGCAGCAAATCCCAATCGAGAGCAAACTGGAAGTCCGGGTCGATGCCTCCGGCCAAATCCCAGGCGCGTTTCCGCCAAAAGAGCGTCTCCTGCGGCACGTAATCGATCCATTCAAGCGTGCGGGGGTCGTGTGGCGGCAGCACCCAGCGGCCGATTTCCAAATCGTGCTCGTCGATGATCAGCCGATGGCCGTAAACCACGTCGACGTCCGGATGGGTGGCAAAATACTCGGCGACGTAGCGAAGCGCGCGGGGATTGATGAAATCGTCGGAGTTGAGCCACGCCATCACATCGCTGTCACCAAGGTGGGCGAGGTGCTTGAACCCTTTGCCGATAGCATCGGCTTGGCCGCGGTCCTTGACGGATTCGTAGTGGGTCAGCTTACCCTTGTGCCGAGCGATGATTGTCGGGCTGGCATCGGTTGAGCCGCCGTCCTGCACGACGTAGCTCAACTTGGGGTAGTTTTGGTTCAAAACGCTGAGCATCGTGCTCTCAACGTAGAGTTCTTGGTTATAGGAAGGCGTAACGATTCCGACTTGGGGCAGCTGGTGGACGGCGAGCGTGGGCTTGGGGAAGCGGTCCCACACGATCGGCCGGCCCGGGTATTGGCGGAGCACACCGACTTGCATCCAATACTTTTCGACGACGCGCTCGAACAGCCACGCATTGAACGGGCGGGCCACGTTTACCTTCCAACCCTCGCGCCCGCCGATCCAGAGTTTGCGGAGTTTCGAGCCGACGGTCGTCGATTCGAGCGCGAGCTGCTTGATGAGGGTCTCGCGCTCGTCGCAGGTGCGCTTCAATGATTGGAGCACGGCTTCCTTTTCCGCGAGCTGGCGGCCGTAAAACTTGGCGATCTCCAGGTTGCTGTAACCGTTAAGCAGGTGGTGGAGCGAGGTCTCGCGCTCGGCGAGTTGGGCGCGTTGTGCGACGATCTCGCGGTCGCGCAGCAAGACCAACGCTTCGACGTTCCGGATGTGAACGTCTTTGGCCTCAAACCAGCCCGAGATCTCCGCCGCGTTGGGCGGCATCGAGGCGAGAATTTTCTCAACCTCGGCCAAGCGCGTTAATTTTTCAGCGGTTTCTACCGCCAGAGTTTTGGCCGACGCGGAGGCGGCATCGAGGGCGGCGGTTTTGCCGACGATCTCGGCTTCAAGGCCCGCGACCGTGGCGGAAACGCGCGCAAACTCGGCTGCTTTGGCTTCGGCTGCGGCGTTGAGATCCAAGACGATTTTTTGAAAATTCTTGATGTGCCCATCGAGGACGAAAATGAGCTGCTCGCGTTCGTTCGACGTCTGTTTGAGTGAGGCGATCTCGGCATCCTTGCCGTTGGTCTCACGCTTCAGCGAGGCGATCTCTGTGTCCTTCGTGTTGGCTTCTTCCTTCAGCGAAGCGATCTCGGTGTCTTTGAGGTTGGTTTCGTTTTTGAGTGAGGCGATCTCGGTGTCCTTGAAGTTCGTTTCGCTTTTAAGCGAAGCGATCTCGGTATCTTTGGTGTCGGTTTCGCTTTTCAGGGAAACGACCTCCGCGTCCTTTTCATTGGCGGCACGTTTCAGGTCGACGATCTCGGTATCCTTCTCGACGGCCGCGCGCTTGAGGGCGGTGATTTCGATCTGCTTCTCCTTAATCTGGGCGTCGAGAATGTCGTAGCCGTCGGCCTTGTCCTTGATTTTAAGCAACGTGACCGTGTTCCGCGTCATGTAGGCCGTGAGGGCGGCGTGAGCGGCGGGCGGGGCGAAAACGATGACGTCGTTGAAGATCTTGAGCTCGTGGGTGGGGCTGGCGGCGCGAAGGGCGTCGATCACCTCGTCGAGACGGGGCCACTGGCTGATCTCGTGGGGCTGCGGCGGAGGACTGGCGAAGAGCCGGGCGTCGTCGATCATCAAGGCGCTGTCATCGGCGAGCCGGCCGATGGCGCGGATCTCGTTGAGCAGAGGGCATTGAGATTTTTCGCCGCCGGTGTCTTGGGCGACACACCAATGGGCATCGAGCCAGAACAGGGTGGATTTTCCGGCGAACTTCGGCCGCAGGTCGGCCAGCAATTTGCCCGAATCGCCGAGGTAAAGGTGGACCCCGGGGTCGGCCTTGAAGCGCTCTTGAGCGTGTTCGAAATACTCCGGTGATAGCTCGATCGAGTGGACGATCTCGAAATAGGGGCGGGCGATCTCAATCGCATCACCCTCGAACGTCCCGGTTTCAACGAAGACTTCGAGGCGAAGCACACGCTTCAGCGCCTCGAGCAGACCGGTGTCGATGGAGAACTTAATATCGCCCATTGTTTAAGAAAATAAGGGTAGAAGGTGCCGTTTTTTCCGAGGGGAAGTCAACCCGTGTTTCGGAGCGCAGCGGTGGCTCCCGGTGGCGGCGGGTCACCTCGGATCTCGGCGTTAACCTGACAGGTGACGGCGCAAAACCCGCCATCCTAAACGCGATTTTTTTCGGCCAAAAGTTGCTGGATTACAGCCTCTTTTTCGATGGCGGCGCGGGTGTTCACGGCGACGGCCTCAAAAAGACGTTGCTCGCTGGCCGCGACCAGCTTCTGCAGCGGTTCGGCCGCCTCCTTAAACACCCGGAGGCGCATGAACATGAGGTTGCCCCACTGTTTGGGCAGGAAGACAGCCGGCTTGAGTGAGACAAGTTCTTGGCCCTCCCAGCGTTTGATCGCGAGGTATTGGGAAAATCCCAGCTGTTCGGCCCGGGCGATGAGCCCGCGGGGGTGGGATTCCTCCCAGCCGCCGTAGAGTCCCTCGGTGAAAAACTCGCAAATCAAGACCTCGGCTTGCACCGGGCCGAGGCCTTGCATGACGGCAAGGTCGTTGCCCTCGGTGTCGGTCTTGAGGATGCCGAGTTCGGCGGGAATTTCCCCGGCGGCAGCAAGGCTCGCAACCGAACGGCATTG
>CALSBN010000127.1:0-14061 GCA_943373185.1 Opitutus sp. GAS368 | reverse complement strand
GAAGAGAGGGTCTTGATGCTGGCTTCGGTGTAGTTGGACGCCATGGGAGGATTTTGAAAAGAGCGCCCAGCGTCCCGGCGACGCTGTGCGTGACAAGAGAAAAGCCACCGCCAACCTCACCCCACGCCCATGAACAAAAAACTCCTAATTACCGGCGGCATTGTCGCCGCCCTCGTCGTTGCCGCCTACGTCGGTCTCGAATACTTCCTCGGCCACGCGGTGAAAGTCGGCGTCAACGCCGTCGCCCCAAAGATCACCCAGACCAAAGTCGAACTCGCCGGTGCCGTGATCTCGCCCCTTTCCGGCAGTGGCACGTTGACCGGACTCACCGTGGGAAATCCGGCCGGCTGGACCGCCGAGAAGGCGTTCTACTTCGGCAAAGTTCACATCAAGCTGAAGCCGTTCTCCATCTTCGGCGACTTCATCGAGATCGAGGAAATCATCATCGAACAGCCCGAGTTCACCTACGAAACCAAGATCATCGCGAGCAACATCGGCGATCTTCTCAAGAACATCGAAGCGGTCACCGGCCGGGCCGACAAATCCGCCGAACCCACCGCCAAAAGCGGCAAGCCGATCAAGTTCGCCGTCAAGAAACTCAGCATCCGCAGTGGCACTGTCAGCGTCGGCCTGAGCGCCGCCGCGATCAAAGTCCCGCTGCCTCCCCTTGAACTCACCGAGCTCGGCACCGCAGAGGGCGGCATCACCCCCGACCAGCTCACCGCGGCGGTGATGCGGCGGCTCACGCCCGACATCATCGCGGCCGCCGCCAAAGCCGCCCTCCAACTCGGCGGCACCGGCGGCGCGGCTGCGGCCGAAAGCGTCAAAAAAGCCGGCAGCGCGATCAAAGGTCTCTTCGGCGGCGATAAGAAATAACCAAAACTACCCCATCCGCCTCGCATGAACATTACCTACTACGTCGAAGTCCTTTCCTCCTGGTGCACGTGGGCCGAGCCGGCTTGGGCGGAGCTGAAAACTCGCTACGCCCCGCGCGGCGTGACGTTCAACTGGAAGATCGCGCTGATGAGCCCCGCCGACTTCCCCACGTCGCGCGCTCAGTGCGACTGGTTCTACCGGCGCAGCGGCGGCACCGTCATGCGCTCACCGTTCATGCTCAACTCCGGCTGGCTCGAACCGGAACGCATGGGCGACTACGCGGCGCCCAACCTCGTCGCCGAAGCGGCCAAAGACTTCGGTTTCACCGGCGACGAGATCCGGCTCGCCCTCGCCCACGCCGCGGTGCGCGAAGGTCAAAAAATCGGCGATCTCGCCACCGCCGTTTCCGTCGCCGCGCACGCCGGCGGCAAAAAACTCCCCGCCAAAAAACTCCGCGCCCGCGCCGAATCCGCCGCCGTGCGCGCGCGCGTCGAGGGCAGCACGGCCGAGTTCGCCGCGCATCAGATTTCGCAGCGCCCCGCCTTCGTCCTCACGAGCGCCATCGGCGACAAAGCCGTCTTCTCCGGTCTCGTCCGCCTCGAACCGCTCACCGCGACCATCGACGCCATGCTCGCCGACGCCGACGCCTACGCCGCCCACGCCGCTCACTACGGCAAACCGCCGGCGGCCTAGAATCGCCGCCTTGAACGTCGTGCCGCGCGTGCAACGCCGATCGACGGCACGGCCCTGCACTCCGGTTCAAGTTGTCACCGCGATCGCGCGCATACCCACCTTTCCGATGCCAACCGACCGAATCGCGTCGCCCCGCGGCCGAGGCCGGAACTCGCATCCGGCAAAGATTCAGCCGCCCTTCGGGCGACTTTGGCTCACCGGTCATCTTGGACCATCGGTCGGACAAGAGGCTTAAGGCCGGGTCGCCGCAGGGCCGAGCCAGCGGGCCGCGAGCGCGAGTTCGAACGGCTGGCTTTCCAGCGGCTCCCTTGACCGGGTTTTCAGGTAGTTGCTCAGGAGACTCCGGGCTTCGGCTTCCCGGCCCTCCAGACGGGCGCGCGCCCCGACCCAGAAGACATTCAGCCCGCTTCGGACAAAAAGTTCATAGGAAGAATTTCGCTTCGGGGTGCGCGTCTCCGGCGTGCCGAGAAATTTGACGATTCCCGCGGCTTCCACGTCGGGCTCGCCGCGATTCGGATCGGGCCCGGGCAGCTTTTCGAGTCCCGGGCCGGGCGGCTCGGCCAACCACCGGTAGAGCGGCAAATGCGTGCGATAACGGCCGACCGTGAAGCGATCCTGCTGCCGCGGCCCGTCCACCAAAGAGGCGATCTCCCGCGCGGTTTGCGCCGCCGCCGGTTGTCCCGCCTGCAAGCCCAGTTTGATGAGCAGCAAGTAGGCCAGCTCGTCGCGGCGACCGATGCGGTTGGGAATGGGTTCGCGAGACGCCGTGACCATCTCCGGCTGTTCGGCCCAAAGACGGATCGCGAGTTCGGTGATCCTCTCCGCCTCGGCCAACTCGCGGCGTCCGAGCAAGTCGGCGATCACGTATTTCGCGAGCCGGCGGTTGAAAAACCGACGGTCACCCAGCTCGGATTCGCGGAAGAGATCCGCCGGGCCAACCGGCGGTTCGGCTTTCCCGCGGCCGGAATAGGCGCTCGACCATACGATGGTGCCGCGGTCCTGGCCGTCCCCGAACCAGACGACTTCATGGATCTGCGCCAGCCCGCCGTCGCCGACGCTTAGTTTCCCCAGCCCGACGAACTGGTAATCGGCGCCCGCCGCAAGCCGCAGGCTGGCGGGCGACCAGCCGCCGTAAACGGCCCCGTAAACATCATCGTAGCTGCGGATGCGCAAGGTGCCCGATCGCTCGAAGCGCACGTAGCCGGCGACGAGGCTTTCGTGGTGAGTCAAAAAATTCTCCCCGAGCGGGCGGGTGCGTTCGGGGTTGTGGAGCGCGAGCGCGTTCCAGCCGCCCGTGGGAAACATCGGATGGGCCGCCGAGCGCCTCACGTCGGCGGGGTCGCCCGGGTAGGCCGGCGTGCCGACCGCGCGCCCCTCCGAAACCCGGGGCATGGCCTTGGCCTCGGCCCAGCTTTTCTCCAGGCGGGAACAGCCCGAAAGCAAACCGAGCAGCACTACGGTTCCTATCCAACTCGCGACGACTCTAACCGCGTTGGGCGTCTCGTTTCCCATGCCGCGAGCCTGCTAACGCCAACTTTGTTGTCAAATTCGCGCCCGCCGCAGCCGGAGCCCGAAGCACCGTCGGTTGATCCCGGGGTCGTCTCCGACCCTGAGTTCCAAAAAACGGCCGCCGTCGGAACCGAGCGCGCCTCGTCGGCAGACGCAGCCTTCAACGCGAACCCAACGTCGTGACGACCGTCCCGGATCGCGGGCGACAACGGCCGTCTCCTCACGGATCCACCACCACCGGCAACCCGGTCCACGCCAACGGCAGCAGCGTTTCCGCATCCCAGTTCGCCAGCCGGAAACACCCGTGCGACTCCGTGCGTCCCACTTGCTCCGGCTTCGGCGTGCCGTGGATTCCGTAGCCGGGCCGGTCCAAACCGATCCACGCCACGCCCACGGGATTGTTCGGTCCCGGCGGCAAAATCAGTTTCCGGCCGAGGCCCTTCGCCTCCTCCGACTCCGGAAACATCGCGGGGTCGAACGTGTAGTCGGGCTTCGCGATCGCGATGATAACGCGCAGCTCGCCCAACGGCCGCTTCTCCACCTTTTTCGCGATGCTCACGGGGAAATGCGCGAGCAACTTGTCGGCCGCGTCCCTCACTTGGAGCACGCGCTCCGCCAGCCGCACATGGATTTTCCCCGCCTCGCCCTTGATCACGACTTTGCCGACCGCCGGCACCTTGATCACGGCCCCCGCCAACAACGGCTGCGTCCAGTCCACCGACGGATTGAGCCGTTGGATCAGCTTCGGATTCGCGTGCGCCCGCTCGGCGATGAGCTCAAGAGCCGTCTCATACTCCAGCGCCGTCTGCTCCGATTTGCCCACCCAGGTGTCGTTCAAAACCTGCAGCCGCGCCAAATCGCCCGTGCTCAACGTGAGCTCCCCCAGCGGCGGCACCGACATCACCAGCACTCCGCGCGTCGCCCGGTCGAGCGTCCCGCTCGGCGTGAGTCCGTGTTTCTCCTGAAACGCCTTCAGCGCCGCCGCCGATTGCGCACCGCCCACGCCGTCGATCGAGCCGCTGGAAAATCCCCGCCGCGCGAGCTCAACCTGCGCTTCCAACCAATTCGTCACCGGCTGCGCGTCGGCCAACGGCGCGGCGGTCGGCGCCGAATTCTCCACCACCGGCTCGGGCGCGGGCTCCTCCACCACCGGTTCCGGCGCCACCGGAGGAGGCGGCGGCAAAACGAATCTCACCACCGGCTCGGCACTCGCCGCGCTCGCCACCAACCAAGTCCCCGCGAGCGCCCGGAGAAACCGGAAAATGGAGCGCAGGCGCTTTTGCATGATTCAAATTGTGCGCGTGCTCGCACGCCTTGCCAAGTCCGGCGCTGTTGCCGCCCCGCGCCGGCGGGCATTCCGGGCAGATACTTTCCGGCTATAGGCCCGACCGTTGGTCGGGCCGTCTTTTCAGCACAACCGACCACCGGACGGTTCTACAACCGGACCGGAAGCCCGATGAGGACATCGGGCTCCACCTTGCGTGGACGCAGTGACGGGGCGGAGACCGCGCCCTACTCGCCGTCGGCCGCCTTCGGCGCGTTTTTGCCCCGCGGCTTCGGTTTCAAACTCGACAGATACGCCACCACATCGCGGATCTCCCGCGGCTGCAAAATCCCGAGCATGGGCGGCATGATCGAAATCGCCGGGGTCTGGCTGACGATCTCCGACCGGGGAATCGTCTTCGTCGCGCCGTCAAACTGTCGCACGGCCACCGTCGACGGCGTCTCCCGCGCGAGCGTGCCGCCCACGGTCGAACCGTCCTTCAGCGTGACACTCACCAGCCCGTAGCCCTGCGCGATGCTCGCACCGGGCGTCAGCATCGATTCCAACAGATACGCCACATCGCGCTCGGCGCCGATCACACTCAGATTCGGCCCGACTTCGCTCCCCGATTTCGGTTCGACGCCGTGGCAGGCCAAGCAGTTTGCATTGAGGTGATTCTGGACCAGGTCGCGACCGGCCAGACTATCCCCGCCGAAAAGCAGCGCCCCCTGCTTCGCCGCTTCGGGCGTCGCCAAGTAGGTTTTCACTTTTGCCGCCAACCCCGCGTTCGCCGCGCTGCGCGCCTGCGCCGCCTCGAGCACATCGAGCTTCAATCCATCCGCGACCGTGCCCGCGACGAGCGCATCCGCCCACACGGCCAGCGCCGCATCGGTCGTCGGGTGCGCCCCTTTGGCCAACAGAGCAAGCGCGTGCTGTTGCTCAGCCAAGCTGCGGCGCTCGAACACCGCCTTGGTTTCCCGCACCAGTCGCTCGGGCTGACCGGGCAACAACAGCGCCAACGCCGCCCGGTGCAGCGGTGCCGGTGAGTCGGCCGCCAGCGCCAGCGCGAGCGCCGATTGGGCCGCGGGATTCGCTTCCGCTCCGCCCGCCATCAGCCGCAGCGCTTCGGCGCGCAAGTCACCCGCCGCGCTCTTTTCCGCGACGATCGCCGCGATCAGCTCCGGCGCGGCTTTCAGCGCATGTGCGATCATGATCTCGATGCCAAGGGTCTTCAACGTCGGGTCTTTCAGCGCGAGCAACGCCCCGAGTTTCGGCTCCAATCCCGCCCCGATCGGCTGGGGCTTAAACGTCCGCGCGTGGCCATCGACCCGGTCGAGCGGGGCGGGCGCGAGCCAGACTTTGAGCGTTTCCAGCGCCTCGCGCCGCATTTCCAGCGAGGCCGCTTCGTCGAGCGCGAAGGCCGTGAGCAACGCCGCGCTGCCGGGCGTCCCGAGCCGCAAGTTGGCGTTGATCGCCCGCCGCGTGAGAATCTCGCTCGGCGAACGCGTCGCCACCATCGCCGCCAGCGCGGGCAACGCCGCCGGCACGCCGAAGTCATCATGAATCGCACGGGCCGCTTCCTCGACCACCCGCCCGTCGGCGTCCTCCAAAAACTCCGCCAACTGCGGCGCGGCCAACCGGCGCAACGCCACCACGCTCACGAGCCGCACGTTGACTGAAGGGTCCGAGCGCTTCGCCACCAACTGCTCGATCGTCGCGCATCCCACCAGGCCCATCACCGCGGCATGGCGCAGCACGGGCACGTCCGACTCCTTCGCCGCAAACGCGAACAGCGCCTCGACCGCCGAGGGTTCGCCCAATTTCCCCAGCGCGATCGCCGACTGGAGCCGCACCCGCGGCTCCGGATCGGTCAGCAGCGGAACCAGGCGCTTGGCCTCGGACTTCGCGCTCGCGACATCACCCAGAATTTTTACGGCCTGCGTGCGAATCTCTCCGTCCGCATCCGCGAGCAACGGCACGACATCCGCGAGCGTTGCGGCCTTGCGCCGCAGCAATTGACCCACGCCCCAGACCGCGTGCACGCGGGCGAGTCGCAGGGCCGAAACATCCCGGGCGACGGCGAGCAACCGCTCGCCCTGACCGCGCTTGGCGAGTTCGAGCTGTGCCCCTTGGCGCACGCGTTGGTCGCGATGGCCGAGCAGCGGCACGAGCGCGTCATCCGCCGTGGCCGCAAAGCCCGCGCGCAACAGGCGATGCGTTTCAATGCGTGCGGCATCCGCAGCTCCGGCAGGCGCATCGACGCGCCAGATCGCGCCCAGTCCGTCGAGCGGATAGCCTCCGATCCAATCTGCCAAGAAGAGCGACCCGTCGGGATGCCAGGCGAGGCCGATGCCCATCACGCCTTCGTGGACGATGCTCGCATCGACCATCTTGAACGCCGCCCCGTCGCGTTCGGCGCGGAAGCCCCGCAGTTTTCCGGACGGAAATTCGTTGAGGAAAAACATCCCGCGCTGCGCCGCCCCCAGCGCCGTGCCGGGGTCATAGCGGAAGCCCGCCGGTCCGTCGGAATAATTCGAAATCGCCGGCAACAAATAAGCCGCCTGACCCGGAAAGAGCGGCTTCCACAATCCTTCGCGCATCCACGGGCTCGCCTCCGCCATGTATTGGTAATTGCAGCGCCAACCGGTGTCGCTGCCCTCGACGATGTAGGCGAAACGCTCACGTTCGCCCTTCATGTCGGCATCGTTGTCGACGACGAATAGATCGCCGAAATCATCGAACGCCGGCTCCTGCGGGTTGCGCACCCCGCGGGCGTAGACTTCGAAATTCGTGCCGTCAGGTTCGACCCGGAAAATCGCGCCTTCGTTGGGGTAGTAAAATTTCTTTCCCTCTTTTGAGGTCACGTTGGAACCCTTGTCGCCGATGCTCCAATAAATCCGCCCATCGGGCCCGACACTCAGGCCGTGCATGTCGTGTCCGGCGTAAGCGATGTGAACCCCAAACCCGTGCGCGACCACTTCGCGGATGTCCGCGACGCCATCATCGTTCGTATCCTTGAACCGCCAAAGATCGGGCGCGATCGTCGCGTAAACCCAGCCATCGTGATACATCACGCCGGCGGCGATGCCGGTGGCTTCGGTGTTAAACCCCTCGGCAAAGACGGTCATCTTGTCCGCCGTGCCATCGCCATCGGTATCGCGGAGCTGGTAAATGCGCTCGGAGTGAAACGTGAGGTCCTTCCAATCGATGGAGCCGTCGCCGTTGTGGTCCTTGAGCCCGCCGCGCGGCGCGCGCAGTTTTCCCGGCGCCAGTTCTTCGCGGAAAAACGCGGTTTTGTCCGCGACGCTCGTCAGACCGACATCGCGCGCGATCCACATCCGGTGCTCCCGGATGTCGAGGTCGGCCACCTTCCGCCGCGTCGTCGCCGCCACGTAGACGCGGCCCTGGGGATCGACTCCGACCGCGACGGGATCGGGGACGTTGAGCGCACCGGACCATTTCTGAAGGATGAGCGCCGGTTTTTCGGCCGCACTTTGGGCCACGCTGAACGGGCTAAAGACCGATCCGAGAACCACCGCGACCATCGGGCGCAGGACGAAAACAAGGGGGAAGCGCATGGGATAAGAGGAACACAAACTGCAAAACCGCCAGCCGGTGATGCGAGCCGATTCGCCTTCCTTTCCCTCGAAATCTCACCCCTCGGTCCGCTTGGCCAACAGCCGGTCGATGTGATTCAACACGTCGCCGCGCCCCGTCTTTTCGACGGACGAGCTGATGTAATAGGTCGGCTGTTCCGCGCGCCACTCGGTGAGTCGCGCCAAAAAGACCTTCACGTTCGCGGCAGTTTTGGCCGCCGACTGTTTGTCGGCCTTGGTGAAGATCAGGACAAACGGCGTGCGGCACGTGCCCAACCAGCGCAGGAAGTCCAAATCGATTTTTTGCGGCTCCAGTCGCGAGTCGATCAGCACGAACACCGTGCGCAGGGTCTCGCGGTGCTCGATGTAATCGGCCACCGCCACGTTGAACCCGTGCCGGTCCAGCTTTGATGCGCTCGCGAAGCCGTAGCCCGGCAAGTCCACGAGACACCACGAGCCGTTCATGATGAAAAAATTGATCAGCTTCGTCTTGCCCGGCTTGTCCGAGACCATCGCGAGCCCCTTCTGCTCCGCGAGGAGGTTGATGAGCGACGACTTGCCCACGTTCGAACGGCCGATGAAGGCAAACTCGGGCCGGTTCCAATTGGGACACGACTTCAGATCGGGCGAGCTGACTTCAAAAACGGCGGATTTTATCTTCATAAATGCAAAGAGACGGCCACCACCAGAACCGCGCGTTCGCCCGAAAGCGAAACACTTCGCCGGCTCAGTCGGACCAAACGTCTACCCCCAATACATCGCGGCCGAATCCACGCCAACACTCGGCAGATCGAGCTCTCAGCTCTCAGCTCTCATCTGCCTATTGCGGCTCAGATCTCCTCCGACTCCACCACGCGAACGCCCGGCCGCGCCTCGCGCACCGCGGCCAACAACGTCGCCGCGATCCGCTCCGCCGGCGCAATCCGGTAACGCCGCGGAAGCAACGGCCCCAGCGCCGAAACCAACGTCAAGCCCAGCGCCTCGCCCCAGCGCCGCTCGTCGCGTTCGCCGCCGATCAACGACGGCCGCACGACCGTGAGCGACGAAAGCCCGATGGCCGCGAGGTCACGCTCCGTCTCGCCCTTGGTGCGGAGATAAAACGTGCGGGATTTTGCGTTCGCGCCGAGCGAGGACACCAGCGCATAGGTGGCGACTCCGGCCGCTCGCGCGAGCTGCGCCACCGCCAGCGGATAATCATAGTCCACTTTGCGAAACGCCGCCTGCGACCCGGCTTTTTTGATCGTCGTCCCCAGCGTGCAGATCACCGCGTCCGCCGCCCACCAGTCCGCCCCGGCGGGCAACGCATCAAAGTCCACCACCGGGTTCACCAACTTCCCGTGCCGCACCTCCAACGCCCGCCGCGTCGGCGCGACCACGCGCCCGATGCACGCGTCCGCCAGCGCAAGCCGCAGCACCGCCCGCCCCACCAACCCCGTCGCCCCGACGATCAAAAGAGTCTTCATCGACCGCCAGCACAACCCCCGCCCCGACCCACGCCAATCCCGCTTTCAGCATTCCGGTCATTGCGGCGCTCCGCCGCTACCCGGTCGGTCCACCATCCCAGCGCGAGCCGGGCGCGTTCGTTTGTTGCAACGCCTCTCATTTCAACGATTCCAATCGCCTCGAAGTGGCGGAACCAACCCCGTTTTCGGGTCATCTCTGTTGAGGTCATGAAACCCTCCCTCCCGCTGCTCGGTCTGCTGTCCCTCTTCTCGCTTTTCACCGGCTGCGTCGGATCCGGGCCGAACACCCAGCAGGGTGTCGTCGGCGGCGCCGCGCTCGGGGCCCTCGCCGGTGCGATCATCGGCAACAACAGCGGTAGTCGCAATGCCGGCAGCGGCGCGCTCATCGGCGGCATCGCCGGTGCTGCCGCCGGAGGGGCCATCGGCAACAGCCTCGATCACCAACGCGGCACCCTCTACACCTCGGAAGCCCAGGCCACCACCACGGTCATCGTCGAACAGCCGCCCGAACCGCCACCGCCGCCGCCCCGCGTCGTCATCGCGCGTCCGCCCCAACGCAATGTGGTCTGGATCGAAGGCTACCACGCCTACGACGGACGCGGACGCTACGTTTGGGTCAACGGGACCTGGGCCACCCCTCCCGGCCGCCATCGCGCCTACGTCACCCCGCATTGGAAGCGCCGTGATCGGGGCTACGTTTACGTCGAGGGCTATTGGCGCTGAACCGGCTAAGCCCAGCTCTCAGCCGAGAGCTAAGCAGGAACGATGCAGCGCGAGAGCCGCGAACGAACTCGAATGAACGCAAATTGCAGAGGAAGGCAGACGAAGTGTTCCGCTCAGAATTAGGTTCTCAGATTGGCGAGTTCTTAGGCTCGGAGCGGTAGTCACGGATTCGATTCCCGGCCATTGGCGTTCATTCGCGGTTCAAATCGCATCGTTCCGGCAAAAAGCCCAATCCTCCGGCCGACGACGGACGCGGGTGCGACGGTTCGACCTCGAGACTACGGCGGGGCCGCGAGGTCAATCCGCACGGTCGTCCCGGTGCATCCAAAACGCCTGCGCGAACCAACGGCACATTTGCACCCGGCACCGGTCCTTATTGCTCCCTCGCTTCCCGCTATGCATGCCTACCCCGTTATCCGTGCTCTCGGCCTCACGGTTGCCGCTTCCTTCGTCCCCACCGCCCGCGCGCAAGCGCCCGCCTCCGTCTTGCCTCCCTCCAGCGTCGTCTACAACCCGGCCGGCGTAACGAACGCCTCCGCCGTCAAGCTCACCGACACCCAACTCGAAACGCTCCTCGGTCCCGTCGCCCTCTACCCCGACGCGCTCATCGCCCTCATCTTGCCGGCGTCCGCGTCGTCCTCCGACATCGTCCTCGCCGCCCGGTATCTCGCCGCCAACCAAGATCCGCAGCAGCTCGACGCCCAAGCCTGGGACGAGAGCGTGCGCAGCCTCGCGCGCTACCCCGACGTCATCAAGTGGCTCGATGAAAACCTCGCGTGGACCCAGCAGCTCGGCACCGCGTTTCTCGCCCAGCCCGCCGAGGTCATGCAGGCCGTGCAACGCCTTCGCGCCCGCGCCCGCGCCGCCGGCAACCTCATCGATACCCCGCAGCAAAAAGTCATCACCGAGGGCGAAGTCATTCTCATCGAGCCCGCGTCGCCGACCGTGATCTATGTGCCGCGCTACGATCCCGCCGTCGTCTACGTCAGCCGCCCCTACGGCTGGGCCCAGCCATCGCTCTTCTTCGGCCTCGGTTTCGGCGTCGGTTCGTGGCTCTCCTACGATTGCGACTGGCGCACGCGCACCATCGTTGTCGGCGATTGGCGTCATCGCCCGCAGACCGTCTGGGTCCGCCCCGCGTTTCCTTACCGCCCGCCCGCGCCCGGCATCACCGTCGTCGTCGGTCGGCCTTGGCAACCGCCGGTGCACCGCCACCCGCGCCCGACGGTCATCGTCAACGATCCCCGCCGCCCCGTCGTCATTGCAAATCCCCGTCCCTACCACGAACACCCGCGCCGCCCCGGCTCCGGCGATCCGCGCCGCCCCGAAGGCGGCCCTCGCTCGCGCTCCGAAACCCGACCGACCACGACCACCGTCATCGTCAACGCCCCGCCCACGCTTTCGCCTCCGCCCGTCGTGATGCCGCCCGCCCACAATATCGGCGGCCTGCCCCCCGGCGAACGTCGCCGCGAGCGCCCGACCAGCCATCTCGACAAACCCACCGCCAATCTCGAGCGCCCTCGTCCCCCCCGGGCCCCGCGAGCCCCGATCGACGCCCAATCCCGACCGCCCCCGCCCCGAAGCTCCGCGCGAGCCACGTTTCGACAACACCCCGCGTCACACCGGCAGCGATCGCACGCCACGCCCCAACGCCCCCGAACGTCCCGCGCCGGAACGCCGCGCCCCCGAGCGCGCCGCCCCACCCGCGCCTCCGCCTCCGGCACCGTCCGTCCTAAATCGCACGCCCGAGGGCCGCGTCGACGATCACGCCCGCTGAGGCACCAAGTGGCATGGGCGTCGCGCTCATGAGCTCGGACCCATCCGCTTGTTCCTGACCCGACCGGTAGTCGGGCTCTCCGCCCAGACCACCGACCACCCGTCGGTGCAACAGCCGGACTCTTTGCTGACGCGCGACCAAACCCGCGCACTTTCCGGTTGGTCTCCGCCGTGACCCCGCGCATCGTCGGCTCACGATGTTGCGCCACCAGATCAACCCCGGTCTCGAACTGCGCCTCCTTCAGCTCACCGACACACCCGCGCTCTTTGCCCTCGTCGACGCCAACCGCAAAACGCTCCGCACCTGGCTCCCGTGGGTCGACGCTACGACCAAAGTCGCCCACGCCCAAAAATTCATCGCCGAGGCGTTGCGCGACCGCGCCGCCACCCGCGCCTTCGCCGCCGGCATTTGGTCCTCCGACGAGCTCGTTGGTGTGATTTGGCACAACCGCATCGACTGGGCCGCCCGCGTTGCCTTTCCCGCCTACTGGCTCGTGCCCGCCGCCGAGGGCCGCGGCATCATGCGCGCCGCCTGCCAGGCCGTGATCGCCCACGCGTTCGCCCAACTCCGCGTCGACCGCGTCATCGTCGCCGTCGCCACCGAAAACCACCGCGCCGCCGCCCTCGTGCGACGTCTCGGCTTCGCCCATGTCAGCACCCTCAAAAAAGCCGAATGGCTTTACGATCACTTCGTGGACCACCACATCTACCAACTGCTGAATCCCACCGCGCCGCCGCCCCGCCCCGTTTAGGAAAAACCAACTGCCTCACCACGTTCCGCCGACCCGATTCCCCCGCCACCTTCTCCGCTTTTTCCGCTTCCTCACTTCCGCTCCCCTCTTCCCATGATCACCACCAGCCTCATCGGTCTCGTGCTCGGCGTCGGCCTTGCCGCGCTCCTGACTCTCCTCTTCGGCGTTTACACCATCGGCCCGACGCAGCGCGGTGTGATCGCCACCTTCGGCCGCGCCCAGCGCATCGCCGGCACCACCGCCGATGATCCGATGCTCGGCGCGCTCCTCACCGCCGAGGAGAAACTCCGCTACAGCTACCCTAACATCCGCGTGATCCCGCCCGGCGGTCCTTATTTCAAATGGCCGTGGCAACGCCTCCACAAAGTCGACATGACCATCCAGACGATCGACATCACCTGGGACCCTGAGATCAAACAGGACACCATCGAGGCGGTCACCAAGGACAACCTCACCGTCCAAATCTCCGGCCAGATCCGCTGGAAACCCTGCGAGCGGAACCTCTACGCCTACCTCTTCGGCATCTCGCACCCCGCCGCCCACGTCGTCGGCTACTTCATCTCCGTGCTGCGCGACCGCATCGCGACGTTCCACGGCGAAGCGGCCGAGGGCGCCGTCGAGGGCGTTTCCATCAACGACCTGCGCCGCAATCTTTCCCTCATCAACAGCTTCATGGAAGAGTCCTGCCGCAAGACCGCCGCGCGCTACGGCATCGACCTCGACGCCGCCCTCATCACCAACATCGATCCGCCCTCCGACGTCGACGAAGCCCTCGCCTCAATCAACACCACGCAAAACCAAGTCGCGGCCTCCATCAGCCAGGCCAAGGCCGACGCCGATCAAAAACTGAAAATGGCCGAGCAGGCCGTGCAGATCGCCGAGAACCGCGCCCAAGCCGAAGCCGCCCCGCTGCTCGAACTCGGCAAAACTCTCGGCGCGATGCATGCCGAGGGAGGAAAAGCCGCCCTCGACAGTTACCTCCGCAATGCGAGCCTCCCGCTCCGCGAAAAAGCGGCCCAGACCATCCTCAAACTCTGACCTCCCCACGCCCATGATTTTCCTCGCCTCCGTCTTGATCGGCCTCGTCGCCACCTTCATCGCCGTCCCCGTTCTGGTCGCGATCGGCAACCTCTTCCAACTCTGGCGCGTGCTCCCAGAGCGCACGGTCATCGTCTATACATTCTTCGGCAAAGTCGTCGGCCAGGTCGAAGACCCGGGCCTCTTTTTCCCCGTCGCGCACTTCGGCCCCAAGGCCCTGCTCTTTCCGTTCTTCGGCAAAGCCTACACCGTCCGCACCCTTATCCAACAGGCCTACCTGCGCAACCAACTCGTCAACTCCGAGGAGGGCGCCCCGATGGGTGTCGGCATCTGGTTCGAGATGTTCGTCAACAATCCCAAGGCCTATCTCT
>CALSBN010000126.1:0-14064 GCA_943373185.1 Opitutus sp. GAS368 | reverse complement strand
TTCTACCGAAGGGAAAGCTGAGCGTGGACCGGGTGATGACGACGGAGTATCTGCCGTTGGGGAAGTCGGGAGCTGGGGGTTGAGAGTTGAGAGTGACGGAGCGCTGGCAGGCGCAGCTTTACCGAACGATGCGGACGGGGAGCGACTCGACGGGGGCGGCGGCAAAGCAGGCGCGGAACTCGTCCTGCGTGGTGAAGCTGTCGGCGGGCACGCGGCGACAGGGGAAGGCAACGGCGACTTCGTCGGCGTCGAAGGGAAAGGGCGCGACGCGGTAAGTGTCGGCGCCGAGGGGCGTGCAGCGCAGGGTGGCGAGGGTGCCGTCGCGGCGCGGATGGCGGTGGCGCAGATCGCGTGGCTCGGGGTAGCGCGCGCAGGCCAGGAGCGAAAGGTTGTCACAGACCTGGAGAAACTCGAAAGCGCGTTGCAGGACGGCGGAGGTGAGGGCGGGGTTGGCCTGGCGGACGATCGCGGTGAGTTCGGCCTGACGGCGGTGTTGGCCCGTGATGAAGGCGGTGTGCAGCGCGCGGTCGGGGGGGCTGAGTTGCGAGAGATCGGCCTGCTCGGTGAGCAGATTGACGGTGTGCATGGACACGACGATCGCGGCGAACGGATGGTCGGCGGCGACGGCCTCGGTGGCGCGACCGCGGACGCGGAGGTAGTCCTCGAGATCGATCTCCTCGAAAGCGCTGTAGGCGCCGACGAGTTCGCGGGAGAACGCGGCGGGGAGTCCGGCGCGGGTGAGACTGGGGGCGGAGTCTCGTTCGTTCCAAGCGTCGTCGTGGCGGTAAATGGCGTCGAGGATCGCATCGCGGGGCTCGGGTGCGGCGAAGTCGGCGTTGCCCCAGCGGCGGGCGAAGTCACCCGCGAGGCGGGCGTGGTCGCGGTGCCCGGTCAAAAGCCAACCGTCGGGTTCCTGGATGCGGATCATGGCCGTAGGAAAGCACGGGCGATGCCAGTGGGCGAAAGGTGCGGCGACGCGGTCGCGGTTGGCACGTGGGCTGCGTGAGGTGTCGGTCAACGCATGAAACTTATCCGACATCTCGGCCCGGCGGGCCCGGCCTGGGCCGCTCTCGAAATCGACGGCACCGCGCGCGAGATCGTCGGCGAGGTGCCGGGTGATTTTCACGTGACCGGGACGACGGTGGTCCCCGGCGCCTTGCTGGCGCCGGTCGTGCCGCCGAATATTTTTGGGATCGGTTTGAACTACGGCACCCATGCGGCCGAGCTCGGCCGGCCGGCGCCGGAGCGGCCGATGGTGTTCATGAAAGGCACGAATGCGCTGCAACATCCCGGCGGGACGATCGACGTGCCGCACGCGCTGCCCTGTGACGAAGTCGATTACGAAGGGGAACTCGCCGTGGTCATCGGCCGGGCCGGGCGCAACATCCCGCGCGCGCGGGCGCTCGACCATGTGCTCGGCTACACGGTGGCCAACGACATCTCGGCGCGCGACTGGCAGTTCAAATTTGGCGGCGGGCAGTTTTGCCAGGGCAAGAGCTTTGATACCTTTTGCCCGCTCGGGCCGGTGTTGGTCACGCGCGACGAGGTGCCCGAGCCCGGTCGGCTGCGTATCCGCACGACGGTGAACGGCGAGCTCCGGCAGGACGGCGGGACGGACGACATGATCTTCGATGTGCCCGCGCTGATCGAGTTCCTCAGTGCGGGAAAGCTGCTCTTGCCGGGCACGGTGATTCTCACGGGGACGCCGGGGGGCGTCGGGTTTTCGCGGAAGCCGCCGGTGTTCCTGCGCGCAGGCGATCGGCTGGAGGTGACGATCGACGGCATCGGCACGCTCGTGAACACGGTGCGGGCGGAGCCGGTGTGACGGTGCGGGGGCGTGCCACGAAAAGCCCGCCAGCCATCACGGTCAGGAACCGTTCGTCGCAGAAGACTTGGCTTCGGGGAGGCGACGGTTTCGGGTGAATGCATGACACGTCGTGAACTTATCAAACTGGGTGCGGTGGCCGGGGTTTCTTCCCTCGTGGGTCGGGCGGTGGCGGCGGAGCCGGCGGTGAAGCCGTTGCGGATTTTGATTCTGGGCGGCACGGGTTTCACGGGTCCGCACCAAGTGCGCTACGCGCTCGCGCGGGGGCACACGCTCACGTTGTTCAATCGCGGGCGGCGGCCGAAGGAATGGCCGAGTCATGTCGAGGAACTCACGGGCGACCGCGACACGGGCGACTTGAAAGCGCTCGCGGGGCGCGAGTGGGACGTGTGCATCGACAATCCGACGAGCGTGCCGTTCTGGGTGCGCGATGCGGGCGCGGTGCTGGGCGGGAAAGTGGGCCATTACGTTTTTATCTCCACGATCTCGGTGTTCGCTTCGACGGAGACGCCGGGCATGGACGAGTCGGCGCCGCTGGCGCGCTACGAGGGCAAAGACGCGATGGCCGAGACGAACGCCGTGCTACGCACCAACATGGGCCTCTACGGTCCGTTGAAAGCCGCGTGCGAGGCGGAGGCGGAGAAACAATTCCCGGGCAAGACGACGGTGATCCGGCCGACGTTGATCGCGGGGCCGGGCGACGACACGGATCGCTTCACTTACTGGCCGGTGCGTCTCGCGCGGGGTGGTGACGTGCTCGCGCCGCCGCCGGCCGACCCGGTGCAGTTGATCGATGCGCGCGATCTGGCGGAGTGGACGATCCGCGTCGCGGAGCAACGGGCGCTGGGGATTTTCAACGCCGCGGGACCGCAGCAGGAGCTGCGGATGGACACGATGATCGCGGACGTGCGCGCGGCGACGGGTTCGACGGCGAATGTGATCCACACCGATGCGGAGTTTTTGGCGAAACAGAAAGTCGGGCCCTGGATGGATCTGCCGACGTGGGTGCCGGGGCAGGGGGCGACCGCGGGATTTGCCCGCGTGAGCAATGCCCGCGCGGTGAAGGCGGGGCTGACGTTCCGGCCGGTGGGGGTGACGGCGGCCGACACGCTCGCGTGGTTCAACGCACAGCCCGAGGCGCGCCGGGCCAAGCTCCGCGCCGGGCTGAGCGCGGAGCGAGAGGCGGCAGCGCTGAAAGCGTGGCGCGAGCGGGTGACGTGAGCGGGGCGCGGAGCAACTTCAGGGCCCTCGGGTGCGGGAGAGGCGTTTCGCGGATTCGGGGGCGTCGAGGTAGTTTTCGCGGCTGACGATCTTTCGTCCGGATTTCTGCTCGAGTTCGCGCCGGGCGTTGCCGGCGACGGTGCCACCTTTCCTCGCCGCGACTCGATTGGGGACGAAGCCCTGCGAGTCCGTGGTGCGGGCGATTTCGGTGGTGGCGGCTTCGCCGAGCATGGAAAAGATCAGCTCCAAGTCGGTCATGTGGTCGCGGAGGTTTTCTCGTTTCAGGCCTTTGTGGGCAGCGTATTCGGCGGGGGTGAGACCAAAGGCGGCTTTGGAAATCTCGGCGGTGAGGATGGCGTATTCGAGTTTCTCGCGGACGCCGCGTTTCTTCCACTCGTCGGTCAGCTCATCGCGGATGGCGATGCTGCGCATGCGCTTTTCGATCCATGCCTCCGAGTAACCCTTGGCGAGGTAAAGGGCGCGGGTGCGCTTGGTGGCCAGTTCGGGGTTTTCGATTTCCTGCACGCGTTCGTAGCCGACTTTGGCGAGCCAGCGTTTGAAGGGCTCGGCTTTGGGGCTGGGGATGGACTGGATTAGGCGGAAAATGCCCTCGGTGTGCCAACAGGTGAGTTTTTGCGGGCCGCCGGCCGTCAGGATCTCCAGCGCAAGGGGGGGGGCAATTTGCCCCCCCCCTTTGAGAGCTTCGGCCAAGGCGACGTCGCGCCGGCGCATGTCTTTGAAGTAGTTGGCCGGGTTGGTGGAGTCGGTGAGGGCGGCGACGACGTCGACGATGACGAACCACCACTCATCGGCGTGGAAGGTTTTGCGGATTTCCTTTTTCTGAAACAAGGCGATGCGGGTTTCCATGGGAGTGAAGAGGCCGGCGGTGGTGGGGCCAGGATGTCTGCGGCTCCGCTACGAGCGAATCTCTTTTGAGAAGAGTAACGTGTTCAGGGGCGAAGTCATTGGATTTGGGCGATTGGGCGTCGCGCAGTTCCGCTCCGTGCAGGCGGCGGAGCGTCGCTGCCGCCGCCGCACGGAATTTCAGCGGATTTCGTAGACTTCCACGAGGGCGACGCCGCTGGTGCGGTTGGCGCCCGAGACTTGGATGGTGTAGCCGCCAGGCGCGAGGGTGACGAGCATCGCGCTGTCGGCGTTGGCATCCTCGAAGGCAAATGCGCCGGAGTTGGCGATGGCGGTGCGGAGCTCGGGGAGGTTGGGCGCGGTCGTCCAGCGGGTGTTGGCGGCGAGGCGGGTTTGGCCGGCGAAGAGTTCGAGCACCGGTTGGGCGAGCGGGCCGACGACGCCAAAGGCGTTGAGCGCGGGGCCGGCGGCGCGGATGAGGACGGTGCGCGGGGCGTTGCCGCGGATGGTGAGGCCGGGAATGAGCACCTGCGCGTCGACGCCCACGCGGGCGCGGATGGAGGTGCTCGACAGCCGGCCGATGGGCTGGCCGGGGTCGGCGTCGTAAACTTCGACGAGGGCGACGCCGGTCGTGCGGCCGAGGCCGTTGACCTCGGCGGTGTAGGAGCCGGGCGGCAGGGTGGCGACGAGTGCGGAGTCGGCGCCGGTCTCGGGAATCGGAAACGCGCCGGTCGATGCGATGGCGGCGGTGACGGCGGGCGCGGCGGACCAGCGGGTATTTTGCGCGACGATGGCCGAGCTGTTGAGCGGACGGACCGTGAGCGAAGGGCGGGCGAGGAAATCGGCGACGCCAAATTCGCCGAGCGCGGGGCCGATGCCGCGGATGAGGACGGTTTTCGGTGTGCCGGTGATGGCGAAACCGGTGGTGAGCGTGTCGCTGTCGAGGCCGGCGACGGCGCGGGCGGCGAGGTTTACGACGCGGTCTTGGGGCGTGGGCGCGAGGCTGCTGAGCCATTGGAAAAGCAACGCCGGGCCGACAGGGTCGATCTCGTTGCTGCCGAGCGGCGGCATGCGCAATTCGCCCATCGCTTGGAGGCGGGTGAAGAGCACCGAGTGGGTCGCGTCGCCGGGGACGAGGGCGCGGTTGTCAGGATCGCCGCGGGTGTCGATGAGCGGGCCGTTGACGATGCCGGAAAGCGCGAGCGGGGTGTTGAAGCGGGCGTCCCAGAGACCGCGGCCGGCGGCGCCGGGCTGGTGACATTGGGCGCAGTTGGCGTCGAGGTAGGAGCGGGCGCGGGTTTCGATGGAGGCGAAAACATCGTGGGCCGGCGCGAGGGCGGGCAGCGCGTCGGGCGGCGAGGGAAGCGTGGGCGAGTCGAGGTAGCCGGCGGCGGCGAGGGCGGTGAGTTGGTGGGCGGGCTCGGCGGGCGCGGCGGCGGTGAGCGGGAAGGGGCGGTTGAGCTGGCGGGTGTTGAAACTGAGAGCGTAGCCGCCGTTGGGCGTGTGGCATTGGAGGCACTCGCCGCGGCCGGGAAAGCGCCAGACCTGGGGACGGGTGACGCCGTTTTCGGTGATGCTGAACGTGGCGTCGGCACCGGCTTCGGGCACGAGGGCGGCGTCGGTCTGGGCGTCGTTCCAGCGGTAGGTAAGGCCGTAGGCGTTGTCGGCGGTTTTGATGAGGAACCGCGTTTCGAGGCGGCGGGCGGTGGCGGGGACGCCGCGGGTCGTTTCGAGATCAAAGTGTTTCACCCAGACGGCGCCGGTGGGGAGCGACCAGTTGGCGGTGGGAGAAAATCCGAAGGTGCCCGTGGTCGCGGAGGGCAGGGCGAACCAGCGGCGTTTGACGGCGTGATCGGACCAGAAGGAGACGTTGGGCTCGTAGGCGACGAGGCCGGGGGCGGGCGTGAGGGTGGCGAGATCGGAGAACGCACCGGTGGCGGACAGAGTGGCGGGGAACGGCGTGCCGCCGGGGGCGGGGTTGGCGACGAGGCGCTTGATGGCGTTTTCCTGGAGGTCGGCGATGAGCACGTCGCCGTTGGCGGGGTTGAGGCCGAAGGAGACGATGCCGGCGTCGGTGGTGAGCCGCTGCACGCGGGTGTCGGCGACGGAGTTGGTGCCGTCGGTCAGGAGAGCCCAGAGCGCGCCGGATTGGTAGTCGGCGAAAAGGTAGTGACCGAAGAGCGCGGGGTAACGGTTGCCTCGCACGACGAGGCCGCCCGTGACGGATTGGCCGGCGGAGCGCGGGTAGTCCCAGACCGGGTTGGCGAAGGCGGCGGCCGCGGGAGGATTGGGGCGGGTGCCGGCGATGAAGCCCTCGCGAAACGGCCAGCCGTAGTTCGCGCCTCGGGCGATGACGTTGATCTCTTCGCGCGCGCCCTGGCCGACGTCGGCGCACCAGAGCAGGCCGGTGGCGGAGTCGAAGGAGAAACGCCACGGATTGCGCAGGCCGGCGGCCCAAAATTCGGTGCGAACGGCGGCGGGATTGACGGGCGCGCCGTTGAACGAGGTGGTGCCGATGAAAGGATTGTCGGGCGGGACGGCGTAGGTGCCGGGGTGGACGGCGGGGTGGGCGTTGGGTGCGAGCGAGCCGGGGCGGAGATCGACGTCGAGGCGCAAAATGGCGGCGAAGAAATCGCGGTCGATGCGTTGGCCGTTGGCGTATTGGTCGTTGGCGCCGCCCTCGTCACCGAGGGAAAGGTAGAGGTAGCGGTCGGGGCCGAAGGCGAGTTCGCCGCCGTTGTGATTGGAGGCCTCGTCGCGCTGGGTGAGCAACGGCAGTTGGGAGGCGGGATCGGCGAGATTGGGATCGGTGGCGGAGACGCGGTAGCGCGCGAGACGGTTGTGCAGGCCGGAGCCGGCGGCGGTGGTGGTATTGAGGGTGAACCAGACGTAGAAAAAACCGTTGCGCGCGTAGTCGGGGTGGAACGCGAGGGAGAGCAGGCCCTGTTCGCCGGCGCTGCTGCCGACGAGGGCGGTGAGATCGAGGAAGACGCTGCGGGTCGGGGTGGTGGCGAGGGAGTTGAGGACGAGGATGCGGCCGGTTTTCTCGACGACGAAGAGGCGGTTGGATTCGCCGGGCGGAGTGACGAGCGCGATGGGCTGGCTGATCGCGAGGGAGGCGAAGACGCGCTCGGTCGTGTAATTGGAGGCGGGCGGAACGGCCGGCAAGCGGAGCGTGGTCGCGGCGACGCGGGTGAGGGGCTGGGCGGAGACCGCGCCGGCGAAGGTGATGACCGAAGTGATGACGACGGCGGCGAACGTGCGCGGAATCATAGGCACGCGTCAGACCGTAGAAGGATCGGAAAGTTCGGCAAGCGGGCGCGAGGAAGGGGCGTGGTTTTGGTGAAAAATTAACCGTGTCCGGGCCGCACCGCGAGCCAGCCGTAGGCGGCAGCGTAGATGATGCATTCGGCGACGAGGAACGTGAACCCGACGCGGAGTAAGGGAGTCGCGAGGACCGGACGGACACCGATCCACGGGAGGATCACGGCGCGGCCGCCCCAGAAGAGCGCGGTGAGAGCGCAGATGGCGCGGGCGAGCGGACTGCCGGCGACGAGTTCGGGGGCGAAGACGAGCGACAGCAGGCCGAGGGCGGCGATGGTGGCGCCGATGGAGACGTTCTGCGCGATCGCGAACCGCCGGTGGATCGGCGGAAGCGCGGCGAGATTTTTGTCCCAGTCAGGCGGGATGGGCGTAAAGCACGCGGCGACGAGCGTGACGAAGTGAAACGCGCCGGCGAGGCGCACGCCGAGAATCCAGAGTGAGTCGGACATGGGGCGAGGTTGCCGCGGGAAGCCCGGCGCGGCGAAAGCAAAAGTGAACAACGGTTCGCGTTTTAGCCGGGAAGAACGGTTGCGGGCAGATCGTCTTTGAGGGCGGTGCCGGTGAGGCCGAGGCGGAGGGCGGCGGTGATGAGAGTCGCGAGCTTTTCGGCGGCGGCGGCGGGCGGGAGGCCGGCGGGACGGATGTTGGAGAGGCAGTTGCGCTCGGCGTCGGTGCGGCCGGGGCGCGGGGCAAACGTGAAGTAGGCTCCGAGACTGTCGGGTGTGCCGAGTCCGGGGCGTTCGCCGAGGAGCATGAGCGAGACGCGGGCGCGGAGCAGGCCGCCCAGTTCGTCTTGGAGGGCGACGCGGGCGTGGCGCACGATGCAGAGCGGCGCGACCGTGAGGCCGGCGGCGCGGAGGCGCGGGAGCAGCGCGGCGAGGAGCGGAGGAGCTTGGAACTCGGCGGCGAGGGCGGAGAGGCCGTCGCTGATGATCACGACGAGGTCGGGCTCGGGAAGTTGAGTGTTGAGGGTTGAGAGTTGAGCGATGGACGCAGGCGAGAGGCGGCGGCCAAGGTCGGGGCGTTGGAGGTAGGTAGCGCGGTCGTGGGCGGCGCTGGCGAGTTGAAGGAGGGGAGCGGCGTCGAGGGGTTGGAGCGAGGCGGTGAGTGCGGCGGAATCAAACGGGGCGTGGACGGCGTCACGGGCAAGGGCGTGGTCATGGGCGAAGGCGAGCAGCGCGGAGGTCGGCAGGCTGCCGCCGGTGCGACCGAGGGCGATGCGCGCGGCGGTGTGGCGGCGAAGATGGGACCAGGCGTCGGCCGGGACGGCCGAGGCGGGAACATTTAACGCTGAACTTTTGACGTTTAACGTTGAAGGGTCGGAGGAGCTGGGGGCGGCGGAGTTCACTGGGACAGCAGGGGATGGGTGCAGTCGGTGGGGAGGAGACGGAGCGACGGGGATTGGATCTTCATGTGTTCAAGCCACGCGGCGAATTCGGGGGCGGGGGCGAGGCGCAGGAGTTGGCGGAGATAGTGGGCGTCGTGGAAGCTCGTGCTTTGGTAGCCGAGCATGATGTCGTCGGCACCGGGGACGCCCATGAGGTAGTTCACGCCGGCGGTCCCGAGGAGCGTGAGGAGCGTGTCCATGTCGTTTTGGTCGGCGTCGGCGTGGTTGGTGTAGCAGACGTCGACGCCCATCGGGAGGCCGAGGAGTTTGCCGGAAAAATGGTCTTCGAGGCCGGCGCGGATGATCTGTTTTCCGTCGTAGAGATACTCGGGGCCGATGAAGCCGACGACGGTGTTGACGAGCAGCGGGGAGAAGGCGCGGGCGACGGCGTAGGCGCGGCATTCGAGGGTTTGCTGGTCGACGCCGTGGTGGGCGTTGGCGGAGAGGCAGGAGCCTTGGCCGGTTTCGAAATACATGACGTTGGGCGCAGAGGCGCCCAACGGGTTGAGTGTTGAAGGTTGAGAGTTGAGAGACGGAACGGAGACAGCGGGGTGGCGCTTGAGGGAGATCGCGGCGTCGTGTGCTTCGCGGAGGAGGGCGAGGTTGATGCCGAAGGAGGTGTTGGCGGCCTCGGTGCCGGCGATGCTTTGGAACATCAGGTCGAGCGGGGCGCCTTGGCGGAGCGCGGCGAGCTGCGTGGTGACGTGGGCGAGGACGCAGGACTGCGTGGGGATCGCGTAGGTCGTGATGAGCCGGTCGATGAGACGAAGGAGCTCGGCGACGCGGGCCGGGGAATCGGTGGCGGGGTTGATGCCGATGCAGGCGTCGCCACAACCGTAGAGCAGGCCGTCGAGCGTGGAGGCGGCGATGCCGTGGGGATCATCGGTAGGGTGGTTGGGCTGGAGGCGCACGGCGAGGGTGCCGCGGCGGCCGAGCGTGGAACGGAAGCGCGTGATGACTTCGCATTTCGCGGCGACGAGGATGAGGTCTTGGTTGCGCATCAGTTTGCTGACGGCGGCGACCATTTCCGGGGTGAGGCCGGGGGCGAGTGCGGTGAGCGTGGCGGTGTCGGTCTCGTAGCGGAGCAGCCAATCGCGGAAGGCGCCGACGGTGAGGGCGCTGACGGGGGCGAAGGCGGCGCGGTCGTGGGTGTCGAGGATCAGGCGCGTGACCTCATCGGTCTCGTAAGGCACGACGGGCTCGGCGAGGAATTGGGCGAGGGGGACCTCGGCGAGGGCGTGCTGGGCGGCGACGCGCTCGAGGGCGTTGGCGGCGGCGAGCCCGGCGAGTTCGTCACCGGAGCGCGCCGGCGAGGACTTCGCGAGGAGCGTGCGCAGATCGGGAAACGTGTGGGTGACGCCGCGAAGGGTGGAGCGATAAACGGCCATCGGATGATCGAAAGCTTACAGCAGGCGGCGTGCGCCGTGGGTTACGAATTGGCTAAATCCGGTCGAAGGGTCTGCTCCGGGAATCGACGGCGTCCGCGTGGGCGTTCCCGACGATTAACCTTCGCCTGCGCTGCTGCGGGGTTTGCTCGGCTGCAACTGGAGCAGGTCGTCGATCTCGGCGGAGCGGCGGGTGTGGTCGGCGGCGATGTCGGACTGATCGAGGTCGAAGGTGGGGAGCATCGCCTTCATGCGCTCATAGCCGTCGGGATCGCGAAGTTTTTCGGGGAAGCAGCGCTGAATGATTTCGAGCGCAATGTTGGCCGAAACCGAAGCGCCGGGGGATGCGCCAAGGAGGGCGGCTAGGGTGCCGTCGGGGGCTGTGACGACTTCGGTGCCGAAGGAGAGGCGGCCGGCGTCGGCAGGATTCAGGGCTTGCACGCGAATGCCGGCGTCGATGAGTCGCCAATCGGCGTCGCGCGCCTCGGGGTAGAAATCACGGAGGGCCTTCAGCCGAGATTCGCGGCTTTGCAGGGCTTGCGACACCAAGAAGCGGACAAGCACGAGGTTGTTCAGGCCGGTGCGGAGCAGGGTGCCGAGGTTGTCGGTGTGAATGGACGCGGGCAGGTCGGTGATGCGGCCGGCGCGATGGAGGAACTTGGTCGTCCAGGTGGCGAAGGGGCCGAAGAGCAGGACGCGTTGCCCGTGGAGGTGGCGGAGGTCGAGATGCGGGCCGCCGAGGGCGCCGGAATCGGGCGGCGGCGGGCCGTAGACTTTGCCGAAGTGGCGCGCGACGACCGCGGGGTTTTCGCAGACGAGCCATTGGCCGGCGATCGGGAATCCGGCGAGACCGCGGGCGACCGGGAGGCCGGTGGAGCGGAGCAGCGGGATTGTGCCCCCTCCGGCGCCGATGAAGGCGAAGCGGGCGCGAACGGTTTTGGATTCTCCGGAGTCGGCGGATTGCACGGCGAATTCCCAACCGTCGGCGACCCGACGCAGACGGTGGACGCGGTGACCGGTGACGACACGACAGCCGTCCTGCGCCCCGAGCCAGGCGAAAAGCCGGCGCGAGAGTTCGCCAAAGTTAACGTCGGTGCCGGCGTCGACCTTGGTGGCCGCGAGGGGTTCGTCGTCGCGGCCCTCGACGAGGAGCGGAGCCAAGCGGCGGAGGACGATGCGATCGGCGGTAAACTCCATCGCGCGAAAAAACGGGTGGGCCGCGAGGGCGGCGTGGCGCGAGCGGAGAAAATCAACGTGGGCGGCGCCGCGGACGAAACTCAGGTGCGGGACGGCGCGGATCCACTCGGCAGGGCGCGGGGCGAGGCCATGGGCGACGGCGTAGCTCCAGAACTGGCGCGACTGCTCGAAGCGCGCGAAAATTTCGACGGCTTTGGTGACGTCGACCGGAGTGCCGGCGATGGCGGGCCGGGGCGTGTAGTTGAGTTCGCAGAGACCGGCGTGGCCGGTGCCGGCGTTGTTCCAGCCGTCGGAGCTCTCGTGGGCGAGCTCGGCGGCGGCTTCGTAGACGTGAATCGTGACGCGGGGATCGAGCCGCTTGAGCATCACACCGAGGTGGGCGGACATGATGCCGCCGCCGATAAGAACGACGTCGGGAACGGGGGAAGGCATGGCGGGAGCAGGAGAATTCCGCCGCAATGCGGGACGCACGACAATGAGAATGGATCAAGCCGAAGGCTGGCTTGCGGTCGGGCGGGCGGGCGGTGGCGGGAGGGTGCGGCGTGAATATTGATGAACAACTTTGCCTCGCCTGCGGCCTGTGCTGCGACGGCGCGCTCTTCGACAACGTCGAACTGGGCGCGGGCGATGATGGGCAGAAACTGAAAGCGCAGGGACTGCCGGTGGCGGTCACGCGCGGGCGGACGGCGGTGACGTTTCTTCGGCAGTCGTGCGTGGCGTTGTGTGCGGATCGCAAGTGTCGGGTTTACGCGGACCGGCCGGGGCAATGCCGGGCGTTTGAGTGCGGGGTGTTCAAAGACGCGCAAGCGGGGCGGATTACCGGCGCGGTCGCGTTGAGGCAGGTGAAATCGGCGCGCAAGAAGGCCGATGTCATCCGCCGGCTCCTGCGCAAACTCGGCGACACGGACGAACAGCGCTCGATGGGCGATCGTTTTCGCCGCACGCAACGCCGCATGGAGTCGGGTGGCGTCGATGCGGAGGCCGGGGAGACATTCGCGGAGTTGGGCGTCTCGGTGCACCAGTTCAATCTGTTGGCGCATGATAAATTTTATACGCGGGCGTAGGCGGGAATACGCGGTCGATGAATTGAAACTGCGATCAAACCGACGTGAGGAGAAGCGGGTTGAGGTGATGTTTGACTTTCGAGCAAACCGTTCAGGTTAGAAAACTGGAAATGCCGAGAGTTCGCTGGACACGCCAGCAAGCAGGACTATCGCTGGGTCAAAGTATCCATCTTGAGCGAATCGAAATCGGATCTTATCTCCGTCAAAGGCGCTTGGTGGGATGCGGCCAATCCAGACCAGCGGCTCATTGGTGAACTTCGCGTGAGTAACACTGGTCGAGTTACGCTAGAATTAGAGGCGATAGCTTTGAGATCGACGGAGGAAGTTCTTGGTATCGACGATGAAGGGCTGAAGTCGCGGACTTTTCACGGGCATGATCAATACGGTAGACTCTTTAGTCTTTTTGGATGCGTCCGCGCGCATACAACGCGTTCGGTCGCTTACGTCATGCGTCGTGAGGGTGTAGAGACTGCAGTGTTAGGCTTACACTGCCAAGGCCCGGACGAGGTGATGCTCGACAATGTGTCTATCGATTTCACGGATTTACAGGAATGGCTTTGCACGCCCCGGCTCGAACGGATCGATCATCAAAGTGACAGGATCGTTTTGCGGAAACCTTCGGAGGTTGAACAAGTATTTCCAACGAGACTCGGATTTTCGGTTGTGGTGCGCCCCTTCGAGGAGGGGGCATCAAGCGGCGATGAAGAGACCTTTTCATTCCGACACGGCCTTGAATTGCGATTCGATGCGCCAGTCAGCCTACGCCATCTCAGACGGATCATACGCGGAATGCAGTGGTTCCTGACGCTCGGCGTTGGCCGGCCTGTTGGCGTTGTGAGCGTCACAGGCACGCGAAAGGGCTTCTTCGCGCCCGGCACCGAATTCCCCGAAAGAATCGAAATCCATCAGCGGTGGAGTGGGCCAACGGAATCGGACGGTGAGCGCTACAGATGGGAAATGCTTTTTACTGCCGCCGACCTGCCGCAGGGTATCGGGGTGGCGCTGGAACAGTGGACCGCTTACCACAAACGACATGGAGCTGTGCTCTCATGTTATTTTTCGACCCTCTTCAATCGGCACCTCTACAGTAATCATGAGTTCCTGTTCCTCGCTCATGCGTTAGAACTTTATCATCAGTTGAATTTTAATGGTGCCCATCAGGATTCTGGCACATTCAGCGCGCGGCTCGACAAGATCGTCGCCTGTGTGCCGGAGGAGGCCGATTGGTTGCGGCAGCGGCTTGCTGGAGCGAACCGGAAAACGCTCGCAGATCGATTGACTGAGTTGCTGACCACCAAAGCTTCGCTTTTCGGTGATTTCATTGAGGCCCCGAACCAGTTCATTGCCCGCATCAAGGATACGCGGAACTACTATACCCACTACGACGACAGTCTCAGGCGGAATGGGCGTGTTGCCGAGGGTGTCGAGCTGTTGAAACTGACGAATCAGATGCGAGGGGTGCTTGAGGTATGCTTTCTCAGTGATCTGGGAGCACCAACCAGCGCTGTGAAGAAAGTGCTTCGCGATGATCGAACCTACATTCCCGCCCCGTAGCCAAGGCAGGCGCACAGGCGTAGATTTAGTAGAAGCGGTGGAACTCACCAGAAAACTGAGTGGAAAGCGAAATTTCGAATGCCGTTGAAGCTCCGTCTTGCGCTGTCTCTGCGGCGGCTTAGTTTTGGTCCATGTCACCTGCATCAGTTTCGACTCTTCTACGGTTACCCAAGCGCAAGCGGTTGGAAATCGCCGAGAGCCTGTGGCTTTCGGTCGCGGATGAAGAAAAAATGCCGGTGCCGG
>CALSBN010000125.1:0-14064 GCA_943373185.1 Opitutus sp. GAS368 | reverse complement strand
GCGCAGGCCCTCGCCGGCTACAAGCGCGGCTCGTTCGGGCAGACCTACTTCGCCGGCTACCGCAAGTCCGACGGCTACCGTGACCACGCCGGAATCGAAAAATATTCCTTCGCCGGCAAATGGTCGCTCGCCGGCAAAGCCGACCGCTGGCGCCTCGGCCTCAACGCCCGCTATCACCACTTCGACGGCGACGCTCCCGGCTACCTCAGCTTTGCCACTTCCCGGAGCACCCCGCGCGCCTCGCCTGCGTTCTCATCCACCGACGGCGGCTCCGCCGAGAACCTCCAGTTCTCCCTCCACGCCGACGCCCAGCTCGCCGACCGCCTGACCGGCTCGGCCAAGGTTTATCGGCATGACCTCGAGCGCCACCGCTTCGTGCGCTTCACCGCTGCGGGCACCCAGCAAGAGCGCCTCGACAACGAACTTCATTCCGGGGCGACCTTCACCACGCAATGGCGCCCCGACAACGTCGGCCTGCCGCTCACCATCGACGCCGGCGCGGAATTCCACAGCCAAGACGTCGACAACCAGCGCTTCGCCACCCTCAACCGCACGCGCACCGCCACGACCCGCAATCACAACTACACCCTCGACAACACTGGCACTTTCATTGGCGCCGAACTCCGTCCCACCGCGCAGATCCGCGTCAACGCCGCCCTTCGCGCCGACCGTTTCGACGGTGAGTTGTTCAACCGCGCGAACAACAGCCGCACGCCCATCCTCGACGACAGCACGATCTGGCAGCCCAAGTTGAGCGCATCGTTCCAGCCGCACTCCACTTCGCAGCTCTACGCCAGCTATGGCCGCGCGTTTCAGCTCGGCGCCGGTGCCGCCGCTTACTCGGCCAAACCACTCGATGCGTCCAAGAACGACGGTTACGAACTCGGCTACCGTTTCACGCCGACTCGTTCCCTCACCGCCCGCGTCGCCGTTTGGCGCCAGACCGCCACCGACGAGATTCGTCTCAAGTCCGACAACAGCGGCGACTCCGAGAACATCGGCGAAACCAAACGCGAAGGGGTCGACTTCGAGATCGCATGGCGCGCGAACGACCGTCTCTCGCTCTGGGCGTCCTACACCGTGCAAGAGGGCGAGCTCACCAATCCCGGCACGCGTCCCGCCGATGCCGCTCTCCGCGGCAAAGAGATCGACCACATCCCGGACTATCATGTGAAGACCGGTGCCGACTGGAACATCACTCCTGCGTTTACCGCCTTTGCTACGTTGCTCGCGCAGGGTTCCTACCATCTCACCACGGCCAACAATACCGGCCTTTGGGGCGGCTACACTCTTGCCAACTTCGACCTGCGTTACCGCTACAAGCAGGCGACGTTTGGGCTGACGGTGAAGAACGTCTTCGACCGTTACCACGAATACGTCTGGCACGACGGCGCCGTCAGTCTCCACTCCCCTGGCGACTCGCGGGCCTTCATCGGTAGCATTAGCTTCCAGTTCTAAGGGGCTGATTCGCGGTGCACGCCATCCTTACCATCGCCCGCGCCGAGTGGCGGATGCACGTGCGCCGCCGTGGTTTCTGGCTGCTGCTCGCGCTCTTCGCGGTGCTGGTCGTCACCGCGGCCGGCCTCAACCGCACGCGACAAGTGCGAGAGCGCACCCAACAACAAGGTTACCAGCAACTCGTGCGCGCGCAGTGGGAGGGCCAGCCCGACCGTCACCCGCATCGGGTCGCGCACTACGGCTCCTTCGCGTTCAAACCGCCGGGGCCGCTCGCCGCCTACGACCCGGGCGTGGAGAGTTTTTCGGGTCGGGTGCAATATCTCGAGGCTCACCGACAGAACGCGGCCAACTTCCCCGCCGCGAGCGAGCTCTCCTCTGCCTTTCGCCTCGGCGAACTCTCGCTCGCGTTCGTGCTGCAAACGGTGCTGCCACTTATCGTGATCATCCTTGGCTGCCGCACGTTCGTCGACGAACGCGAATCCGGCCGCTTCCGGCTGCTCGCGGCGCAGGGCATCGCCCCACGCACGCTCGCGCTCGGGAAACTCGTGGGCCTCGCGGCCGCGACCACACCGTTTCTCACGCTCGGTCTGGGCGCGGCGCTTGCCGTGACGTGGACCGATCCCGCGTTTCGCAGCGATTCGGAGGCCGCCACGCGCGTAGGCGTGATCGCGGCGGCATTGGCGCTCCATACGCTCGCGTGGCTCGGCCTCACGATTTGGATCTCCGCCCGCTTGCGCACGGCGGCGACGGCCTGCGCCGCCCTCGTTTCGCTTTGGCTCCTCGGCTCCGTTCTGGTGCCCCGGCTCGCCGCGGTCGTGGCCGAGGCCCGGCATCCGCTGCCCGACAAGAGCAGTTTCGCCGCCGCCGTCACCGCCGAGACGAAGAAGCAAGGCGACTCGCACAATCCCAACGATCCGAGTTTCGCCCGCTTCCGCACGGAGACGCTCGCCCGCTATGGAGTGCAGCGGGTCGAGGATTTGCCCGTAAACTACGCTGCCTTGGTGATGGCCTACGGTGAAGGATTGAGCGCGGACGCTTTCGCCCGGCACTTTGCCGCACTCGGCGCGACGATGGAGGCGCAAACCACCGTGCTCAATCGCGCGGCCTTGGCGGCGCCGTTCCTCGCGTTTCGCGCGCTTTCGGGCGCCGCTGCCGGCACGGATTTGCGTGCGCAATTGCAGTTTCAACGCGAGGCCGAGGCATATCGCTTCTTCTTCGTGCAAAAGCTCAACGAGCTTCACCGCGACGAAATCCGGATGGAGAACGACCGCGGCCAAAAAATCCCCGCGGCGCGCTGGAAGACGTTCGCCGATTTCCGTGCTGACCCACTGCCGGTGCGCGAATCGCTCGCCGGTCACAGCGTTACTTGGTTCGCGCTCGCGTTGTGGGCCGGATTACCGCTTGCCGCCCTCGCGCGACGGAAGGGCTGGGCCGCATGAAAGCCTTCCTCCGCCTCTGCGGTTGGGAAGTCCGTCACCTGCGGCGCGACCGCCAGGCATGGCTGGTGTGCGGCGCCTTGCTGGCTGCGGCCGTGGTGGCAATTTGGACCGGCGAGCGCCGGCTCGCGCGCAATCACGCCGAGATCGCCGCTCTGCCCGGGCATTACGCGACGCACTTGGAGGCGATTGCAAAACAGTTCACGCCCCAAGGCGATTCGGGCTACATCGCGTATTCCACGTTTTTCCCCACGCACCACGCGATGACTCCGCTCGCCGGTTTGGCCGTCGGCGTGCGGGATCTCGTGCCCAACGTCATTTGGGTGCGCCTCCTCGGGCTGGAAGGTCAGCTCTACGAGGCCGACCTCGGCAACCCTGGGATCCAAGCGCTCGGAAACTTCGATCTCGCATTTGTGCTCTGCGCCTTGGCCCCGCTTGCCCTCTTGGTGCTGGTGCACGACGCGCTTACGCGCGAACGCGAGAGCGGACGCTTCCCGCTGCTCGCCGCGCAAGGCGGTTCCGTCGCCGCCCTGCTCGCCGCCCGGATCGGTGTGCGCGGTCTGGCTGTCGCGCTCACCTCCTCTGTCGTCTTCGGCTTCGCCTGCGTCCGGCTAAACGTGCCGCTCACGACGGAATCCCTGGGCTGGCTCGCCGCCGCGTGGGTGCATCTCGCCGCGTGGGCCGGCATCGCGGCACTCGTTGCCGTCGTCGCGCGCACCCCGGCCGCCAGTCTCGCGGTGGCGTTAACTGTTTGGGTTGTCCAAGTGGTGCTGCTGCCCGCGCTGCTCAACCTTGGTCTCGCGACCGCCTTGCCGGTGCGCGAGGGCCTCGAACTCACCGTCCGCCAGCGCCAGGAAATCCACTCGGCGTGGGACAAGCCGCGCGGGGAGACGATGGACAAATTCTTTGTGCAAAATCCCGATTGGAGCGGCACGCCGCCGGTCACCGGCCGATTCGTTTGGAAATGGTATTACGCCATGCACCAAGTCGGCGACGAGTCCGTCGCTGCCGAGTCCAACGCCTATCGCGAAAATCTCCGGGCCCGCCAACGCATCACCGCCCGTCTCGCTTGGCTCGTGCCCTCCGCCTACGCGCAGTTGTTGTTCAGCCAGCGGGCCGGATCCGACCTCGACGCCCACCTCGCCTACCTCGACCGCGTGCGCGCCTTTCACGCGGAGATGCGCACCTATTTCTACCCGATGGTGTTCGCCGAACGTAATCTCACGCCCGCCGCCTACGCCGCGTTCCCGCAGTTCCGCGCCAACGTCCCGCCGCCACCCGCCCCGCTCCCGCTCTGGCCCCTGCTCATTCTCGCCGCCGGTTCAGCCGCGCTCGCCACCCGCCACCTACGCGGCCCCACCCTCTGAAATCGAAAATCGAGAATCCAAAATCATAAATTCTCTCCCATGCTCCCCATCGCCCGCCACACGTTTACCGAACTCTCCCGCGACGGCCGCTTCCGGCTCAACGCCGCGCTGCTCGTCGTGCTCAGCGTCGTCGCCGGTCTGGCGGGCTGGCAACAGGTCCGCGCCCTCCGCGCCGAAGCCGCCGCCGCTGCCGCCGGTGAGCGCGGCCGTTGGCTCGACCAAGGCAACAAGAACACTCACTCCGCCGCGCACTACGGCGTCTACGCCTTCAAGGAACCGCGGCCCTTGGCCGTCGTTGATCCCGGCGTGCAGGCCTACCTCGGCAGCACCGTTTACCTCGAAGCCCACAAACAAAACGAGCCCCTCTACCGCCCCGCGCAGGACGGCACCGCCTTGCAACGTTTCGGCGATCTCAGCCCCGCCCTCGTCGGTCAGGCCTTGCTGCCCTTGCTCGTGATTCTGCTCGGCTTCGCCGCCTTCGCCGGCGAACGCGAACGCGGCACCCTCCGCCAACTCCTCGCCCTCGGCGTGCGCCCTGTCGATCTGCTCCTCGGCAAAGCCCTCGGTTTCACCGCCGCCCTCGCCCTCGTGCTCGCCCCGCTCGCGCTCCTCGGCATCGCCGCCGCTGCCGCGCTCGCTCCCGCCGGCCAGCGCACCGACGAACTGCTCCGCGCCCTCGCGTGGGCCGCCGCCTACGCCGTCTACCTCGGCGCGTTTCTGTTTCTCACCCTCGCCGTCTCCGCCCTCGCCCGGTCCCCGCGCACCGCTCTCGTGGTGCTGCTCGCGTTCTGGCTCGTCGGCGTGGTCGCCCTGCCCCGCGCCCTTTCCGATTTCGGCCGCACGCTCCACCCCACGCCGTCCAGCATCGCTTTCCGCACCGAACTCGAAGCCGCCCTCGGCGACCCTCACGGACGCGAAACCCTCGAGGCCCAGCGCGTCGCCATCCTCAAGCAATACGGCGTCACCAAAACCCAAGACCTCCCCGTCAACTGGTCCGGCATCGCCCTCCAGTTCGGCGAAGAGCGCGCCAACGGTCTATTCGACCGGTTCTACCAAAACCTCTGGTCCACCCTCGTCGCCCAAGACCGCATCTTCCAACTCGGCGCGCTGCTCTCGCCCGCCCCCGCGCTCCAACTCGTCTCGCAAGCCCTCGCCGGCAACGACACCGCCCAACACTTCGCCTTCCTCACCCAAGCCGAGCACCACCGCCGCGAAATGCAGCGCACGCTCAACGGCGCGCTCCGCGACAGCAAGGGCTCCACCGCCGCCTTCGAGTGGGGAAAAATTCCGCCCTTCGTCTTCAACCCGCCGCCGCTCACCACCGCCCTCGCGCCCCTGCTTCCAAGCCTCGGCTTTCTCCTCGCGTGGTTTGCGGTCACCGCCCTCGTCGCCCTCGCGTCCCTCCGCCGCCTCCGCGCGTGATCTCAATTCATAAATCGAGAATCGAGAATCGAAAATCGAAAACTCCCATGCCCTCTCTCCTCCGCCTCGAATGGCGCCACGTCCGCCGCGACCCGGCCTTCTGGCTCGCCACGTTCATCCTCGCCGCCGCGCTGCTCTACGGCCTCGCCAACGGTTTTGCATGGACCCGCTTCCAAGCCGCCGCCCGCACCCAAGCCGAGACCCTCGCCGCCGAAAAACTCGCCGCCGCCCGCGCCGACGCCGCCAAGCTCGACGCCGCGCCCCCGCCCAATCTCAACCCCAACCTCGATCCCCGCGACGCCCGCGGCTTCGAATTCGCCTACCTCCGCCGCTTCGCCGTGCTCCCACCCGCGCCCGCCGCCGCGCTCGCCGTCGGCCAAAGCGATCTCCTCCCCTCTGTCCTCCGCGTCACCTACCGCCCCCGCGAAACGTTTCTCAATCACTACGAAATCGAGAATCCCCTCCGCCTGCTTCTCGGCCGTTTCGACGCCACCTTCGTCGCCCTCTATCTTCTCCCGCTTGCCATTCTCGTGATCGCCCACGGCCTGCTCGCCCGCGAGCGCGACGGCGGCACCCTCGCCCTCCTTCGCGCCCAACCTCTCTCCCTCGCCCGCTGGCTCGCCGCCCGCTTCGTCCTGCGCGGCGGCCTCGTGCTCGGCGTTTTTGCCCTCACCACCGTCCTCGGCTGGCTCGCTTTCGGCGGAGCACCGTCCGCGCTCAGCGCCGTCGCCGTCTGGCTCGCCCTCACCCTCGCCTACGGCGTCTTCTGGTTCGCCCTCGCCTGGTGGATCGGCACCCGCGCCGCCACCGCCAGTTCCTCCGCCCTCACACTCGCCGGTGCGTGGCTCGTTCTCGTCGTCCTCTTTCCCGCCGGCCTCAACCTCACCCTCAAGCAACTCTACCCGCCGCCCTCGCGCGCCGCGTTTCAGGACGATCTCCGCGACGGCACCGACGACGCCACCCGCCGCGGCAGCCAACTCCTCGCACAATACCTCGAGGACCATCCCGAACTCGCTCCCGCCGGTCCCGCCGCCAACGAAAACGATTTTTTCCGCACGCGCTTCGCCGTAAACGCCGAGGTCGAGCGCCTCGCCGCGCCCCTCCGCGCCGCCTTCGCCGCCCAGCTCGCCCGCCAGCAAACCGTCATCGAACGCCTCCTCTGGTTCTCCCCCGCCCTCGTGCTGCACCACAGCGCGCTCACCCTCGCCGGCACCGACCGCACCCGCCACCAACGGTGGCTCGAAGCCGTCGGCGACCTGCACACGCGCACCATCGATTTCTTTGAACCCCGACTCCTGCGCAGCGCCAATTTCCGCGACTACGACCAAGTCCCCGCGCTCGATTTCCGCGACCCACCCGCCTCCAGCCTAGCGCTGCTCGCCGCCCTCGCCGCCCTCCTCCTCCCCGCCGCCGCGCTCATCCTCTTCGGCACCCGCACCCTCCGCCGCAACACTCTCTGAAACTATAAATCATAAATTCCCCGTTCACCGCGCCCCGTCGCGCTTCGCCGATTAGGCGAAGCCAGCCACGCCCCGCTCACCGAAAAAATCCTCCGAAAAATTAGCGTCCATTAGCGGTTAAAACTTCCGTTCCAAATCGCGCGTCCCACCCACCGCATCCCATCCACCTCGTCACCTCCGCCCCCGACCCTTCCCTCGAATCTCAACCCTCAACGTTCAACTCCTCCACTCCCATGCTCACCGCCACCTCCCTCCACAAAAAATTCGGTCCCGCCGTCGCGCTCCACTCCCTCGATCTCACCGTCGCCCCCGGCGAGATCTACGCCCTCCTCGGCCCCAACGGCGCCGGAAAAACCACCACCATCAACTGCTTCCTCGGCTTCCTCACCCCCGACGCCGGCAGCGCCTCCGTCGCCGGCATCAACGTCGCCCTCGACCCCCTCGCCGCCCGCCGCGCCCTCGCCTACATCCCCGAGCAGGTAAATCTCTACGGTCACTTCAGCGGCCTCGAAAACCTCGCCTATTTCTCCGAACTCGCCGGCCACCGCTACGCCGACGCCCAACTCCGCGCCTTCCTCACCGAGGCCGGACTCCAAGTCGGGGCGCACGACCAACGCACCTCCGCCTATTCCAAAGGCATGAGACAAAAAGTCGGCATCGCCATCGCCCTCGCCAAGGAGGCGAAAGCGCTCCTCCTCGACGAACCCACGAGCGGCCTCGACCCCGCCGCCTCCCACGAGTTCAGCGCCCTGCTAAAAAAACTCTCCGCGCGCGGCGTCGCCGTTCTCATGGCCACGCACGATCTCTTCCGCGCCCAGGAGGACGCCACCCGCGTCGGCGTGATGCGCGCCGGCCGCCTCGTCCACGAACTCTCCGGCCCCGCCGTCCGCACCGCCGACCTCGAGAAACTCTACCTCGAAGCCATCGCCGCCTGAACTCGCCGCCACTCAAACCGCCACGCTCATGCTTCGATCCCGACTCCTGTTCGCTTTTTCTTTGCTGACCCCGCTCACGACCTGGGCCCAGACCGCCACACCGTCCGTCCAAACCGCCAAACCCGGCAACGGCGGCGCAGTCGTGCTCGAATCCATGGAGGTCACCGGTCAGCGCGAGAAACCCTTCACCACCGCCAATGTCGACCTGCCCCGCTCCGCCGACGATGTGCAGCCTTATCTCATCCTCGACGCGGCCGCCATCGCTCGCTCCGGCGCGATCGACGTGCAGGACTTCCTGCGCAAGAGCCTCACGATGGACGCCACCCGCATCACCGGTGCCCAGGGCATCGGGATCGCCGGCGTCGGCAGCAGCTTCGATCTGCGCGGACTCGGCGCGAATCACACGCTGGTCTTGATCAACGGCCGCCGCACTTCCGACGGCAACAACGCCACTGTGGGGGTCGTCGGCAGCCAGCCCAACCTCAACGGTATCCCGCTCGCCGCCATCGAACGCATCGAGGTGCTCCCAACCTCCGGCTCCGCCATCTACGGCGCGAGCGCGGCTGGCGGCGTCATCAACGTTGTGCTCCGGCGCGACTACCGCGGCGGCGAGCTCCGCACCAGCTACCAAAACACGTTCGAGTCCGACGCCCCGGTCCGCCGCGTCGATCTCAGCTACGGTTTCTCGCTGGAAAAGGGCCGCACGCAGGTGACGCTCGCCGCCGGCTTCTCGGACCAGGCGCTCCTCACCTATCAGGACCGGCCGTTCCTTCACGCCTACGAGCTGCATCGTCAGCGGCTCGAAGGCGGACCCGCCGGAGTGTTCACCTTCACGACTGCGGCGCCGAATATCCGCAGTTCACCAACCTCCGCTGTGCTCACGCTCAAGCCCGCCTTTGGCGGCGGCTCGATCGGCAGCAGCGCCACCTTCGTCCCGCTCGGCACCGCGCCGACCACGCCCGCGGCCACCCTCGGCGCCACCCTGCGGGCCAACGCGGGCCAGCAAAACCTCAACCTCCCCTCGACCATCCAGTATCGCGGCGGCCTGCTCGCGGAGATGGGCTCAGCGCCGACGTCAAAGTCGTTTATGGCCTCCGTCCGCCGGCAGATGACCGCCTTGCTCGAGATCGACGCCGAGTTTTCGTTCGCGCGCACCGACAGCGCCCGGCACTTCAGCTCCCTTCAGTTGATCACCGTGCCGACAGCCGCACCGTCGAATCCGTTCAGCCAAAACGTCTCGGTCTACCTCGCCAGCCCGGCCGGCCTTCCCACCACGACGCGCAACGAGACTCGCCGGGCGACGCTCGGCTTCCGCCAAAAACTCCCCGCCGAATGGATCGTCCAGGCAGACTACACGTGGTCCGAGGGCCGCAACGCCTACAACCAGCCGATGAATCTCTCGACCAACGACCTCAACGCCGACCTCCTTTCCGGCCGCCTCAATCCGTTTGTCGATACCGCCATCCATCCCGTAGACCTGAGTCCGTATTTCGGCGACCGCCGCTGGGCCGGCACCGGCACGCTACACAACGCCGCCGTGCGCGGCACGGGTCCGATCGCAAATCTTCCCGGCGGCCGCGCGATGCTGGCCGCCGGCGTGGACTGGCGCGAGGAGACCACCGAGGACGGGCGGCAAACGTTGGCGTTTCCGGGTTTCCCCGCCCGCAACACCGAGACGCTCTTTCTCGGCAAGACCCAGTCCACCCGCGGCGTCTACGCGGAGCTGACCGTCCCGCTGATCGGCGAGAAAAACGCCCGGCCGCTCCTGCGGAAACTCGACCTGCAACTCGCCGGCCGCTTCGAAGACTACGAAGTGGAAACCGGCACGGCCTCGATCGCGGTGTTACCCGTCCCCGCCACCGCTCCGACCATTCTCCGCAACGCGGCCCGCTACCGCTCCACCCAGCCGACCGTCGGCTTCCGACTGGAACCGGTGCGCGGAGTGATGCTGCGCGCGAGCTACAGCGGCGGATTTATTCCGCCAACCTACGCTCAACTGCTGCGCAACCCGATCCCCTCGACTACGCTCACGACGATCAACGATCCACGCCGGGGCAATTCCGCCCGCAGCGTGCCCACGCTTTCCGGCGGGAATCCCGCGCTCACGCCTGAAACCGCGAAGAGCTGGAACGCCGGACTGGTATTCTCCCCGACTTTCGCACCCGGTCTACGCCTCAGCGCCGACTACTACCGCATCGAGAAGCAGGACAACATCGGCACGCTGGCCGCGCAGATCCTCATCGACAACGAGACGTTGTTCCCCGGTCGCATCACCCGTGACCCCGTGCCTCCGGGCGACTCCTTTGGCGTGGGCCCGATCACGCTCGTCGACACCTCCAGCCTCAATCTCCTGAAGGCGCTCAACGAAGGCGTCGATCTCGGCATCAGCTACCGCCGCAAGACCGCCGCCTCGGGCGAAATTCATTTAAACGTCACCAACACCTTCGCGCTGCACTACAAACGCCAGACCGTGTTCGGCGCGCCGTTCGTCGATTGGGTCAACACCAGCGGCAGCGCGCCGCTGAAATTCCGCAGCGCCGGCAGTCTCATCTGGGACCGCGGCGCGTGGACGCTCGGTTGGTCCGCCAACTACAACGGCCGCTACAAGGTGCTCGCCCCGCCCGTCACCACCAACACCTCCGCGCTCGTGCGCCAGGGCGGTCTCTACGTCTCCAGTCAGATCTATCACAACGCCTTTGTCTCTTATCGGTTCAACGCAAAGCCCGGCGCGCGCAGGGTGGGCGACTCGCTCATGCGCGGTCTCGAACTCCAGGTCGGACTCGAAAACATTTTCGACAAAGTCCCGCCCTACGAGGGCAACTCGCCCAACGGTTTCACCTACAGCACCTGGGGCAGCCTGCGGCTCCGCGAATACCGCGTGGCCCTGAAAAAGACCTTCTGAACCGGCCATGGTGCGCACCATCATCCGCCACCAGTGGCTGCTCCTGCTCCGCGACCGGCGCGCGCGCTGGGGTGGCCTGGCCCTCGCGGCGATTACGCTCACGGCGTTCGTCGCCGGCTCGGTGCGGACGGAGCGCCAGACAGCGGAGCGGGCCCGCGCGGCCGCCGAGAACGCGTCGAACTGGGACCGGCAGGGCGTCGTCGATCCGCACGGCGCGGCCCATTTCGGCCACTTTGTATTCAAGCCCGTCTCGCCGCTCGCCGCACTCGATCCCGGCACCGACGATCATCTCGGCACGATGGTGCGACTCGAAGCCCACCGGCAGCACGCGGCCAGTGCGCTGCCGGACGGCACCGGCGCGGCGCTCGCTAGCTTTCCCGCGGTCTCGCCGGCGTTCGCATTGCAGGTCTTCGCTCCGGTGCTGTTGATCCTGGTGGCGTTCGGCACGTTTGCCGGCGAGGGGCCGCGCCAGCTCCTGCGGCAGGAACTCGCGGGCGGCGTGCGCCCTGGCGTGCTGCTGGCCGGTCGGTTTCTCGCATATGCCGCCGGCGTCGGCGGCCTGCTCATGCTCGGCGGCCTCGGCTGCGCGGTCTGGCTCGCGCTCGACGGGGCGGCCGCGGCGGAATTCGCACGGCTCGGGCTTTGGCTCGCCGGCTACGGACTCTACCTGATCGCGATCCTCGCGCTGGCCCTCGGGATCTCGGCGCGCTGTCGTTCCGCACCGATTGCACTGGTGTCGCTCCTCGCCTTCTGGGCGCTCGCCATGTTGGTAGCGCCGCGGCTGGCGCCTTCCGTTGCTGCCGCGCTCTATCCGCTGCCGTCCGCGCCGGAGCTCGATCTCGAAGCGGGCGACGACGTGAACGAACGCCTTGATCGCGGTCAGACCGTGCAAACCCGGCCCGAGCGATTGCGGAAAATGGCCATGGATAAATACGGCGTCGCGCGGATCGAGGATCTGCCGGTGAATCTCAGTGGCCTCCTGCTCGAATACGCCGAGGAGCAGTCGACGGCCGCCTACCGTGAGCACTTCGCGGCCGTTTACCGCCGCTACGCCCAACAGGACGCCGCTCAACTCTGGTTTGCCTGGCTGTCACCCCTGCCCGCATTGCGCGCGTGGTCGGCCGCGATGGCCGGCACCGACGTCGCCCACCACCGGCACTTTCTGGAAGCGGCAGAAAACTACCGGCACGCATTTGTGCAGGCGCTCAATCGCGACATTCTCCAAAACCGCCCTGCCGGCAGTTCCAACACCGTCGCCTACAAGGCGGATGTCGCCAAGATCACGGCGGGGCTCGGGACGTTCGCGCCTTCGTCCGTTTCGCTCAGGGACGCCTGGGCACGCGCATGGCCGGGCCTTGCCGCACTCACCGCATGGGCGGCGGCCATGACTATGTTCGCGGCGAGCGCTGCGCGGAAACTCGCGCGGCTGACATGAGAACGTTCACCGCCATCCTGCGCTTCGAACTGCGCGCCGCGCTCCGCGAGCGCACGCTGCCGTTGCTTTTTGCTCTCTTCGCCTGCGCCCTCGCCTACGCGATGGGGAACGGCTTGCGGTGGGCTGCCGCCCGCACGGAAGCGTTCGACCACGTTCGGCGCGACCTCGCGCAGCAGCACGGGCAGGCCTTGACCCGCTTTCGCGACGCCGAGACGCGCGCCGCCTCCCGTGCGGTTTCCCCGGCCGCGCTCGCTGCCGGCATCTGGTATCGCCCAACGCTGCCGCTCGCGCCGCTTTCTTTCGTAGCCGTAGGGCAGGCCGATCGGTTTCCGTTCGAGACGCGCTTTCATCCGACCAACGTGCGCGCGGTCTTCGCCCCGCGGCCAGTTTCGATCGACCATCCGGCGGAGAGCGCGGCGGGGCGCTTCGATGTCGCATTCGTGCTCGTGACGTTGCTCCCCGTGCTCCTGCTGGTGGCGTGCTTCGATGCTTGGGTGCGCGACCGGGAATCCGGCGTCGCCCGGTTGCTGCTCGCCCAACCCGTGAGCGTCGCACAACTGGTGTTCGCCAAAATCCTTGCGCGCGGGGGCACGTTGCTCGCGGCCAGCATGGCCCTGCTCGCCGCAGCACTGGTCGGCGGCGCGCAGGCGGCGGGACTTCCGCTCGACGTCGGCGGCCTGCTCGTGGCCGAGGCCGGCGTGCTTGGCTACGGCGCGTTCTGGCTCGGGGTCGCGGCCCTCATCAATCTCACCGTCGCCAGCGCCGCCGCGAGCGCGGTCGCCGTCGGCGCCACTTGGATCGCAGTGGTAGGCTTGGCCCCCGCCGCCCTCGGCGCGGCCCTCGATCTGGTCAGGCCGCCGCCTGACATGGGCGCGCTCGTGAACACATTGCGCGTAAGCGACCTTGAACAAGACGAGGCCGAGGCCCGCGCCGCCGCCGAGACGCGTGCCGCCGGCCCGCGCGGTAACGCGCTCGAGGCTGCGCTGGCGAAGACCGAACGCCAGAAGCGGGCGCGGGCGGAATTGCGGGCGCCGTTCGAGGCGCAGGCCGCGGCGCGGCTGCATCTCGCGAACACATTCCGGCTGTTCGTGCCCTCGGTCGCGTTGCAAGACACGCTCGAACGCGTCGCCGGCCACGATGCCGACCGCGCGCTGAGTTTTCAGCAGCAGGTATGGTCCTTCATCGACAGCCTGCACCACTTCATCCGCCAACCGGCGCCGGTCGCCTCCGCGAAGAGTTCGCTCGACGAACGTTACGCGGCGGTGCCGCGATTCGCCTTCGTCGCGCCCGCGGGCCCGGATCGACTGGGACCTCTCAAGGCGAATCTTGCCCTTCTGCTCGGCGCGTCCGGCATGGCTCTCCTCGCGGCCGGCTGGCTTGCCCGACCCAAACTTACCAAGAAACACCATGGTTGAGTGCGATGGTTTGCCGACTTTCGGCCGAGATTGCGGACAAAATCAATCTGTTCCACCGGTCACTTACAGCCAAACTATGTCCCGGCCAAAATCTATCCGCTTTTCCTATCGCCGACCTCGAAAAACTCCACCTCGAAGCCATCGCCGCCTGATTCTTTCGTCGGCCCGATTCGGCCCCGCCCGCGACCAAGCGCCGTCATGCCTTGGGCCATTGCCCGCGATTTCCCCTCCGAA
>CALSBN010000124.1:0-14216 GCA_943373185.1 Opitutus sp. GAS368 | reverse complement strand
TGCCGCCTCCTCCAATTCATTGTCGGTGAAAATGCGCTTCAGATGCTGGTTGATGGCAGGAACGGAGACATCGTAAAGCGCCGCCATCATCTTCTGCGTCAGCCAGACATTCTCATCTTCGTAGCGCATCTCGACGCTGGCCTCCGATTCGCCTCCGGCCGCCACAAAGGTCAGGTATTCCGCCGCCGATGAGCGGACGAGGGAGATTTCGGCCTTCTTCTTGGCGGGACCGCCGGGCTTGGGCTTCTTTTTGCTCATGGGTTGGCGTGGGCGTAGTCGGCGCGGAGGTCGGGGTGCTAGACGCTGCGGAAGGTGAGGCCGAGGACGACGTGCTTGTATGGCTCCGGCGGCTGCCTCCGCTGGTCGCTTCGCTCGGTAACCGCCGCGTCCATGTTGTTGCGGAGCTTGTCGGCGGCGAGCCAGAGCTTGGCCTGGGATCCGATGGTGGCGGATGACTGGGCGGAGGAAGCGGGAGATTTCGCGCGTGCCATACGATCCCCGGAGTCAGCGCAGGCGAAAACGCGACGTCGAGCGAAAGCTCTTCCGAATCGTCGTCTAAATCTCAAGGCCCGATCTAGTTCCGATTCCTAGCCCAAAAGACTCAGCTCTCCCATCCCTTCCCTCCCCGCCCGAATTCTTCCGTGTAGTCCGTGTGTTCCGTGGGTCATCCCCCCTTTTCGTGTATTTCGTGTTTTTCGTGGTAAAAAATCCGATGTCACTTCCTCGGCTTTCCGACGTCCTGAATCCGCGCCCATTCGCGGACAACTCTCCTCCGCCCTTTTTCACCAGCAAAACCACGCCCAATTTCCAGAGGTTTAAACCACGAATGGCTCCGCTACCGCTTCGCCTTGGAGGTGCGTTTCGACTCATCGTCTGCACGGGTGATCTTCGGGCCGGCTAATCGCCGACCGTCTCCAATTCCCTCCTCGCTGTGATCAGTGCAGTCCTTTGAGACCAATCTCATCGCCCATGAATTCGCGCCCACCCGCGCCCATTCGCGGGCAACTTTCTCCCTATTCTTCAGTGTATTCCGTGTGTTCCGTGGACCCACTCCCCTTTTCGTGTCTTTCGTGTTTTTCGTGGTAAGAATCCGTTGTCATTTCCTCTGCTTTCCGTCGTCCGGAATTCGTGTCCATCCGCGCTCATTCGCGGGCAAAATGCCAAAGCCCACCAGCCGAGTCCGCGCCCTCAACTCTCATCCCTCATCCCTCAACTCTCACCCTACCGCCTCACCCATTCCGCCCAAACAGCAGTCGCAGCGAGTTAAGGCACACCACCACCGTGCTGCCTTCGTGGGCGGCGACGCCCACGGCCAAGGGCACCACGCCGACCACCGTCGCGATCACCATCACGACGACCACGCCAAGCGAGATTGCTAAATTTTGCCGGATGATCGTCCGCGCGCGCCGGCTCAGGCGATGCGCCGACAGAAAGTTCTCGATCTTGTCCTGCATGAGAATCACCTCGGCCTGCTCCAGCGCCGCGTCGCTCCCGCGCGCCCCCATCGCCACGCCCACATCCGACGCCGCGAGACAGGGCGCGTCGTTTACGCCGTCGCCCACCATCGCGACTTTCTTCCCCTGCCCGCGCAGCTCCATGATCGCGGCGACCTTGCCCTCCGGCGTGAGGTGCGCGCGCACGTCCCCGAGACCGAGTTCTTTGGCCACCGCCTCCGCCGCGTGTTGCCGGTCGCCGGTCAACATCACGGTAAAAATCCCCCGCCGCTTGAGCTCAGCCAATACCGCGCGTGACTCGACGCGGATCTGATCGCGCAGGAGCACGCGGCCCACCATCTCGCGCCCGATCACCCACACCTCGCTCAAATCCGCCGGTGCGGCCGGCAGTTTCTGCACCCAGCCCGCCAGCGGTCCGGCTTCCAGCAGTTCGCGCCGGCCCAGCAACACCTGCGCGCCGTCAAGACTGCCCTTCACGCCCTCGCCGACGATGTTGCGAAAATCCCCCACGCTCACCTCGCGCACGCCGCGCGCCCGCGCGTCCTTTACGATGGCGCGCGCCAAGGGGTGCTCCGATTTCGCCTCCAACGCGTAGGCCAGCTCCATCACTTCCTGTTCACGGCCGGGCGGAAAACTTTCGTAACGCACCACCGCGAGTTCGCCGGTCGTGAGCGTGCCCGTCTTGTCGAGCGCCACGGCGTTGATGTCGGCCAGTTTCTCGATCGCCGCGCCCCCGCGGAACAGCACCCCGTGCCGCGCGCCCCACGCGATCGCGGCCAAAATCGCCGAGGGAATCGACAACACCAGCGCGCACGGGCTCGCCACCACGAGCAACGTCATGGCCCGGTAAAACGCCGAACGTTGCCCCGGCTGATTTTCAAACGCCGGCAGACCAAACCCCAGCCACCACAGCAAAAACATCGCCGTCGCCAGCCCCAGCACCGCGTAAGTGTAGCCGGTGCCGAATTTCTCCGTGAACCGCTCGCTCGGCGCCTTCAGCTTCTGCGCCGTCTGGATGAGGCGGATGATTTTTTGCAACGTGCTCTCGCCCGGCAGGCGCGTGACCTCGAAGTCCACCGCGCCCCACAGATTGATCGTCCCGCTGAACACCGCGTCGCCCTTGCCCTTCTCCACCGGCTGCGCCTCGCCGGTCAGTGCCGATTCGTCACTCGCGCTCTTCCCTTCCAACACCGTGCCATCCGTGGGAAACGCCTCGCCCGGCTTCACCCGCACCCGCACACCGCGCCGCAGTTCCTCGACCGCGACTTCGCGCTCGCTGCCGTCGGTTTCAACCAGCACCGCGCGCTTCGGCGCCGACTTCAACAGCGCGCTCACCTCGCGCTGCGTGCGGTCCAGCGCAAACGCTTCCATCGCCCCGGACGCCGAAAACAAAAACAACAGCAGCACGGCCTCGCTCCACGCCCCGATCGCCACCGCGCCCGCTGCGACGATCAACATGAGGAAATGGATATCGATCTCCCGTTTCTTGAGATTCTCCCACGTGTCGATCGCCGCGTCCCACGCGCCCGCCACGAGCGCGCCGGTGAAGAAAATCCACGCCACCACCGGCCAACCGGGCGCGAGCCACTGCACCGCCGCTCCGGCCAAACCCGCGCCACCGCAGACGGCCGCAAGCGTCGCGAGAAACCTCCACTCCGGCTCCGCGTCCGCCCCGACCGCATCGAGGCCGGGCCATTCCAACTCCCGCCACGGCCGGATCGCCTCCGCCGTCACGCAACTCTCGCGCGCCAAAACGAGCGCGCCTCCGACCTGTCGCAAGGTAAACCCCGCCGGCGCAACGGGCGGAGCCTTTTGCTCCAAACGCGCATCGACGGCGGCGATCGTCGCCGCGAGTTTCTCGCTCAAAACGCCGAGATCCACCTCGCCAAACGTCGCGACGGCCAGCCGGTGCGATTCGGGATCGATCCGCACCGCGCTCACGCCCGGCTCCGTGCGCAGAAAGTGCACTAGCTCCGCCACCCAGCTGCCCTCGTCGTCAATCGGACGGTTCATAGTCCCACAGCGTGCGCCGCTTCCGGGTCGCCGCAAATTCATTTCCGCCGCCCTTGCGTCGCCTGCGCCATTTGCCGACGTTCTTCCGCTTCATGATCGGACTCCGCGAAGACCAAGCCTCCGCCCCTCCGCCTCCGCCGAGCCGGGCGCCGGAGTTTGCCGCGAAGATTTTCGCCGAAGGCGGCTGGCTCCACGCGGGGCTTTCCCTCGAACACCGCCCGCAACAGGAGACAATGGCGCGCACCATCGCCGCCGTCCTCAAGTCCGACGCTCCGCTTCTTTTCGAAGCCGGCACCGGCGTCGGCAAATCCCTCGCCTACCTCGCCCCCGGCATCATCCACGCCGTCGATCAGGAGCGCCAATTGATCGTCTCGACCCACACGATCTCCCTGCAAGAACAGCTCCAGGCCAAGGACCTCCCGCTCGTCCGCCGCCTTTTTCAGTCGAATCCCGCGCTCGCCCGCTACGCTGATTTCCGCCCCGCCGTCCTGCTCGGCAAATCCAACTACCTCTGCACGACCCGCCTCGCCCAAGCGCTCTCCGACCGCGCGAGTCTTTTCGCCGACGCCGACTACGACGAGTTGCAACGCATCGCCGGCTGGGCCGAGGCCACCGATTCCGGTCTGCGCCACGACCTGCGCCCGCCGCCTCGCGCCGAGGTCTGGGACGCCGTCAACGCCGACTCTTCCTCCTGCTCGCGCAAACACTGCGACTGCGAAAAATGTTTTTATCAACGCGCCCGCGCCCGTCTGCGCACGGCCCACGTCATCATCGTCAACCACGCGCTGCTCTTCGCACTGATCAATGCCGGCGGCGCCAAGGCCAACGGTGCCACCGGGCCCGAGGCGCGCGGCGTGCTCTTTCCCGGCGATTTCCTGGTGCTCGACGAGGCCCACACCGTGCCCGAAGTCGCCACGGCGAACTTTGGCCTCTCGCTCAGCAGCTACGGCGTCGAGCGAGCCTTGAAATACCTCTTCAATCCCCGCACGAAACGCGGCCTGCTGCGGAAGCTTGGAGGCCCCGAAGCTCAGCAACTCGTCACCGACGCGCTCGACGCTTCGAAGCAGTTCTTTGATTTCATCGCGGCGTCCCTCCTCGCCCAGCGCCCGATCGTGCGGGTGCGCGAGACCGGCGTGGCCGAGCCGACGCTCGACGGCCCGCTCGGTGCGCTCGAACGGCTGCTGGCCAAGCTCGCCGACAAACTCGACGACGGCCGTCCGCGCGACGAACTGCTCGAGCAGAAAACGCGCATCAAAGGCCTCCAAGCCGGTCTCACCGAGTGGCTCACGCTCGCCGCCGAGGGTCACGTTTACTGGGCCGAGCGCGGCGGGCGGAAGCAGACCATCGTGAGCCTGCGCAGCGCGCCCATCGACATCGCGCCGGCGCTGCGCGAGCACCTCTTCGGCTGCGGCGTGAGCGTCGTCTGCACGAGCGCCACCCTCGCCGTGGGCGGCGATATCGCCGCCTTTGCGACCCGTATCGGCGCGGAGTCTGCCCGGGCCGAGGTCGTGCACTCGCCCTTCGACTACGCGCGCAACATGCGCGTCTACGTCGCCGCCGACATTCCCCTGCCCTCGCCGCAGGAGGCCAAACTCGCGCTCGATGCGCTCACCGACTACATCCGCTTCTGTGTCGCCGCCGTGCCGGGCGGCACGCTGGTGCTATTCACGAGCTACACCGATATGCGCGCCGTTGCCGGCACGCTGGAGCCCGAGTTCCGCACGGCATCGCGGCCGTTTCTCATGCAGGGTGCCGATCTCTCGCGCACCGAGCTCGCCGATCAGATGCGTCGTCTGGGCAACGCTGTGCTGTTCGGCACCGACAGTTTTTGGACCGGCGTCGATGTGCCCGGCGACGCGCTCGCGCAGGTCATCGTGACGCGCCTGCCTTTCGATCCGCCCACGCACCCGATCACGGAAGCCAAGACCGAGTGGATCCGCGACCACGGCGGCAATCCCTTCAACGACCTCACCCTGCCCGACGCGCTGATCAAGTTCCGCCAGGGCATCGGCCGGCTCATTCGCACCCAGTCCGACCGCGGGTTGATCACGATCCTCGACTCGCGCGTGCTCGCGAAGAGCTACGGCCGGCTTTTCCTGCAGTGCCTCCCCCAGCCCGAATTCACCCGCCTCACGCGGGAAACGCGCGGTGATCAATTTCATCCTTTCGCCTAGCAGGATGCCTGCTTAAGTTCCCCCATCTGCATGACCAAGCTTCGCTCCGCCGCCCTCACTGACATCGGTCGCGTCCGCACCGAAAACGAGGACAACTACATTCTGGAACCGGCGGCGATGATCTTTGGGATCGCAGATGGTATCGGAGGTTTGCCCGGCGGCGCGGAAGCCGCACTCGAAACCGTGCAGGTCATCGTGCGCGAGTTGCTCACGAACCCGACTGACAGCGTGCCGAATCTGGAAGCGGTGGTGCACACGGCCAATCGGGCGGTGATCGCCAAGGCCTACGAGATCAGCCCGGTCATGGGTATCGGTTCCACCCTCACCTTTGGCACGGTTTACAACCACAAGATGTATTTAGCCCACGTCGGTGATTCCCGCGCCTACCTGCTACGGGCGGGCACGCTGGAAAACATTACCGAAGATCACTCCGTCGAAAATGAAGCCCGCATCCGACGCGCCCGCGGCGAAGTGATCCACTACCACGAGTCCAACCGCGCGGCCCTTACCCGCTGCATCGGCCAGCCCTCGCCGCCCGAGGTCGACCTGATTACGCGCCCGCTCATCGCCGGCGACCGCTACCTTTTCTGCACCGACGGTGTCACCCGCATGATCACCGACCGGGAGTTGGGCATAATGCTTAAGACTCCGGACGATCCCGCCGTGCTCGCGCGCGAGATCGTGTTGATGGCCGTCCGTCGCGGCGGCCCGGACAACGCCACCGCTGTGGTCGTGATCGTCGACGAGCCCTGAGCATGGTCCCGCGCAGCCCGCATTTCGCGGCGCTCGTCGAGCGAGCGCCCGACAACGAACTCTTCCGTTTCAGCCTCGCCCAAGCTCTCGCCGCGGAGGGTCGCGCCGAGGAGGCCGCGCCGCACTATGCCTTTTGCGTCGCCAAGAAAGCGGACTGGATGATGCCCCGGATTCTCTTGGGGAAACTTCACCTCGCCGCCGGTCGGCGCGCCGAAGCCCGCCCGCTGCTCGTCGCCGCCCTCGAGCTTGCCGTCGCCCAAACCCACGAAGACCCCGAGCGCGAACTCCGCGCCTTGCTCGCCGAATTGGGCGGATAAGCCAACCGCCGGAACGCCGAGCGCTCTTATGACGAGGAAGCCCGGACGCTTCTTTTGATCGCCCGAGGCATCAAGATTCCAATCGAAAGTGGCGGTTAGGTCGCGGCTATACGCACGGGTGCGTATTCTGCGTAAGACAGGTTTTTGCGATAATCGGGCGCCATGAACAAATCTGCTTCGCCCATCTTCCTCGCGCTGATCCTCCGCCTCACCGGGGTATTCGCGCTCGCTGTTACCACCGCCTTCGCCCAACAAACCTGGCGCTGGGCCAACTCCCTCCCGGCCTCTGTCCAGTGGAACGGGGTCGCATTCGGCAACGGCCTCCACGTCGCGGTCGGCCGCGACGGCACCGTCGCCACCAGCCCTACCGGCGCCACGTGGACCATTACCCGCTACGGCAATCCGGCTACCACCGTCCTCAACGCCGTCGCGTTTGCGAACGGTCAGTTTGTCGCCGTCGGCATGGGCGCCACCCGCACCGGTGCCGCACTTATCATGACCAGCCCCGACGGCACCACGTGGTCGGTGGTGGAAACCGTCGCCAATACCGTGAGCGCCCAGCTCAGCGATATTGCCTTCGGCGGCGGGACCTGGGTCGCCGTCGGCGGCGCGGGCGCCAATAGAATTCTCACCAGCACCGATGGTCGCACGTGGACCGCACGCAGCGCCCCGGGCTTCGCAAACGGGAGCAAGCTCACCTACGGCGCCGGCCGCTTCGTCGCCGCCGGCAGTGGCAACACCGCCCTCACGTCCACCGACGGCATCACGTGGACCAATCCGACCGTCGCTCCGGCCAACACCTTGCTCGTCGGAGTCGCCTTTGGCGGCGGGAGATTTGTCCTGGTCGGCCGCGATGCCAACTTCACCGCCGCCGCGTTTACCTCCACCGACGGCACCATCTGGACCGCCGCGCCCGCCATCGCCAACGCCTCCAACAACACCGGCTTCCTCAACGCGGTCCATGACGGCACCCGGTTCATCGCCGCCGGCGGCGTCGGCATCTTCACCAGCCCCGACGGCACCGCTTGGACCCGTCAAACCTCCGCCCTCGGCAATTCCGCCCGCCAACTCGGACCGCAGGCGGAAAACATCGCCGCCATCTCCTTCGCCAACGGACAAACGTTCGTGCTCGGCATCTATGGCTCGATCACGACGTCGACCGATGGCGCGACCTGGACGCGCCGCTCCACCGGCACCGTCAACGACCTCGGCGCCGTGCTCCACGATGGCGCGCGCTTCGTCGTAGCCGGTTCCGGCGGCACCATCCTCACGAGCGCCGACGGTTCGAGCTGGACGCAAGTCACCACCGGCCAAACCGCCGACTTCAACAAGCTCGCCTACAGCGGCACCCGCTACGTCGCCGCCGGCTTCAACGGCATCTATCACAGCACCAATCTCACCGCCTGGACCGCCGTCGCCGGTTCCACGTTTGATCGGATCAGCGGACTCGTCTTCGGCAACAATCGCTTTGTCTCCGCGCAACCCACCGGCACGCGCACGAGCACCGACGGCCTGACGTGGAGCTCCGTGAACACCTTGACTGGCATCAACTCGCTCGTCTTCGGCAGCGGCGTGTTTGTCACGACGTTCGGCGGATTTGGCACCGCGACCCGCATTCTTTCCAGTGTGGACGGCGTGGTTTGGACCGATCGCACCCCCACCGGTCTCGCCGCCCCCGCGATCATCAACTCCATCGCCTTCGGAAGCGGGCGTTTCGTCGCCCTAACCTCAGACCGCCGCTCGGTCACCAGCACCGACGGCATCACATGGACGCTGAATTCACTGCCGACCGCTTACACGATTCAGAACATCTACACGTCCGCCGGGCAGTTCATCGCCAACGATACCGGCGCGGGAGCATCCCCGCGTTCGAGCTCCGACGGTCTGACTTGGACCACAGTCGATTCCACCTCTACCCCGAGCTTTCTCTTCAGCGGCACCGCGACCGCCAACGGTGTGGTCGTGAGCGTCGGCACTTCCGGCACGATCATCGTATCCGAGCCGCCCGCCTCGCCCAACGCCCCGCGCATCGCCGCCGCTCCGGCCGCTCAAACCATCTCTACCGGCGGCACCGCGGTCTTCACCACCGCCGCCACCGGTGAGGGACTTTCCTACCAATGGCGGCTCAACGGCATCCCAATCGCGGGCGCGACAGGCAGCACGCTCGTCGTTCGCGGGGCCACCGCCGCCAATGCTGGCAGCTATGTCTGCGTCGTCACCAACTCGTTCGGCTCCACGAGCAGCGCAGCCGCCGTCTTGAGCCTCTCGTCGAATCCGGACTTCGGACGCATTTCCGCGCTCTCAATTCTGACCGACATCACCGCCACCGATCCCAAATTCACGGTCGGCGCGTCGATCAGCGGAGTCGGCTCCACCCTCACCAAACCGCTGTTGGTCCGCGCCGCCGGTCCTTCCCTGACGCCGCTCGGCGTGGCCAATGCGCTCGCCGATCCCAAGCTCGACGTGTTCTCCGGCCAAACCGTCATCGCCTCCAACGACAACTGGGGCGGCGATCCCGCCATCGCCACAGCCATCTCGTCGGTCGGTGTGTTCGCGTTCACCAACGCTTCCTCCCGCGACGCCGCCATCTTTAACCCCGCGATCGCCGCCGGTGGCTACACCGTGGAAATCACCGGAGTCGGCGGCGCGACCGGGCGCGTCATAGCCGAGATTTATGACGGAACCCCAAGCGCGTCGTTTACGGCGGCCACCCCGCGCCTCATCGCCGTGTCGGTGCTCAAATCGATTCCGGCCGGCAGTCCGCTCACCGCCGGTTTTGTGATCGGCGGTTCGACCAACAAGACCGTGCTCGTCCGTGCCATCGGCCCGCGCCTCGGCCTCGCGCCCTTCGGGATTCCCACCGCCATGGCCGACCCGAAGCTCGATCTCTACCGGGGCCAAACCGTGATCGCCTCCAACGACAATTGGGGCGGCGACCCGCAACTCACCGCGGTCGGAGGCTCGGTCGGTGCCTTCGCCGTCACCGACGCCGCCAGCAAAGACGCGATGATTTTGGTCACCCTCGCGCCCGGGAACTACACCGCTGAAGCCGGCCCGCTCGCCGGCACGACCGGCGGCACCGCCATCGTCGAAGTCTACGAGGTGCCCTGAAAATCAACCCGTCGCGCTCCGTCCCTACGAGAGCGCGACCATCGCCTTGATGACACCGTTCTCCGGCTTCAGCCAACCGGGGAACTCCGCGATCATGTCGGCGAAATTCGCGCGATGCGTGATCCACGGATCCGTGTCGATGCTGCCGTCCTCGATCAACGCGATGATGCGGGCGAAGTCGCGCGAATGGGCGTTGCGCGAGCCCATGATCGTGAGTTCGCGGCGATGCAGCGCCGGGGCCTGTAGAAACGAAATCTCCTGCTGGGTGATGCCCACGTAGACGAGCCGCCCGCCGAACGCGCAGTAAGCCAGGGCCGCGCTCATCGATTTGTTGTTCCCCGTCGCGTCGATGACGACATCGGCGAGCTGTCCGCCGGTGATGGCGTCGAGCGCCTTCAGCTCCGAGCCGTCGCCCTTGGCCGTGATCGTATGCGCGACCCCAAGGCGGTCGCGGCAAAACGCGAGCCGGCCTTCGTTCACGTCGAGCACGATGCATGTCGCCCCGGCGACTCTCACAAATTCAATGGCCGACAAGCCGATCGGGCCGGCACCGATCACGAGCACGTGATCTCCCGCCTTTACCCCGCCGCGGTCCACCGCGTGGCAGCCGATGGCGAGCGTCTCCACGAGCGCGAGTTGCTCGAACGAAAGTTTTTTGGAGACGTGCAGCTTGCGCGCCGGGAGCAGCATCCGGTCCGTCAGGCCACCGTCGCACATCACGCCGAGGGTCTGGTTGCTCTCGCAACAATTGGTGAGGCCGCGCCGGCACGAGTAGCACTTTTGGCAATTCAGATACGGCTCGACCGAGCAGCGATCGCCGACCGCGACGTTGGTCACGCCGGCACCGACCGCGAGCACCTCGACGCCGAGCTCGTGGCCGGGAATGCGCGGATAGGAGTAAAACGGCATCTTGCCCAAAAAGCCGCCGAGGTCCGTGCCGCAGATACCGACGCGGTGGATCCGGACCAACACTTCGCCGGCCGCCGGCGGGGCGGGCTCGGTGATTTCAACGACGCGGAACGACTGTGGTTTTTCGAGCTGGATGGCTTTCATGGGTAACGGAAATTGAAAGCTGAGAGTTGAGGGCTGAGAGGCAGAAGCAGGAGCGGTTCGAAACTCCTGCAATCAACTCTCAGCTCTCAACTCTCAACCTGATCCTGAATCAGTTGTTCTCCGGCAGACCTTCTTTATGCCCGAGGTTCTTGACCGGCGCGAAGATCGCCAAGACCTCGGCCAGCAATTCGTGATCGATCGGCTCGGCGGCCCACTTGGCCCAGTTGCGGATGTTCGTCGGATTCGCGCTGCCGGAAACGGTCGTGGCGATGTCGGGATGTGCGAGGGAGAATTGCAGCGCGAGCTTTGCGATATCCACGCCTTTCGCAGCGCAGTGGGCGGCGGCGGCGCGGGCTGCCGCCTTCACGGCCTCGGGCTCTTTCAGCCACGCGGGCAACGGCGCGTTCGTCAGCAGGCGCGCGCTGAACGGACCGGCATTCATGACGCCCACGCCCTTGGCCTTCAGATAGGGCACGGCCTCGTCGGCGAAGCGGGTGTTTTGCAGCGTGTATTGGTTGTAGCTCAGCACGCAGTCCACCGGGGCCTGATCGATGATGAACTTAAAAATCTTCATCGGGTAGCCGCTGAAACCGATGTAGCGCACCTTGCCGGCCTTTTGAATTTTCCGGAGAGCGGGCAACGTCTCGTCCACGATCTGCTGCATCGGCACGAACTCGATGTCGTGGCAGAGAATGATATCGAGGTGATCCGTCCCGAGCCGGTGCAGCGAAACATCGATGCTCTCCGCAACGCGCTTTGCGGAAAAGTCGAAGTGCGCGAGATCGTAGCGGCCGAGTTTGGTGCAGAGGGTGTAGCTTTCGCGCGGCACGCCTTTGAGCGCGATGCCGAGCAGGACCTCGCTCATGCCCCGGCCGTAGAACGGCGAGGTGTCGATGAGGTTGAGTCCGCATTCGAGCGCTACGCGCACGCTCCCCAGAGCCTCGTCCATCGTGACGCTGCGAAACTCAGCCCCGAGCGAGCTGGCGCCAAAACTGAGCACAGGAAGGTGGAGATCGGTCTGACCGAGACGGCGGGTCTGCATAGTGGTGGTTTGAGAAAATGAACGTTAAGCAGTGCGACAGCCCATCGTGAGGAGGAGGTTGCCCCAAAGCGCTTGATCGGCGGTTTGGATCGTCAGCACGTGGTCCGGACTTTCGACGTGTTTGTAGAAATCCCACTTGAGAATCGGCTCCAGTTTCAAAACCGAACCGGACTCGGCGATGACCGCGCGAAACTCGTTCCACACGGGCGGCTCGCCTTGTTGGGCATAGGGATCGTCGGGCGGAATCCCCATGGTGTTCACGTGGTCCACCGGCACCGCGCTGAGCAGTGCCCGCAACACCTGCGCCACCGTAACCACACCCGGCGCGAGATTGAGGCACACGAGTTCGGCGTTGGGCCCGCGCTTCGTGGACGCGGGGTAATTCCCGTCGGCGATAAGGATCTTCGAGTGATGTCCGGCCCGGGCGACGACGCGCAGGATCTCGGGATGAATGAGCGAGGTTTTGAGCATGGATCAGTGAAGGGTGAGCGCGTGGCGGAACGACTCCATGGTTTGGCGGGCGGCCGTCGCCGCGTCGGGCAACGGCAAGATTTCGGCCGAAAGATACCCGGCGTAATCGATGTCCCGGAGCGCGGCGACGATCGGCTCGACGGCGGTGTGCCCGAGCCCGATGGCGCGGCGGTTGGAGTCGGCGAAGTGCACATGACCCACGAGCGTGCCGGCCTCGCGCAGGGCCGCCGCTCCATCGGCCTCCTCGATGTTCATGTGGAACAAGTCGGCGAGAATCCGGACGTTTTTCGTGCGCAAGGTCCGCAACCAACGCGCGGTGTCACCGAGTCGGTTGAGCAGATTTGTTTCGTAGCGGTTGAGCGGCTCGTAAAGCAGTGGCACTCGCTGCCGCGCAGCGGATTCGCCCAAGTCCTCAAGTGCTTCCGCGAGCCATGCCAACGCCTGGTCGCGCGAGACGGCCCCTTCCCAGCGGCCCTGCATCGAGCCGATGATTGCCGGCGCCCCGAACTCGCCGGCGAAGTCGATGATCTCCCGGATAAACTCGCGGGCACGCTGCCGGATCGCCGGGTCGGCGTGCGTCAGCATCAGTTTGTGCACGACCCAGCCGGCACCGGTGCCGACCGCCGCCACGCGGAGGCGGTGCTCGCCGAGCAAATCTCGCAGCAGCGCCCGATCCAGCGCGACGGCCGACGGAGGAAAAATCTCCACCGCATCATACCCGAGCCGGGCGGCCTCGGCACAACCGGCCGCGAGTCCCTCCGTAAAAACAAACGGGCCGCCCCTGCTCTCGGGGACGAGGGAAATCGTGATGGCGGAGCGGAATGGTGCAGCAGCGGCCATGGGTGAGTTTTCGATGGGAAATTACTTCGGCCGTTTTTCCCGGCCGAGCCAACGCCAAAGCACCCACGAGGCGGCGATCGTGCCGATGAACGTGATCGCGGCGGTGGTCGCCGAATCGTCGGCCGCCACGGAGTAGATCACGGCAACCACGAAGTTCGGCACGAGTGTCGCCAAAAATATCTTCTTCACCGGCACCCCGGTAGCCGCCGCAAGAATCACCGAAGTTTCCGCCAGCACCGGCACACTGCGCAGACACGCCAAGGTGAGAGCCAACCGGCGTTGCAAGGCTTCGCGCAGCTTCGTGAGCTCGGCTTCCGGGAAGAATTTCGGCGCGATCCGTCCGACCGCCGTGCGCCCAAACCACGCGGCCGCCAAGACTCCCGCCGAGAGTCCGAGCGTGCCGCCCACGATCCCCGCCGCGACTCCGCTCTTGGCCGCGAGATACATGATCACGAGCGTCGCGGGCACCGGCGCCACCGAATCGGCCGTCAGCAAAACCACCGAGATCGCCGTCAGTCCGGCCGTCCGGTGTTGCTGCGATTCCAACAGCGGCAGCGCAAACGCTTCGCCGAAAATCACGAACGGGACGCACACCAGCGCGATGATGAACGCGACGAACAGGCTGGTTTTGACGGTCTGCATCGAGGGCGGTTTCATACGGATGTCAGCGCCGGTCGCGACCGGTCAGGCGGATGATGAACTTGAGCGCGTAGAGATAGGACCGCTCGCGCACGACGAAAGGATCGCCCGCCGAGCCCTGCACGCCGAGCGCCTCGATGTTGTCCACGACCGTGCCGTCATCCGGATGCAGCACGATCCACGTGAGAATTTTGATGAGCTGATCACGCGGATAAATGTCCTCCAAGTGCTGCAACACGACCGGCGGCAAATACCGCTCCACCGGCATCTGGATCGCATCGGGCACCGCCGCGACGCAAAGGAGATTGCGCACCCGTTGCACGTCGTCGCCCCGCAGCCCGGGGCGCCA
>CALSBN010000123.1:0-14235 GCA_943373185.1 Opitutus sp. GAS368 | reverse complement strand
GACGCCGGCGTTGGCCGCGAGTCGGAGAATGTCGTCATCGACGGGTTGGCCGCCGGTGATAATCAAAGCCCTGACGCCAAGGGTAATGGCGCGGCCCTGGATGTCGCGCCGGTCGCCGACGATGATCAGGGACTTGTCGGCGCTGATGTTCTCCCGCTCCGAGATTTTCCAGAACGTGCCGACATCCATCGCGCCGACGCGGATGAAATACTCATCCACGCGGTCGGCATCGACGAGGTGCAGCGCCGTGGCCTTGAGCGTGCGGACCATGTAGGAAAGCGACGACCTGACTTGTCGCATGCTGCGGGGTTCGCTGAGGCGTGGTATGAATATGCCGCCGAGGTGAGGGAGCGAAATGGTGCCGACGACATGGCGCTGGGCGTTGGTCACCGGCAACAGGCGGATGTTGTGGCGATCGATGAGTTCCAAGGCTTCGGCGCAGGTAGCCTCGGGCGAGACGGTGACGACCTCCGAAACCATCAAATCGCGCACCCGGGGGGAGACATCGCTGAGATAGACCGGCAAGCTCTGGTTGAAGCGTGCGAGAATGGTGTCGATGCGGGCGTTGGAGTTGCCGCAACGGGCGGCGACATAGCCGGTTTCACCGCGGGCCTCCTTGAATGCGGCGTAAGCCAGCGCGGAGCAGATTGAATCGGCGTCCGGGTTTTTGTGGCCGATGACGTAGGTGGTCTGGTTGGCGGGCGCGGGGGCGGCGGTGAACATGATGCGGAACTGGGAGGTTGATCGGCGGGGCGGAGATGGGGAAGCGGGAAATAAAAAACCCGGCGCGCGCGAGGCGGGCCGGGCGGAAATGGTGGTCGAGATGGTTGGTTACGGACCGCGAACAGCGGTTACACCGTTCGCGTTGCCCACCATGTTGTCGGCGCCAGCAGTAGGTGGGATAGCATAAACCCGCCCGGTCGAGGTGGCAACGGCACTAAAAGGTATGGCCTGAAGAATATTGGTAGGCTTGGTTTGGCTCGTGCTCGCGGTGAAGTTCGAGATGAGAGGACTGGTTGCAGGGGTAGAAATATTTGGATAAAATGAGACATTTCCGCCGAGAAAGGCGATGAAGCCGCCAGTGGCTCTGTAGACTCCGCTTGTGGCACTCCAAGTGCCGTCGGGGCGGAGGCCGCGAGTAAACAGGACAGGGGTGGTAGCGGGATCGCTCATCTTAACGCCACCGACGAACGCCCATGAGGGTGAACGGTTGGTGGTGAAGCTCGGATGGATCGCATTCCGAGCCGGGCCCGGAGTGATGATGAATTGTGGGACTGTGCCGTTGAAATCCGGATCGTTCTTTGCGAAATAAAATGCCGGGTCAGTGAGGATGTTGTTTTTGGCCAGAATCCCTGGCCACTTCCAGGTCAGGATCGCCGAATTTAAAACGGTGTTAGGGATTCCTGCTGGCTGCGGGTCGGGCAGCCGGTCCTGATTATCCCCGGCGTAGATTTGAGCGGCTTTCAGGATTTCCCGGATGTTGTTTCCATCCACGGCACGCTGGGCTTTTTCCCGGACCGTGCCGACCGTCGGGATGATGATCGCGGCAAGGATGCCGATGATCGCGATGACCGTGAGCAATTCAATGAGGGTGAAGCCGGCGGTGACTTTTCGGGCGGAGGAGCGCATTTTGTGGGGGAGGGTGGAGCGGAAAGACGAACAGTGCCCTGAAAATTTGGACGAACATCGCCGACCTCAAGCAGAATCTGGCCGACGAGGACTGGACAAAGCTTTTCGCGCCCTCCTACGTTGTAAGGATGAAGATCTATTTGGATGGAAAGTTTGTCGACTCGTCCGAGGCCAAAGTGTCCGTGTTCGACCATGGGCTGCTTTATGGCGACGGGGTGTTCGAAGGTATCCGGCTTTATGGCGGAAACATTTTCCGGTTGGAGGAGCATCTGGAGCGGCTCGAATACTCCGCCAAGGCCATCATGTTGGAACTGCCGCTCACTCGGGACGAAATTCGAGCGGCGACCTGCGAGACGTGCCGCCAAAACGGTCTGACCGACGCCTATATACGGCTCGTTGTCACGCGCGGTGTAGGCGATCTCGGTCTGGCGCCGTGGCTTTGCCCCAAACCGACGATCTTCATCATCGCGTCGAAGATATCCCTTTATCCCCAGGAGCACTACGACAACGGCCTCGCGATTGTGACCGTGCCCACGCGCCGCATCGGTCCGGCGTCGCTGCCGCCGGCGATCAAGTCGTTGAATTACCTCAATAACATCTTGGGTAAAATCGAGGCGAAGCTGTTCGGTTCTTTGGAGGCGATCATGCTCAACGAGCAGGGATATGTGGCCGAGTGCACGGCTGACAATGTTTTCATCGTCCACAAGGGGACAATCATCACTCCGGCTGCATCCCAAGGCGCGCTCAAGGGTATCACGCGCGGTGCGGTCATCGACATCGCGGCCGAACTTGGGGTGCCCTTGCGCGAATCAGACATGACCCGCTACGATATCTGGTGCGCCGACGAGTGTTTTCTCACGGGTTCCGGCGCCGAAGTTATCCCGGTCGTCAAATTGGACGGGCGAGTGATCGGCTCCGGCAAACCCGGCCCCATCACTCACCGGGTGCTCGAGGCTTTCCGCCGGCGGGTGTTGATCGAAGGCACACGCATTTGACCCGGGCGGGCCAGATGTGCGCAGGGTCCGATCTGCGATTGAGCCAATCGGGCTCAGCCAGATTTCTTCGTTCGGCGCACTTGCCAGCGCGGGTCGCCATGGCATGTTCCCTGCAGAACCAACCCGCTCCATGGCCAACCCGTTAAAATGCGATCTCTGCGACAAGCCCGCGACCGTTCATCTTACGCAGATTGTAAGCAGCAAAGTTCACAAGGTGGACCTTTGCGAGGCGTGTGCCCAAGCCAAAGGGGTGACTGATCCGAGCGGATTCTCGCTGTCGGATTTGTTGCTCAAAGCGTCCTTGAGTCCCGAACTGGGCGGCGGAGTTATGCGCTGCGAGTCGTGCGGCTACACCCAGCTCGATTTCAAGAAGCACGGTCGGTTCGGTTGCGCCGCGTGTTACGACACGTTCAAAGGGATGCTCGATCCGATGCTGGACGGAATGCACAAAGGAATCACGCACAGCGGCAAGGTCCCGCAAACGGCTCTTGCCCGCAAATTTCTCCACGAAAAACTCACCAAGCTCGAGCTCGACCTCACGGACGCCATCAAGTCCGAGCGTTACGAAGAAGCCGCCCGCACCCGCGATGAAATCAGCCAAGTCAAACAAGCCGCCAACCAGCCGCCGCCGCGCTGATGCTCCCATGACGATCGCCTCGCTCATCGCCACGCCTTCGGAGCTGACGGACGCCGCCAGCAACAAGACAGCGATCGTGCTGATGACGCGTATCCGCCTCGCGCGTAACTTGGCGGGCCGGCCGTTCCCTGGCTGGGCGACTCCGGCCCAACGCGCCAAAATCGCCGAAACCTGTTCCGCCGCCGTCGCGGCAGCGGTGCCGCTCAAACGGAATCTGAGCGTGTCCGTCAGCGAACTCGGCGAACTCGAAAAACAGATTCTGGTCGAGCGCCACCTGATCAGCCGCGAACTCAGCGGGTCCAAGCAAGGGAGCGCGGTCATCATCAGCAAAGACCAGACGGTGTCCGTCATGGTCAACGAAGAGGACCATCTCCGCATCCAGGTCTTGCGCGCCGGCTTTCAGCTGAAGAAGAGCTGGAGCATTATCAACGACCTCGACACGTCGTTGGAGGCCAGCCTCGACTTTGCCTTCTCACCGACGCTCGGCTATCTCACCGCGTGCCCGACGAATCTGGGCACGGGCATGAGGGCGTCCGCGATGATGCACCTGCCGGCGTTGGTCATTGCCAGCCAGATGGAGAAGGTCGTCCGCGCGGTTAACCAACTCGGCATGGTCGTGCGCGGGCTTTTTGGCGAAGGCTCCGACGCGAGCGGGAGTATTTTTCAAATCTCGAACCAGACGACTCTCGGCGAATCCGAGGAGGCGATTTTGAAGCGGCTGACCAGCGTGCTCCAATCAATCATCGAGCATGAGCTCAATGCCCGGGAGAAGCTCCTCGAAGCCGACGCCGGCAAACTCTTCGACAAGATCGGCCGGGCCTACGGGATTTTGCAGAACAGCCATTTGCTCAACTCAAGCGAGGCCATGAATCTGCTGTCGTTGATCCGGTTGGGCATCGATCTCGGTGCATTTCCGGACGCCAACCGCTCGACCATCGACCGACTTTTCATCGAAGCCCAACCGGGTCATCTCCAGCACGCGCAAAAGGGCGAATTTGATCCCGGCCAACGCGATTTGCTGCGAGCCGCGCACCTCCGGTCCGAGTTTGCCAATTTTGTGCACCCGGATTTCTCTCTCATTAACAGCGAAAAAAACTAAACCGCACTCCATTTTACGCCGATGTCCCAAGAACCAATGAACAACTTCACGCCGCGCGCCCAACAGGTGCTCGCGCTCGCCCGGAAAGAAGCCGACCGGTTTCACCACAACTACGTGGGCACCGAGCACATTCTCCTTGGGCTGATCAAACTCGGCCAAGGCGTCGCCGTGAGCGTGCTGCAAAAGATGGGCCTCGACCTCGAGACGGTGCGCGGTGCCGTTGAGAAGCAGGTGGGCACCGGCCAAGAAACCAAGACGCCCGGGAGCATTCCCTACACGCCGCGCGTCAAAAAGGTCCTCGCCCTCGCCGGGAAGGAAGCGAAGACGCTCAATCATTCTTACGTCGGCACCGAACACATTTTGCTCGGTTTGCTCCGCGAGGGCGAAGGCGTGGCCGCGCGCGTGCTCAAGTCCCTCGACATCGATATCGAACGCACCCGCAACGAAATTCTCCGCGAACTCGATCCGCAGTTCTCCGGCAGCGGCTCGGGCGAGACCGGCACACCCGGCGACGAAGCCGCGGCAGGATCGCCCCAGCGCACGTCGGGCGCCTCCGACGAGAAAAAGGAAGTGAAGACCCCGGCGCTCAAGGCCTTTGGCCGCGACCTCACCGAACTCGCCCGCAAGGGCGAAATGGACCCCGTCGTCGGCCGGAAGAATGAGATTCGACGCGTCGTGCAGATTCTTTGCCGTCGCACCAAAAATAATCCCGTGCTCATCGGCGAAGCCGGCGTGGGCAAGACGGCAATCGCCGAGGGCCTCGCCCAGGAAATCGTGGCCGGAAACGTGCCCGAGATTCTCGCCGACAAGAAGGTCATCACGCTCGATCTCGCCCTCATGGTCGCCGGGACCAAATACCGCGGTCAGTTCGAGGAGCGCATCAAGGCGGTCATGGATGAAGTGAAGCGGGCGAAAAACGTCATCATCTTCATCGACGAGATGCACACGATTGTCGGCGCGGGTGCCGCCGAAGGCGCGATGGACGCATCAAACATTTTTAAGCCCGCGCTTTCCCGCGGCGAACTTCAATGCATCGGCGCGACCACACTCAACGAGTATCGCAAATACATCGAAAAGGACTCCGCGCTCGACCGCCGTTTCCAGAGCGTGAAAGTTGAGCCGCCATCGGTCGAAGACACCGTCACGATTCTGAAGGGCATTCGGGGCAAATACGAAGATCATCACAAGGCCACCTTCAGCGACAAATCGCTCGAGGCGGCGGCCAAGCTCTCCGACCGCTACATCACGGGCCGCTTTCTGCCCGACAAGGCCATCGACGTCATGGACGAAGCCGGCTCGCGTGCCCGCATTTCCGCCCTTGTGCGCCCGCCCGACATCGAGGGCCTGACCAAGGAAATTGAAAGCGTTTGCGCCGCGAAGGAGAAAGCCATTGCCGACCAGCACTTCGAGGAGGCCGCCAAGCAGCGCGACACTGAGAAACAACTCCGCGCGAAACAGGACGAAATCACGGCCGAGTGGCGGAAGTCCCGCGACGAGAAACGGATTCAGATCGACGAAGACCTCATGATGCAGGTCGTGGCCGACTGGACCGGAATTCCGCTTTCCCGGATGGAAAAGAAGGAGAGCGAGAAATTGCTCACGCTGGAACTGGAGATTCAGAAAAACGTGGTCGGCCAGGAAATTGCCGCCAGCGCCATCGCCCGGGCCCTGCGCCGCTCGCGCGCCGATCTCAAAGACCCGCGTCGCCCGATCGGCTCGTTCATGTTCGTCGGCCCTACCGGTGTCGGCAAAACGGAGACCGCGAAGCAGCTCGCGATGCAGATGTTCGGCAACCAGGACGCGCTCATCCAGATCGACATGAGCGAATACATGGAAAAATTCGCCGTCTCGCGTCTCGTGGGTTCGCCTCCCGGCTACGTCGGCTACGAAGAAGGCGGCCAACTCACCGAAGCCGTCCGTCGCCGGCCCTACGCCGTCATCCTCTTCGACGAAGTTGAAAAAGCGCACCCCGATGTCCTGCAGATTCTCCTCCAGATTCTGGAAGACGGTCGCCTGACGGATTCGCTCGGCCGCACCGTGGATTTCCGCAACACGATCATCATCATGACGAGCAACGTCGGAGCCTCGCTCTTGCAGCGCCAAACCTCGATGGGTTTTGCGGCGGCGGCCGCGACCTTCAACGACGCCGAGAAAATGCGCGAGAAGGTCCTCGAAGAAGCCAAGCGCGTTTTCAAACCGGAGTTTCTCAACCGCATTTCGGACATCGTTTTCTTCCGGCCGCTGGACAAAAACGACCTCATCAAGATCGTCGAGATCGAGATCACCAAGTTCGCCAAACGCCTCGTCGAGCGGAAGATCACCCTCGAGTTTTCGACCGAGGCCAAGGCGCTTCTGATCGAGAAGGGCTACGACGAGAAATATGGCGCGCGTCCCCTGCGGCGCGCGGTCGAGCACTATGTCGAAGATCCGCTTGCCGAGGCGCTCCTGCGCGGAGACGTCAAGGAAGGCGAAGCGGTCATCGTCGAGCGCGATGGCGAGAAGCTGACCTTCAAACAAAAGACGCCCCCCGCCACGACGGGTGTGACGCCCTAAACAAAACGGCCAACCGCCGGATAAACGAAACCCCGCCCGCCGAGAACACGGTGAGCGGGGTTTCTGTTTTTCCGGAACCTCGGTGGTCGGGTCGAGCGCGATCAGGTTTGCCCCGGCGGTTACTCCGAACTGAATCGAGCCATGTCGTTGCGGACACTCTTGTTGGTTTTGGGTCTGACGGCGGGCGTCGGTGGATATTCGGCCCCGGCACCGATTTCGGAAGCGGAGGCGGTTTTGCCGCCGACGCCCGCGCGGCTCGCCGAATTGGCCAAAGCGGCAGGGGCGGATCAATGGCGCTCTTCCGTGCCGATACTCCGCACCGCGGCGCGGACGGCCTACGTGCGGGAACGCACGGACGCGGCGAATCGGTGGCTCTTGGTCGCCCGTTGGGCGGCGTTGTTGGCGAAGACAGATGCGGAGTTCATTCCGGAGTGGATCAAAGCCATCGAGGGTGCCCGGGTTGGCCATCCCAACATGGCCACTCGCTACGACACCGCGGATCTGCCTTTGGGCCGTTGGCTGTCGCCCGATCTGCAGCGCTGGTTCGTGGGCAACGCGGCGTTTGGCGACGAGTTCTTTTCCCTCTTGGCCCCTCAGGACAACCTGCCCGCGGTGTTTCAGATTCTCAACGCCTTGCACCGCCGTGATCCGGTCAAGTTCGCCCGGTATCCCTCGCTTGCGCTGGCCGTCGCGCTCGTGCACGACGTGCCGCCACCGCCGAATTGGCCGCACGGTCAAGTCTCGGCGTCGGCGCTGCCGCGAAAGATGAATGCTCCGTCGGCGGTTTTTGACTGGTGGATCGCGGAGGATACGGCCGGACGAACGTTCCACCGCCTCACACGATTGCAGGCCGACGAATTGAAATTCGTCGTCGATGCGGCGGCGCCCTTTGCCGAGCTGAAGTGGACGCAACAAATCGCCGACTACCCGCTCAGCCATCTGGACCGCGCCTACACAATGGTGCGCTATCGGCAGGATCGGATCGCAAACAACCATCCCGTCTGGCCCGGCGCTACCTACAAACTCCACGACATTTTGAAGGACGGCGGCATCTGCGTCGACCAGGCGTATTTCGCGACGGAGACCGGAAAGGCGCGGGGCGTTCCGACTTTGTTTTTTACCGGCGCGGGCAACGATGGCCGGCATGCGTGGTTCGGGTTTCTCGATACCGGCCAACAGTGGAAATTTGATGTCGGCCGCTACGCCGAGCAACGCTTTGTCACCGGCTACGCGCTGGATCCGCAGACGTGGAGACAAATTTCCGACCATGAGCTCAAGTTCCTCGCGGAACGCTTTCGCACGCTGCCGACCTTTCGGCAGTCGGCCGGCCACAGTGCGTTCGCCGAAGATTTTTTGGCCACCAAGGACTTCGAAGCGGCGGCGCGGGCGGCCAGGAAAGCGGTGACGCTTGAGCGGCGGAATCTCCCGGCGTGGGAAACGCTCTTGGCGGCCGAGTCCAAGTTGCCGCGCACCCCGCGGCAGCTCGAAGCGGTGCTGCGTGAGGCGGCGCTCGCGTTTCAGTCGTATCCGGATGTCGCGGCCGGTTTCTCCAACCGGGTGAGCGCGAGCCTGAGGGCGCGGGGCGAAACCAGCGCGGCCGACGCCGAGGAGCGGGATATCGCCCGGCGCAACCAGTCAAAGCGTGGTGATCTCAGCGCCCAGCAAGCGCGGGAGATTTTGCTCCGGAGCATGGCGACCGATCCCGTGCCGGCCCAGGAGCGGACCTACCAGTCCGTTTTGGTGAGTTTCGGGCAAGGCGCGGGCATCGGATTTTTTGACCAGGTGGTGGTCACGTTCGTGCAGCATTTGGTCCGGCTGGGCAACAAACCGGCCGCCGAGCGTGCGCTGGCGCGGGCGCGGCAAACGCTGAAATTCGAGCCGAACAGCCAGTTGGATGAAGACTACTTGCGCCTGCTCGCCACGGTGCGCGGGAAATAGCGACGCGCCGCGGCCAAAGCGGACCGCTCAGTCGGCAATGAAGACGTGGTCGCCCGTGCGCACGTCTTCGTAGAGCTCGACGATATCGAGGTTGCCCATCAGCACGCAGCCCGAGCTCAAGGGCTCGCCGAGGCGGCTCTCGTGATTTGTGCCGTGGATGTAGACGTAGCGCCCGTAGGTATCGACGTTGCCGCCGAGGTTCACGCCGGCTTCGAGTCCACGAAGCCAGAGGATGCGGCTCGTGATGAGATTGTCGTTCACCGCCGCATCGGGGAGTTCGCTAAAGTGACGACCGGTCGGCACGCGGGATTTAAAAACCATGCCGGGCGGTTGACCGGCTCCGATGCGTTCGGCGATTTCGTGCAGACCGCGCGGCGTGCCGAGAGAGTCTTTCACGTTCGAAGGCGGGCGCTTGGAAGTGGAGATCCCCCAGCTCTTCACAAGGTTTCCGGCACGATAGAATTGCAGCGTCGCCGAGGCAATCCGCACCAGCAGGACCCGGTCTGCGGGCTTGATGCCGAGGCGGGTGCGGGTTTGGTTATACGACTCCCAGAGAGATTCCATGGACAAGACCGCTTCCTTCACAGTCGCAATCGTCGGCGCCACGGGCGTCGTCGGTCAAGAGCTGCTCGCGCTTTTGCTCGGGCGAAATTTTCCGTTGGCCAAGCTGCGGCTTTTTGCCTCGGCGCGGTCGGTGGGCAAAGTCATCGAAAGCGGCGGACAAAAATTCACCGTTGAAGAAGCGAAGCCGGGCGTGTTCGGCGATGTGGACGTGGCGTTCTTCGCCGTCGATGGTGCCACGACCCGGGCGCTCGCGCCCGACGCGGTCAAAGCCGGATGTCTCGTGATCGACAAGAGCTCCGCCTATCGGATGGATCCGGCGGTGCCGCTCGTGATTCCCGAGATCAATCCGGAAGGTCTGCGCTCGCATCAGGGAATCATTGCCAATCCCAATTGCTCGACGGCCGTCACATTGATGGCGCTGTGGCCGTTGCATCTCCGGTTTGGCCTGAAGCGCTACTTTGCCGCCACCTACCAATCGGTCTCGGGCACGGGCGCCGACGCGGTGGACGAGCTCGAAGCGCAAATTCAAGCCCATGTCGCGGGCGCGCCGATGACGAAGAAGGTCTACCCCTATCAAATCGCGTTCAACGCCATCCCTCAGGTCGATTCGTTTGGAGCCGACGGTTACACCGGCGAGGAAACGAAGATGCGGGAGGAAAGCCGACGGATCATGGGCTTGCCCGGCCTAAAGGTCTCCGCGACCTGCGTGCGCGTGCCGGTTGTCCGGGCTCACTCGGTCGCCGTGAATGCCGAGTTTGAGCGCCCGGTCGATGTCGCGGCGGCTCGTGAGGCGATCGCGGGGTTTGCCGGGGCCCAGTTGGTTGATGATCCGGAGCGGCGCCTTTACCCGACTCCCCTCGACTTCAGCCGCCAAGTGAAGTGCGGCGTCGGTCGGATCCGCGTGGATACCGCGCTCGACAACGGTCTTTCTCTCTGGGCGAGCGGAGACAATCTCTGGAAAGGCGCCGCCCTTAATGCCCTCCAAAACGCCGAACTCATGGTGCGCGACGGCACCCTCCGCCCGAAGGCCGCGCGCTGATCTTTCGTCGCACCGCCGGTCGGTGCCGCGCCCGAATAATTCCTTGTCATCGCCACCGCCCGCACGTTTTCCTCTCCCTTCGGTTCGGACGCTTAGCTCAGTTGGTTAGAGCATCTCGCTTACACCGAGAGGGTCGGGGGTTCGAGTCCCTCAGCGTCCACCATTTCACCTTTTTCCCTACACTTCATGCGACATACGATTTCGGTCCTCGTTGAGAACACCTTCGGCGTTTTGGCGCGCGTCACCGGCATGATTTCCGGCCGCGGCTTCAATATCGACTCCCTCAACGTCGCGCCCACGCACGATGCGTCGCTTTCCCGGATCACCATCGTGCTCAAGGGCGATGAAGCCGCCCTCGGGCTTTGCACCAAACAGCTCCGGAAGCTGGTCAACGTCGTCGAGGTCTCCGATTTCGGCGACGGTCAGGCGGTCGCCCGTGAGTTGGTCTTGATCAAGGTTCGGGCCGACTCGCGCACCCGCGCCGAGTTGCTCCAGATTGCCGGCGTTTTCCGCGCCAAGATTGTCAATCTCTCCGTGGACTCGCTCATTATCGAGGTCACCGGGGATGAGGCGAAAATCAACGCCTTCCTCGGTCTGCTTGATCCGTTTGGCATCATCGAGCTCGCCCGCACCGGCCAACTCGCCCTCCGGCGCTAAGGCTTTCGCCCCGTTAAAGTTGAAAGTTGAAGTTCAAGACTCAACCCACTCGCTTCCCCAATTTCTTCCGCCTCCCGCTTAAACTTAAACCGCCAACTTAAACGATTCTATGCCCGCCAAAGTCTACACCGACAAAGACGCCGATCTCGGCGTGTTTAAAAACAAAACGCTCGCCGTCCTCGGCTACGGATCGCAGGGCCACGCCCATGCGCTCAACCTGAAGGACAGCGGCTGCAAGGTCATCATCGGCCTCTACGAGGGCTCGAAATCCAAGGCGGTCGCCGAGTCGCACGGCTTCGAAGTCGTCGAGACCGGTGAAGCCGTTCGCCGGGCCGACATCGTCATGGTCGGCTTGCCCGACATGAAGCAGGCCGACGTCTACGCCAGCTCCATTCTGCCCAATCTCACCAAGGGCAAGACCCTCCTCTTCAGCCACGGCCTCGCGATTCACTTCGGCCTGATCAAGCTCCCGAAGGACGTCGATTGCATCATGGTCGCCCCGAAGGGCCCGGGCCACATGGTCCGCCGTCTCTACGCCGAGGGCAAAGGCATGCCGGCGCTCGTCGCCGTCGCGCAGGATAAGTCCAAGTCCGCCAAGAAAAACGCCCTCGCTTGGGCCAAGGGCATTGGCTCGACGCGGGCGGGCGTGCTTCAGACGTCCTTCAAGGAAGAGACCGAGACCGATCTTTTCGGCGAGCAGGCTGTTCTCTGCGGCGGCGCCAGCGCCCTCGTGCAGGCCGGTTTCGAGACCCTCGTTGAAGCCGGATACCAGCCCGAGATGGCCTACTTCGAGTGCCTTCACGAGCTGAAGCTCATCTGCGATCTGATGTATGAATCCGGCATCGCCGGCATGCGTTTCTCGATCTCGGAAACCGCCAAGTTCGGTGACATCACCCGTGGCCCGCGCGTGATCAACAAGCAGACCAAGGTCACGATGAAGAAGATCCTGAAGGAGATCCAATCCGGCCAGTTCACCAAGGAATGGGTCAAAGAGCACAAGGGCGGCCTCAAGAACTACAACGCCCTCCTCAAGGCCGGCGAGAAGCACCAGATTGAGAAGACCGGCGCTTACCTCCGCAGCATGATGCCGTGGATGGCCAAGAAGAATCTCAAGGGCGTTCAGGCCAGCTACTGAGCGCGGCGCACCTCATCGTTGCCAAAACCTTCCGGGCGCAGACACTGTCTGCGCCCTTTTCTTTTCCGTGTTCAAACCCGTCCTCGCCACCCGTCAAAGCCCGCTCGCCCTGGTCCAGGCCGCTGCGGTCGCGGCGCACCTGCGGGCCGCGCTGGGTTGCGAGACGGAGCTGTTGAAACTGATCACCACCGGCGACCGGCAGACCGATTGGTCGCTCGAACAGCGTGGTGGCAAAGGTCTTTTCACCGGCGAACTCGAGGCGGCGCTCCTGCGCGGTGAGGCCGACTTTGCCGTCCATAGCGCGAAGGACCTTCCCGGCGCCATGCCGGCCGGTCTCACGGTCGTCGGCTACTTGGCGCGCGCCGATGCGCGGGATGTTTTGATTCTGCGGCAGGGCATCACTGACCCGACGACCGTCGCCACGGGCAGTCCGCGTCGCCGCGCCCAGCTCGCGCGGTTGTATCCCGCGGCTCGGTTCACCGGCATCCGCGGCAACGTGGATACCCGCCTGCGCAAGATCGCGGTCGATGGGTTGGCCGACGCGACCGTGCTCGCCGCCGCCGGTCTCATCCGGCTGGGGATCGAGACTTGGCCCGGGCTCAGCTTTGTGACGCTGGATTGCACGCGCATGGTGCCGGCGGTGGGGCAGGGGGCGATCGCCGTCCAGTGCCGTGTGGCCGACGCCGCCAAGTATGCGACGATTTTCGACGCACCGACCGCCCGCGCCGTGAATCTGGAACGGGCCTTCCAGTCGGCCCTTGGCGGCGGTTGTCAGACAGCGCTCGGCGTTCATGCGACGGCTGACGCGCTTTATCTTTTCCACGAAAACAGCGGCGTGCGCAGCCTTCCGCTTTCGACCGACGACATCAACGCGCCCGCGGCCACCGCCGCCCGGGTGCTCAAACAATTGGGTCTAATTTTATGAGCAGTGTTCTCCCTCTCTCCGGTCGCCGCATCGCGGTGACGCGTGCCCGCGATCAAGCGCCTGAACTGGCTGTCAAACTCACCGCCCTCGGGGCCGAGGTGATCGAGTTGCCGCTCATCTCCATCACCAAGGAGGTTTCCAACGACGCGCTCGCCGATGTTTTCCTCGAGTTCGGCAGCTACGATTGGCTCGTCTTCACGAGTCCCAACGGCGTGCGTTATTTTTTCGAAGAGATCCGCCGGATCTTCGACGACATCCGTTCCCTCGGCTTGATCCGCTTCGCGTGCATCGGCGAGGCGACGGCCGAGGCGATCCGGGCTTTTCACCTTAAGATCGAATGTCAGCCCAAGGTCGCGACGGCCGAGGCGCTCGCGGAGGCTTTGATCGAAACGGGCAGTCTCGACCACGCCAAGATTCTCGTCGTGGCCGGCTCGCTGAGCCGGGACGATCTCGTCGACAAACTCACCGCGGCCCGCGCCATCGTGGACACGCTGCAGGTCTACAAAACCGAGCAGACCGATCTGAGCGGATCGCCCGCCGCCGCCGATTTTCGGGCGCGCGGGGCCGATGCCATTCTCTTTGCGAGTTCGTCGGCGGTGCAGTCCTTCGTCGATCAGGCGGCCGCGCTCAAGCTCGGCAAAGAGGCCATCTCGCCTCTGGCCGGAAGCATCGGACCGCAGACCGGGGCGACCATGAAGGAACTGGGAGTTCCGGTCGGTTTCAGCGCCAAGACGCCCAGTCTCGACAGCTTGGTCGAGGCGCTGGTTAAAAAACTCGGCAAATGAAAGTCCCCTTCCTCGATCTGAGTCTCCAACACCGCGCCCTGCGCGAGCCCGCGCTCGCCGCGCTCACCGCGACCTACGACGCGACTCGTTTCTGCCTCGGCAAGGACGTGGAGGACTTCGAGGCGAATTTTGCGAAGACGCTCGGGTATCCGCGCGTGCTCGCGATGAACAGCGGCACTTCGCCCCTTCACGTCGCGTGCATGATCGCGGGATTTGGCCCGGGTGATGAGGTCATCACGGCACCATTCACGTTCATTTCGTCCGCTTGGGGCATCAATT
>CALSBN010000122.1:0-14298 GCA_943373185.1 Opitutus sp. GAS368 | reverse complement strand
ACGAGGCGCTTCTCGCCGGTGTAGGCGGGATGCGAGTCCATCGTGACGTCTCGGATCACGATGTAATACTCGACGCCATCGATGGTTTCCTTGCGGGCGGATTTCATCGTGGACTTGGTGATAAAGCGTTTGCCGGTTCCGATATCGAGGAAGCAAACGTCGTTAAGAATGGGATGGCCTTCGGGTTTCATCGTGATGATAGGAGGTTGGTTAGCCTTGGCGCGCTTTATAACGCGGCTCGACCTTGTTAATCACGTAGATTTTGCCTTTACGACGCACCACTTGGCACGCCGGGTGACGCTTCTTGGCAGATTTGATAGAGGAAACGACTTTCATAAAACGCGTGAAAACAGAGTCCGCTCCAACCCCTGTCAACTGAATTGTCCGCTCGGCCGTGGGTCAGTTTCTCCGCTGCTAATTTCGGTCTTAAGCCCGGCTTAATTTTGCCCCGTTTCCTCCGGTTCGTCGGCCAACAACCGCCACTCCGCGCCCTCCCGCGCCAGTAACGTGCGCCACAAACTCGCATCCATTGGCAGGCTGAAAAGATCGGGCGGCGCCGTCACCACGACCCACGTATTTCGCTCGAGCTCTTGCTCGATTTGCCCACCCGTCCAACCGGCGTATCCCACAAAGGCCCGCAAGTCCGCGTCCTCTGTATCGCGCAGTTGTTTCGCGTGATCCGGCTCAATCCCGAAGTGGAGGCGAAACCCGTTGTCCTGCGTCTCCCAGGCCACCAACACGAGCTGCTTTTGCTCGACCGGACCGCCGTTGCACAACGGCACACCCGCCAGCGGACCGAGGGCAAAATCCCCCTGCAATTCACCCAGCCGTTTCCCCATCGGCCGATTTAGCACGACGCCCATCGCGCCCTCTGCGCTATGGGCGGACATCAAGATCACCGTGCGTCGAAAATTGGACTCTTTGAGCGTTGGGTGCGCCAACAATAGAGCACCGGCCAACGTCTCGTCATTCGTCTCTCGTGGCTCGCGCGTCATCGGATGGACCTGTTCGATTCCTCGCTCCGGTCAAAGCTTCAAAATTTTGACCCCTGCGTCCGCCAACAAAGGAGCGACCAACGGATCGTTGTGATAGTCGCTGCGATACTTCACCTCGGCGATTCCCGCGGCCGCCAGAATCTTGGCGCAATTGACGCACGGGAAATGAGTCACGTAGGCCACGCAACCCTCGACCGAACTGCCGCGACGCGCCGCATCGGCCACCGCATTTTGTTCCGCATGGACGGTCGCCTGTTCGTGCCCGTCGCGCAGCCGCGAAACGTGCGGCGCGCCGGGCAGATAGCCGTTGTAACCCGCCGCTACGAGGCGGTTCTTCCTCGCCCCGCCCGTTACGACGACGCACCCGACATGGAGTCGCTCGCAGTTCGAGCGCGTCGACATCAACACCGCCGTCGCCATGAAATACTCGTCCCACGAGGGACGGTGCGGAAATTTCTTCGCCGCTTGGGCGATGAGGTCTACGGGCGTGGCGGCTTTGCTCATGGATGAAACTGCGCGGCACACTGGACACCCTTGCGCCGCCGGGCAACCTTCGACTCGCGATGCTTCGCCAGCTCCAGCCAGAAATCCTTGATTCGCTCCCGCCGCATCATCCCGACGCCATCGACAGCCGCCGCGACCTGCGACTGATCAATAGCATCATGGGCAACTCCCGCTGGTTCCTCCGAACCCTGCCGCCGCTCCTCCGGCCCGGCGAAAACGCTTTGGAACTCGGTGCCGGCACCGGCGAACTCAGCTTGGCCTTGCACGCCCGAGGTGTGGCCGTCGACGGTCTTGACCACGCTCCGCGTCCGGCCCTTTGGCCCGGCTCACGCCGCTGGCACCAAACCGATCTGCTCGGGTTCCCAGACTACGCCGACTACCCCGCGATCATCGGCAATCTCATCTTCCACCATTTCTCCACAAAGGAACTCGCCGCACTCGGTGAGCAATTCCGCGCCCATACCCGGCTGATTGTCGCCTCCGAACCGGCCCGCCACGGTCGTTTTCAAAAACTATTCGCCGCGTTCGCGCCGCTCTTCCGCGCGAATCACGTCACGCTCCACGACGCACACGTCAGCATCGCGGCGGGTTTCCGCGCCGACGAACTCCCTCGCTGCCTCTGCCTTGAACCTTCGCGCTGGGACTGCCGCGTCACCACTTCGCTTCTCGGCGCCTACCGCCTCGTTGCGTTCCGCCGCCGATGAGTTTTCCCCGACCGATCGAGATCGTCGGCGGCGGACTCGCCGGCCTCGCCCTCGGCCTCGCCCTGCGCCGCGCCGATGTGCCCGTTACACTTTTCGACGCCGGTCGTTATCCACGCCATCGGGTATGTGGAGATTTCATTACTGGTCTCGCTCCCGATACCATCGCCCGCCTCGGACTCGCCCCATTTTTGACCGATGCCCTTCACCACCGAACGGTCGCGTGGTATCACCGCGCGCAGCTCATCCGCGTCCAACAACTCCCCGCCCCTGCCCTCGGCCTCAGCCGACATGCACTCGACGCCCGTATCGCCACTGCATTTGTCGCCGCCGGCGGTGACCTTCGCCCCGATACCCGCACCGTCGATCTTTCGGCCGCGCCCGGCCGAGTGCTTGCTACCGGGCGCGCCCGCCGCGATTCACCTTGGCTCGGCCTTAAGTTTCACGTCCACGGCCTCACGCTCACGCGCGACCTTGAGCTCCACCTCGGCAACGAAGGCTACGTCGGCCTGGCCACCACCGAGTCCGGCGCCGTCAACGTCTGCGGCCTGTTCCGGCGCCGCCCCATCACCGCCGCCGGGCCCGCCTTGCTCCCCGCCTACCTCAACGCCATCGGGCTCGGTCCGCTCGCCGAACGCATCAACGCGGCGGCACCCGACCCCGCCAGCTGCTGCGCCGTCGCCGCTCTCGACTACTCCCCACCGGCTCCCGAAGCCGGCATTATCCGCCTCGGCGACGCCCTCGGCCCAATCCCGCCATTTACCGGCAACGGTATGGCCGTGGCCTTGCAAAGCGCCGAGAGCGCGCTCGGGCCGCTTCTCGCCTACGCCCGGGGATCTACCGACTGGCCGGCCGCGTGCGCCACGACCGCGAGGACACTTTACCTCCGCTTTCGGGTCCGCCTCACCGCCGCCCGCGCCCTGCACCCGTTTTTCCTGCGCCCTCATCTTCAACTCATACTCGCGCACCTCACCCGCGCCCGCCTGCTCCCGCTCCGCCCCCTTTACGCCCTTCTCCACTGACCCGCCCCCATGTTCCTCCAAGCCCTCGCCACCGCCGTCCCGCCCACGCAGTTTTCCCAAAGCCAGTGCTGGGACATCGTGGAAAAATCTCCCGTCCGTGCCCGACTGCAAAAACGCTCGCGTCTCATCCTCCACAACATCCTGCGCGGCGACCACGGCATCGCGACCCGACACTTTGCCGCGCCCGATATCGAAAAGATCTTCGACCGGAGCTCCGACGAACTGAACGCTATCTTCCGCGCCGAAGGCCCTGCTCTTGCCGCCCGCGCCCTCACCGCCGCGCTCGCTCAAGCCAACCTCGAAGCCTCGGACCTCGACGCCCTGCTCATCTGCACCTGCACCGGTTACCTCTGCCCTGGACTCACCAGTTACGTTTCCGAACAAATCGGCCTACGAACCGACGCGATTCTCCAAGATCTCGTCGGTCTCGGTTGCGGCGCCGCGATTCCCACGTTGCGCGCCGCCAGTCATGTGCTCGCCGCGCAGCCCGGCGCCACCGTCGCCTGCATCGCCGTCGAAATCTGCTCGGCCGTCTTCTTTCTCGATGACGACCCCGGCGTGATTATCAGCGCCTGCCTGTTTTCCGACGGCGCCGCCGCCACCCTCTGGCGCGCGACGCCCGGCCCCACCGGTCTCCGCGCGTTTGATTTTCAAACGCTCCACCGTCCCGCTGACCGCGACAAACTCCGCTTCGAACACCGCGACGGCAAACTGCGCAACTTGCTCGACCGCGCCGTGCCCCAACTCGCGGCGTCCGCCGTTACCGAACTTTGGGCGGCCCGCGGCCCGCGCCCCGTCGCCCGCGTCGTCGCCCATCCCGGCGGCCGCGACGTCCTGGAGGCCCTCGCGCCCGTCGTCGCCCCGCACTCCCTCGACGCCAGCGCCCGCGTCCTCCGCGATTTTGGCAACATGAGCAGCCCCTCCGTGCTTTTCGCCCTCGAAGAAAGCCTCCGCGCCACCACTCCCACCGCCGCCGACGGTGATTTTTGGCTCGTCAGTTTCGGTGCCGGCTTTAGCGCCCATTCTTGCCGCTTCGGCGTCTGACGTTATCTCAAATCCCCAATGCCCACCCTCGCCGATCTCGTCACCTACTGCGATCAACGGACCAACCGCACCGCCTTCAAAGACGCTCCCGCCGCCTTCAACGGCCTCCAAGTCGCCAACTCCGGCCGCGCCACCAAAATCGGTGCCGCTGTCGACGCGGGCGTCGTCCCGTTTCAAAAAGCCGCCGCCGCCGGCGTCGACTTTCTCATTGTCCACCACGGCATGCATTGGGACATGCCTCGCCCGCTTACCGGGCCGGTTTACGACCGCGTGGCCACGCTCTTCCGCGCCGATTGCGCGCTCTACTCCAGCCACCTTCCCCTCGACGCCCACCCCGAGCTCGGCAACAACGCCCTCCTTGCCCGCCAGCTCGGCCTGACCGTCAACCGCACTTGGCTCCCCAACGAGGGCGGACCCATCGGCACCATCGCCGCCCAGTCTTCCCCCCGCGCTGCGCTCCGAGCCAAACTCGAGTCACTCTACGCGCGCGTGACCGCCATCGAATTCGGCTCCGCCTCGCCCGCCGAGGTCGCCTTCTGCAGCGGCAGCGGCAACAGCGCCCTCGCCTCCCTGGCCTCGACCGGCTGCGACACGCTCATCACCGGCGAACTGCGCGAAGAACACTTCAACTTTGCCCAAGAGCAAAAGCTCAACCTCTACCTCTGCGGTCACTACGCCACCGAGGTTCATGCCGTCCGCGCCCTCGCCGCCGAACTCGCCGCCAAGTTCAATCTCCCGTGGGAATTCATCGCCACCGAAAATCCGCTTTAGACTCACGCCCCAAACTTGGTCTTCCCCTTTCGCGGTTTTCGTGTGTTTCGTGGTGACCATCCCACCTCTTCGATGAAACGCATCGCCATCCTTCACGGCCCCAACCTCGACCGACTCGGCAAACGCCAGCCCGAGATTTACGGTTCCGCCACTCTCAACGATCTCGAAAAGCTCATCCGCACCGAGGCGAAAAAACTGGGGTTCACCCCTACGTTTTTCCAGTCGGCCCACGAGGGCGCGCTGGTCGACAAAATCCACGCCCTCACCGACCGCGGCATCGACGCCTTTATCGTCAATTTCGGCGCCTACTCGCACACCAGCATCGCGCTGCGGGACGCACTCGCCGCTTCCGGCAAGCCAGCGATCGAGGTCCACATCTCCGACATCAAGAAGCGGGAGAAATTCCGTCACACCTCGATGACCGCCGGCGCCTGCCGCGAGATGATTTGCGGCAAGGGATTTCCCGGCTACGTGGAGGCCCTTCAACACCTGAAGTCGCTCTGATTCTTCCCGTGCCACCCGCCCCCGATCTCGAAACCCCGCCCACTCAGGCCGCCCAAGCCCTCACGTGGTTCGTCTGCCACGCGAAACCCCGGTGCGAAAAAAAATTCGCCGCACTCATGGCGGCCGAGCGGTTCGAGCACTACCTGCCGCTCATCACGAGTGTCCGCCACTACGCGCAGCAGACCAAGAAATTCACCAAACCCCTGTTTCCCGGCTACGTCTTCGCCTGCGTGCCGCTCGAAGAAAAGAGCCGCATCTATCAACAGGACCTGCTCGCCCGCGCCATTGTTGTCTCCGACGAAGCGACCTTTCTCCGCCAGCTCGCCGACGTCAAAGCCATCGTCGCGTCCGGCTACGAGGTCAGTGTGATGCCCCTTTTCACCAAGGGCCGGCGCGTCAAAATCATCAGCGGACCGCTCTACGGTCTTGAAGGTTTCGTCGACGATCCGAGCAACCCCCACGGCATTGTCCTCTCGGTCGACGTCCTCCGCCAAGGTCTCCTCGTCAAAGTTCCCGTCGAGTCCCTCCTCGCTCTGCCGTAGCGCCCCGCGCCCGGCTACATCGAGCGCCAGATCAGCTGCGTCGCGTGCAAAACCGCGCACGTCGCCAGCGCCGCCGCGACATCGTCCACCACCACGCCCCACCCTGCCGGCAAGCCTTGCAACCGGGCGATCCCGAGCGGCTTCAGAATATCGAAGAAACGAAAAAATCCGAAGCCCAGCGCGAGCACCACCCACGCTGGCCAGACGCCGACCAACACCGGCCAGCCCAGAAAACACCAGGGCATCGCGACGAATTCGTCCAAGATCACCTCGCCCGGATCTTGCTTTCCGAGCCGCACCTCGGCTTCGCCGCAGATTCCGACTGCCAGAAAGCCGCCCACCACCCCGGCCGCGAGCATGACCGCCGTGCCTATCCCGCCGTGGAGCCCGAGCAAAACTCCCGCCACCGCGCCCACTCCGACCAGCGATCCCCAGGTTCCCGGCGCCGGTAACAGCCGACCGATCGGCCCGAGGGTGGCCGCACCGACCACAAGCCAAGTCGGGAGGGCCCGCGGCCAGTTCGGATGCGCGAGTCCCATGGCCCGGCTCACTTAAACACCAAGTGTCCGTGACGCCTGAAATACGTCACCCCCGACGTAACCGTCAGCACGGCCGACAGCACAAACAAACTCAGCCCGAGCAGATGAACCCCGGTGACTTGCCAGCGCGCATCGCCGACAAACAAGTCGGCAAAATCTTGCTCAAACATCCGCGCTCCCAAAAGCCACCCGATGGCGTTCAGTTGGATAAACGTCTTCATTTTACCGCCCGCGTCGGCCTCAACCACAGTGCCTTTGGTCGCCGCAACCATCCGCAGTCCAGACACCATAAACTCACGGCCGAGAATGCAAAGCAACAGCATCATCCCGACAATTTTGTAGCCCATGAAGTAACCGTTTCCGGCGACGAACGCGATCATGATGCCCAGCACCATTACCTTGTCGATGACCGCATCCATAAAGCGGCCGAAGGTCGAAACGGTGTTGCTCTCGCGCGCGATTTTTCCGTCCAACCAATCCGTGAGCGCCGCCGCGATGAACAACCAGAAAGCGATCGTCGCCGCCCATTGAAACTCCGCGTTCATCAAACCGACGATCGCAAACATCGCCGGCAATCGGGAGAACGTGAGAATGTTGGGCAGAGTCAGCATCGGCGAGACAGGACAATCACCAACGCACGCGCCTTGCCCGAAATCAATCCCGGACCCGTTGCCGCGGGTTTTGCCGTGGCTTCGCGCTGCCTCGCCCCGGCCACGGACGAAAACATCATCGCCAATCCCCCGGACCTGACTTTCGTTTCCGGAAACCTCACGTCATGCGCCATTGCATCTATCCCGGCACGTTCGACCCCATTACCTACGGACATCTCGATGTCCTCGCCCGGGCCGCAAAACTATTCGACCGCGTCACGGTCGCCGTCGCCCACAACGCCGGCAAAGGCCCGCTCTTCACCGCGGACGAGCGATTGGCGATGCTCGCGCCCAATCTCGCCCCGTTCCCCAACGTCACGGTCACCACCTTCGGCGGGCTGCTCGTGGACTTCGCCCTCGCGCAAAAGGCCGACGCGATCATCCGCGGTCTCCGCGCGCTTTCCGACTTTGAGTTCGAATTCAACATGGCGCTGATGAACCGTCACCTTCAGCCCAAGATTGAAACGATCTTCGTCATGCCAAACGAGCAGTTCAGCTACACCAGCTCGACGTTGGTAAAGCAGGTCGCGAAATTTGGCGGCGATATCAGTCATTTCGTCCCGCCCAACGTCGCTGCGGAACTCACCCGCGCCTTCTCCCCTTCGGCCGATAAGACCGGCTGAACGGTCCGATCGCCCGATTACCCAAATTTTTCGTTACCTATTGGCCTTCGTCGCGTCTTTGCGCTACCGGCCGGCTCGGCGTTTCGTTCAATTCCCCGGAAACCGCAATAACCCTGCCAGATTACATTGTCCAACGTCACCGATTCCTCGAATTCTTTTCTCTCATGGCCAAATCCAAAAGCTACGGCGGTCTCATCATTTTGATCCTCATCCTCGCGGTCGGCGGCGGCCTTACTTGGCGCTTCTATGAGGTAAAAGCCGACAAGGCCCCCGAGTTCCAAACGACCAAAGTCGCCCGCGGAGACATCACCCAATCCGTCACCGCGACCGGCGATCTCCAGCCCGTGGTCACCGTCGATGTGGGCGCGCAAGTTTCCGGTCAAATCAAGGAGGTCTTCGTCGACTTCAACTCCAAGGTGAAAGCCGGCGATCTCCTCGCCCGCATCGACGAAGCCACCCCGACCCAGCGCCTCAAACAGGCCGAAGCCGACTACGAATCGGCCAAGGCGAATAACCGCCTGCTCGGGCTCAACACCGAGCGCGTTCGCGGCCTCAGAGAGAAGAACCTCGTCTCCCAATCGGAGCTCGACAATTCCGAGGCCCAACTCGCGCAATCCAACGCCACGATGCTCACCCGCACGGCCGCGGTCGAAAACGCCAAGCTCGACCTCTCCCGGTGCACGATCGTCTCGCCCATCGACGGCATGGTCCTCGACCGCAAAACCGACAAGGGCCGCACCGTGAACGCCAGCATGAACGCCCCGGTGCTCTTCACCCTCGTGAACGACCTCACGCGCATGCAGATCAACGCCGCGGTCGCCGAGGCCGATATCGGCACCATCTCGGAAGGCCAAGACGTCAAGTTCACCGTCGACGCCTTCCCCAGCCGCACCTTCACCGGCAAAGTCCGGATGGTGCGCAACGCCGCCAGTGTCAGCCAGAGCGTAGTCTCTTACGCCACGATCATCGACGTCGCCAACGAAGACGGCCGGCTCAAACCCGGCATGACCGCCAACGTGTCCATTATCGTCCAACAGCGCAGCGGCATCCTCCGCGTCGCAAACGGGGCGCTCCGCGTTCGCATCCCCGCCGAGGTCCTTGCCGCCGCCCCCGCAAGCCCAGCCTCTGCCAAATCTGCCGAGAAAGCAGCCGCCCCCGCTGGCGCCGGGGCCAATATGACCGACGACGAACGCATGGCCGCCACCATGGCCATCATGCGCGAGATCGGCTTCGAGCGCGGCACCCCCGCCTCCCCCGACCAGATCGCCAAGGCCAAGGTCCTCGCCAAAGCCAAAGGCTTGGATCCCGAGCTCATTGCCGCCCGCCTTGCCACGCCCGGCGGTCGTCCGAAAGGCTCCAAGGGCGGCGGCGACTCCGGCGGCGGCCGCCGCGGCGGCGGAGGCCCCAGCTCAAGCGGCGACCAAGGCTTCAACAACACCGTGGTCCAGCGCACCCTCTACAAATTCGTCGACCCGAAAGCTGCGGACAAAGATAAAAAACTTCAGGCAATCTCGGTGAAGCTCGGCGTCTCCGACGGTTTCACCACCGAAGTCCTCGAAGGCCTCACCGATGGCGACGACGTGATCACCGCCGTGATCATGCCCGGCGCAACCGCCGCCCCGGCCGCTCCCGGCGCCCCCGGCGGCGCCTCCAATCCCTTCAGCGGCCGCAGCAGTTTTGGCGGTGGCGGTCCCGGCGGCTCGCGGGGCGGACGTTAATCCGTCGCCACCGCACACACCGCTCCGAAATCCGTTCGCCAATCCTCGCTCATGCCCCCTGTCGTCCAAATCAAGGACATCCACAAAATCTACGAGTCCGGGGAAGTGCCCGTCCACGCCGTCCGCGGCGTCAGCCTCGATATCCAGCGCGGCGAGTTCATCGCTCTGATGGGTGCGAGCGGCTCCGGTAAGTCCACCCTGATGAATATGCTCGGCTGCCTCGACCGGCAGACCAAGGGCACTTACCTCCTTGACGGGATCGAAATCGACAAACTCGACCGCAACGAACTCGCCGATCTGCGCAATCAAAAGCTCGGATTCGTCTTCCAAGGATTCAATCTCCTCGCCCGCACCACCGCTCTTGAAAACGTCGAGCTTCCCATGCTCTACGGTCGCCACCGCAAAGCCTCCGCCGGCGAGATTCGCGAGCGCGCCATGCACTGTCTTGAAATCGTCGGTCTCGCCAACCGTGCCGACCACATGCCCAACCAGCTCTCCGGGGGCCAACAGCAACGTGTCGCCATCGCCCGCGGTCTCGTCAACCAGCCCCAAGTCCTCCTCGCCGACGAGCCCACCGGCAACCTCGATTCGAAAACGTCCATCGAGGTCATGGGGGTTTTTCAGAAACTCAACGACCAAGGCATCACGATTGTGATGGTCACCCACGAGCTCGACGTTGCCCGCTACTGCAAGCGCAACCTCATCCTCCGCGATGGCGTTGTCGTCCGCGACGCCCCCGTCGAGGACCGCTCCATCGCCGCCGAAGAGATGCAACGCATCCAAGCCGCCGAGACGGCCGCCAAACTTACCGTCCATCCCGCCGCCTGAGTCCGCTCCGCCATGCGCTTTACTAACACTCTCCGCGTCGCCCTCCGCGCCCTTCGGCGCAATACCATGCGGTCCATGCTCACCGCCTTGGGCATGATCATCGGTGTCGCCGCCGTGATCACCATGGTCAGCATTGGCAACGGCGCCAAAGCCCAGGTTGAAGCCCAAGTCGCCTCCCTCGGCCAAAATCTGATCACCGTCATGCCCGGCAGCTTCACCAGCGGTGGCAGTCGCGGCGGTTTCGGCAGCTCCACGACTCTCACCCCTGAGGACGCCGATGCTATCCTCGCGGATGTAAAAGATATCGACGGCCTGAGCCCCGAAATCCGCGACCGGAACCAGATTCTCGCCAACGGCCTCAACTGGAACACCAACGTGAACGGCGTCGGTCCCGATTACGGCTACGTCCGCAACTGGCCGGTGGCCAGCGGTGCCATGTTCACCGACCAAGACGTGAAGTCCCTCGCCAAAGTCTGCGTCATCGGCAAAACCGTCGCCGACCAAGTTTTCCCCAACGAAGACCCCGTCGGCCAGACGCTGCGCATCCGCAACCTTCCTTTTCGCATCCTCGGCGTCATGTCGCCCAAGGGCTTTAGCATCTTCGGCTCCGATGAAGACGATGTCGTCCTCATTCCCTATACCTCCCACATGCGCCGCGTCTCCCGCCGCACCAACATAAGCATGATCCGGATTCAGGCCGACGCCCCTGAAAACATCGCAAGCGTGAAGCTCGCGGTTGAGGACCTCCTGACCCAGCGCCGCCGCGGTCGCGAACCCGACTTCGCCGTCCGCACCCAGGAAGAACTTGCCACCGCCGCCACGGCCACGGCGAAAACCATGACGGGATTGCTCGCGGGCATTGCCGGAGTTTCCCTCATCGTCGGAGGAATCGGCATCATGAACATCATGCTCGTGTCCGTCACCGAGCGCACCCGCGAGATCGGCATCCGCCTCGCCATCGGTGCCCACGGCCGGGACGTCCTCACGCAGTTTTTGATCGAAGCGATTCTCCTGAGCTCGCTCGGCGGGCTCATTGGCGTCGGCATAGGAATCGGAGGCTCTCAACTTCTCTCCGCCTACAACGGCTGGCCCGTGGTGGTGCCCACGATGTGGATCGTGATCTCGGTCGTCGGCAGCGCGTTCGTCGGGATTGTCTCAGGTTTCTACCCCGCTTACAAAGCCGCCCAGCTCGACCCGATCGACGCCCTCCGCTACGAGTAGGCTCGCCCTTCAGCCTGCGCCCGAATCGCCCGCGCCACCCTTCCAACGGGCTTGAAACTTCTCGGCAACCCCGCAGTCGTAAAGGGCCGATGCACCCCCGTTCCTATTTCTCCGCTTTTTTCAAATTTGCGCTGATTCTTGGCTTCCTCGTCTCAGCAGCCCAAGCAGCTTCGCTGAGCGAGGCTATCGCGCTTTACGAAGCGAAGAAATATCCCGAGGCCCGACTTGCCCTCGAAAAAATTACCGCCGCCGAGCCGAAGAACGCGGCGGCCGCCTATTTCTACGGCATGACGATTCGCCGACGCGGCGACACCACCGCCCTCGATGACGCCGTGCCATGGCTCGCCAAAGCCGCCGAACTCGAGCCTACCAACGCCACCTACCTGGGCGATTTTGGTGGCAGCTCCCTCCAACTCGCCGGAAAAACCCGCTCGCTCTCCGCCGCCACCCGTGGCCGCGAAGCCATGATCCGCGCCATCGAACTCAAACCCGACTACCTCGATGCCCGCGAAGGTCTCATGCAGTATTACTCCCAAGCCCCTTGGATCGCCGGCGGCAGCAGCAGCAAGGCCTACGCACAAGCCGAGGAAATCCGAAAGCGCGACCCGGCGCGCGGCCTGACCGCGCTGATTTCACTCAAATCCGGTGAAAAAAAATTCTCCGAAGCGACCGAGCTGTGCGAAGCAGCTTTGAAAGAGAACCCCGACAATTATCTCGCGCTGTATCAAATCGGCCGCCTCGCCTCCACGACCGGCGAGAACCTCGACCGCGGTCTCGTGACCCTACGTCGCTGCCTCGAGCTTACCCCGCCACCCAATCAACCCGGCCACTCCGGCGCCCATTTTCGCATCGGCGTCATCCTGGGGAAAATGGGTGATAAAGCGGCTGCCCGCGCCTCCCTCGAAGCCGCATTGAAACTCGACCCGAATCTGAAACCCGCTGCCGACGCCCTAGCCAAACTTTAAGCTTCTCCGTCAAACGGTTTTTTATCCCGACACCGAGCTTCGTTCGGTGCTCCCGCGCCGGGGAAAACACCCCAGCGCAAGTCCGCAGGCCCGATCGCGGGGGTCTCCGGATACCGGCAAAACCCATCCGCCGGTAGGCTGTCGGGGTGAACTCGACCACGGCTCCCAACCTCCTTTCGCTTCTCGACCGCGTTGTTCCTTCTCGGCGCGTCGTCACCACGCTCGCCCTTGTTTCCGCCGGCCTGCTCCTCGGCGGTTGCGTGACTCACTCGCCTCGGACCAACCTCGATCTCTTCGTGCGCACCGCTCCGGTGCCTTCATTGGTCCCGCCCGGGAAGGAATTGGCCGCCGCCGAGGCTCATGCGGCCAACGATGAGTGTTCGTTTGCACTGCTCGGTTCGGGTGCATCAATGGAGCCGATATACGTGAGCGGCACCGCCATAGTCGTGCGAGAGCGGAGTTATCATAGCCTTCGCCCGGGCACACCCGTGGTCTATCGCAACCATCGCGGCCTCTACGTCGCCCACATGATCGTTGAACAACGGCGAGGCGGCTGGCTCGCCATCGGCGTCAACAGCTCGAAACCTGACGTCGAGCTGGTGACCTTGGACAATTTCGTGGGTGTCATCCAAGCCGCCTACGCCGCCGCCGACACACCTTTCCGCGCCGATGTGGCGGCGCGTGTAGCGCTCAGAGAAGGTATAGTGGACCGGAGCCCTAAAATCGCCTTGCTGCGCTGACATGGTTGCCGCCAGACGGCGGCACAGTTGCAGAAAGCCCGCGCGACCGCCGAGTTCATCGGTCGCGCGGGTTCATTTTTTTTTAAAAGCGTTCGAACGCCATTGCTTTAGATGGCCAAGCCGCCCCTCGGTCCGCAGCTTTGCGCGATGCCCATCATTCCCGCTCGCGACCGTTTTCTTGAGCTGCTCTCCGCCGCCCTGACCGAGGGAACGTTCATCAAGCTCACCCTCGGCAAACCCGCCTTACCGCCCGCGGACCCCACCCTTCAAAATATTTTTATCCGTCCCGTCGCCCTCAAAACGGGCCCGCACCTTACCTTCGTCTGGCGACACACCCAACGCGACATCACCAAAAATTTAGTCCCGGCCGAGGGACTCAACCTCATCACTTATCTCCTCGGCCGCGAATTTCTCGACGCCCACCTCTTCACCGCCACCCACGCGATCCAACTCGAAACAAAGCCCGATGGCTCCGCGCGCGTCCGCTCGAAAACCACTGCTCCCACCCCTGCGCCCGTTCCCGGCTCCCATGACCACGCCAAGCAATACCTGATTGCGGCCAGCACTCCTTGGCTTCGCGCGCTCGGCGTAACCAACGACCAAGGCCAACCCAGGGCCGAACAGACCGCCAAGTTTCGCCAAATCCAGAAATTCGCCGAGCTCATCGAGCCGCTGGTCGCCGAGACCTTTGGTCCGTCTGAAACTCCGCTCCGCATCGCCGACATGGGTTCCGGCAAAGGCTACCTCACCTTCGCGGTGGCCACGCTTCTCGGTTCACGTGCGACGGTCACCGGCCTCGAAGTCCGTCCCGAACTTGTCGAACTCTGCAACCGCGTCGCCCGCGAAAACTCTCTCCCCAATCTCACCTTCGCCACCGGCGCCATCCCCACCCCAAAAATCGAGATTCCAGAATCCAAAAACGAAAATCCCA
>CALSBN010000121.1:0-14330 GCA_943373185.1 Opitutus sp. GAS368 | reverse complement strand
GCCCGCCGGCCACTTTGCGGTCGCCGTGCCTTCCCCCGACATTCCATCGTTGTTTTCACCCGCCGACCGTGCGCCCTCCCGCGCCGGCCTGCGACGCAAAATCTTAGATTAAATGTGGATTAACTCCTGCCCTTAACCCCGCCTTCCTGTTACCCTCTTCCCCGCATGTTAACCCTGTTTAAGGTCGCAATCCTCGGCGGCGACGGAATCGGCCCCGAAGTCATCGCCGAAGGCGTCAAGGTCCTCCGCGCCGTCGAAGCTCTGGTAGCCGGCGTTCGCTTCGAACTCGTTGAACACTCCGTCGGCGCCGGCGAATTTCTCCGCAGCGGCGACCCACTTCCGCCCGCCACGCTCGAGCGGATCCGCGAGGCCGATGCCATTCTGCTCGGGGCCATGGGCCTGCCCTCCGTCCGTTGGCCAAGCGGGGTCGAGATGACGCCGCAGATCGATCTCCGCGAGCAGCTCGATTTGTTTAACGGCATCCGGCCCATTCGTCTCTTCCACGAAAACCATTCGCCGCTCAAGGGCTACGGCGGCGCCGGCGGTCGCCCCATCGACTTCGTCATCATCCGTGAAAACTGCGAGGGCCTCTTCTCCGAGCGCCGCACGCCGCGTCCCGCGGGGCGCGACTTTGAGACCGACACGCTAACGATCACGCGCCGCGGGGCCGAGCGGGTCTGCCGCGAGGCGTTCCGACTCGCCCTCAAACGCCGGAAACACTGCACCCTCGTCGACAAGGCCAACGTCCTCCCGTCGATGGCGTTCTTTCGCAAAATCTTCGACGAAGTCGCCCGCGAGTTTCCCACGGTCACGACGGACCGCGTCTACGTCGACGCGATGGCCCTCTTCCTCGTGCAGCGCCCCGAGTCCTTCGACGTGATGGTCACCGAAAACATGTTCGGCGACATCCTCTCCGACCTCGCCGCCGGCATCATCGGCGGTATGGGCATGGCGCCGTCGGCCGACGTCGGCGAGACCTACGGCGTCTTTCAACCCTCCCACGGCACCGCGCCGACCATCGCCGGAAAAGGCATCGCCAACCCGATCGCCACCATTCTTTCCGTCGCGATGATGCTCGAATGGCTCGACCACCCCGAGACCGTCCGCGGTGCCCGTCTCATTACCGAGGCCGTCGCGCGCATCTTGGCCGACCCCGACCACCGCACCGCCGACCTCGGCGGTAAGACCTCCACCAGGCAGATGGGTGATCTCATCTGCCAGTCTCTCGTTTAATCCCGCCCCACCTCCGCCCAAAAAAACTATGATTCCCCGCCTCCTCCCGCTCCTCCTTGCCATCGCCACGGTCTCCCTTGCAGCCGAGCCAACACCTCCGTGGCGTCAACTTTTCAACGGCCGCGATCTCCAAGGCTGGAAAATCGTCGGCGCCACGCCGAAGGCCGCCACCTACGTGGACGAGGGCGCGCTCACCGGTCACATGGTGCGCGGCACACCCGAGCACACGTTCTTTTGCACCGACGATAGCTTCGGTGACTTCATCCTTGAAGTGGACTGCTATCAGACCGGCGGCTTCAACACCGGCGTCCTTTTCCGCTGCATCGAAACGCCTCCGACGGCAAGCGTGCGTCTCCACGGCTACCAAATGAAAATCGATCCGTCCCCGACTCGCCAGTGGACCGGCGGCATCTTCGATGACTACGGCAAGAACTGGCTCTGGCTGCAAAATCTGAAGACCAACGACCGTGGCCGCACCGCCTACAAGTTCAACGAATGGGCCCGTTTCCGCATCGAAGCCGTCGGCTCAACCGTCAAGATCTGGGTCAACGGCATCCCCACCGCGCACTTGATCGACGACAAATACACCCGCGGCCCTATCGCCTTTAAGATCCATTCCTTTCCCGCCAAAGGCGACGCCGCGCAGGAAAAAAATCTCATTCGCTTCAAAAACATCCGCATCCTCACCACCGACCTCGCGCGCTACACCCAGCCCATCGACCTGCCGGCATTGCCTCGCGACCCTACCCAGACCGTCCTCCCCAAACCCTAAACCCGGACCGGCGACTCTTTCGCCGCCCGATCCTGCCCGCCCCATGCCCCTGCCCCGTATCGTTGACCTCACGCTGCAGCTTACGCCCGGCCAGCGCGGCGTCGCGATGGAACCCAAATTCACCGCGACCCGCGACGGCTGGAACGCCGCTACGTGGCACCTCTACTCGCACGCCGGCACCCACATGGATTCGCAGGTTCATTTCGCCGCCGGCCCCGAGACCATCGACACCAAGCCTCTCGAAAACTGCCTCGGTCCCGCATCGGTCATTCACCTCGCCCCGGTCGCGCCGCGCACACTGCTCACCGTCGCTCACCTCGGCTCCGTCGCCACCACCTTCACCGCCGGCGAAAGCCTCCTGCTCCGCACCGACTGGCACAAACATGTCGCCGATCCCGCGATCTACCGCGATGGCCTGCCGAGAATCTCGGAAGAACTCGCCCACTGGTGTGTCGCCCACCGCGTCAAGATTCTCGGGGTTGAGCCGCCCTCCATTGCCGACGTGAACAACCTCCCGGAGGTCACACGCATCCACCACATTTTGCTCGGCGGCGGCGTCACGGTGGTCGAAGGTCTTGCTTACCTCGATCAACTCACGGAGCCCCGCGTCTACTTCACCGCACTCCCACTCAAGCTCGTCGCCGGTGACGGCTGCCCGGTCCGTGCTTTCGCCTACGATTCGCCCCCCGCCTCGTGGCCACACGGCTGAGCGCCACCCTCCTCCGCTTTTCTCCCCGCCCCAACCCGTGATTCCGTCCCGTCTCCCCGTTCTCTCCGCGCCATGAAGAAACTCCGCGGCATCTGTCTCGGCGCCGGTTATTTTTCCCGTTTCCAATACGAGGCGTGGGCGCGCATTCCCGAGGTTGAAATCGCCGCCCTTGCCAATCGCTCCCTCGACAAGGCCCGCGAGGCCGCCGCGCTCCACCGCATTCCGCGCGCCTACGCCTGGACCGATCTCGCCGCGATGCTCGACGCGGAGAAACCTGACTTCGTCGACATCATCACACCCCCCGAGACCCACCTCGAAGTCGTCCAACTCGCTGCCGCCCGCGGCATCGCGATCATCTGCCAAAAGCCCATCGCCCCCACCTTCGCCGAGTGCGTCGCCATCGTTGAGACGGCCCTTCGCGCCGGTGTGCGCCTGATGATCCACGAGAATTTTCGCTGGCAGCCGTGGTATCGGGAAATGCGCCGCCTGCTCGACGCCGGCACGCTCGGCGAGCTTTTCTCCATCAACATCCGCACCCGCCTCGGCGACGGTTGGCAGGACGATGCCTACCTCGCGCGCCAGCCGTTTTTCCGAACCTACCCGCGCCTGTTTTGCTACGAGACGGGCGTTCATTTCCTCGATACCTTTCGCTACCTCGGCGGCGAAATCACCTCGGTTTATACGCGTTTCCAAAAACGCAATCCCGCCATCCTCGGCGAAGACGCCGCCCAGATCGTTTGCGGCCTCGCCAGCGGCGCGACCGCAATTCTCGACGCCTCGCGCTACAACGAATCCGATGTCGGCAATCCGCGCTATACGTTCGGCCTCGTCCGCCTCGACGGCCGCAGGGGCCATGTCGAACTCGATCTCGAGGGCAACCTCACCCTCAAACTCCTTGGGCAGCCCACGCGCCTCCTCGACTATCCGCACACCCGCGAAGGCTTTGCCGGAGACTGCGTCTACGCTCTCCAGCGGCACTTCGTCGATTGCATGATGAGCGGCGCGCCATTTGAAAACACTGGAGAAGATTACCTCAAATCCACCGCGCTGATGGAAGCCTGCTACCGCTCGCAGGCCACCAACCAAGTCGTCACCCTCTCCTAACGGACCGACGGCTTTTCAGCCGCCGACATCCACCCGTCCCATGTCCACCCCATCCCCAACTTCCGAAACGACGCCCCGCGAATCCCGCACCGGACTGCTCCCTTGGACCGTCGGCGAACTCGCCGCCCCGCCCCGCCGCAATTGGCGCCAACTCCTCGGTCCGGGCATCGTCATGGCGGGCGCTTCCCTTGGCGCCGGCGAATGGCTGATCGGCCCGGCCATCACCGCCCGCTACGGCGGCGCGCTGCTTTGGATCACCCTGCTCACCTTGCTCGCGCAATACATCTACAACGTCGAAGCGAGCCGCTACACGCTCGCCACCGGCGAGGGCATTATGACCGGCAAACTCCGGCTGAAACCGGGTTCGCGGTTTTGGACGGTCACCTACCTCGCCATCGACTTTTGGACGATGTTGCCGTTCCAACTTTCGGCCGTCGCCGTCACCGCTGCCGCCGTGATTCTCGCGCGCATTCCCGACCCCGCGACCGAAACCGGCCTCATGCGCACCGTGACGTTTGTCCTCCTCGCGCTCGTGCCGTTGCCGCTGATTTTCGGCGGCACGATCTACCGCTTCGTGAAAGGGCTCGTGATGGTGAAAGTGTTCTACGTGCTTGGCCTGCTGCTTGTGCTCTGCCTCGCGCTCACCTCGTGGCGCACCCTCGGCGAAGTGCTCCTCGGCTTCGTGAGTTTTGGCTCTTTGCCCGCCGCCGACGGAAAAGTGGTCAACGTCTTCGCGCAGCTTTGGTCCGGCGGCCCGTGGCCCAGCCTCGACCTCGAGTCCATGAAGCTGTTCACCACGCTCGCGGGAATCGCCGGCGTCGGCGGACTCACCCAAACCGCCATCTGCGCTTACACCCGCGAACAGGGTTGGGGCATGGGCGCCAAGGTCGGCGCGATTCCAAGCATGATCGGCGGCGAACCCGTCGCCCTCGCGCACACCGGCACCGTCTTCCGGCCCACGCCTGATGCGCTGACCCGCTGGCGCGGTTGGCTGCGCATGGTGCATCTCGACCAGTGGCAAGTCTGGCTGCCCGCCTCGCTCATCGGTCTCGCACTGCCCGCGATCTTGTCGATGGAAGTGATCCCACGCGGGACCACCGCTGACCGTTGGGTGCTCGCCGGGCTCATGGCCGAGGGCGTGAATTCCCGCCTCGGCGGCCTGCTCGGCCAGATCTGCTGGTATCTCATGCTGGTGGCCGGATTCCTTGTCCTCTTCCCGGTGACGATCACCACGGTCGACGGCTTCCTTCGCCGCTGGGTGGACGTCGTGTGGACATCGTCTGGCCACGCCCGCCGGCTCGATCCGCGCCATGTTTTCCGCATCTATTACGGCTTCCTCGCCGGCTACGTGCTGATGGCCGCGGGGTTTCTTTCGTTCGCGAGTCCGCTCTGGCTCGTCGTGGTGGCGGCCAACGTGAACAACTTTGCCCTCGGCCTGAGTTGTCTGCACACGCTCGCCGTCAACACCCGGCTCCTCCCCGCCGAGCTCCGCCCCGGCCGCATGTCGCGCTTCGCCCTCGCTCTCTCGGGCACCTACTTTCTCGGCCTCGCCGCCCTCACGGTGTGGCTCATCGCCGCCAACTGATCCCAAAATGAAACTCCATCACCTCCTCACCCGTTCACTTCTCGCGATCGCGACATTCGTCGGCTCCCTCGCCGCCGCGCCGAAAACTACCGTCTCAATCTCCGGGGATAAATTCTTCATCAACGGAAAGCCGACCTACGAGGGCCGCACGTGGAAGGGCAAAAAGATCGAGGGCCTCATGATGAATTCCCGCATGGTGCAGGGCGTCTTCGACGACCTGAATCCCGAAACGATTTCCCGCTGGGTTTACCCCGACACCGGCAAGTGGGACGCCGAGCGCAACGTCCGCGAGTTTCTCGCCGCCATGCCGGCTTGGCGCGCGCATGGCCTGCTCTCGTTCACCATCAATCTCCAAGGCGGTTCCCCCGAGGGCTACTCCAAGAGTCAGCCGTGGATCAACAACGCCTTCCGCCCAGACGGCACGCTGCTCCCCGAGTATCTCGCGCGCATGAAGCGCGTCATCAATTTCGCCGATGACCTCGGCATGGTCGTCGTGCTCGGTTATTTTTATTTCGGCCAAGACCAACGCCTCGCCGACGAAGCCGCCGTCATCCGCGCCGTGGACAACGCCACCAAGTGGGTGCTCGAACACGGTTGGCGCAACGTGATCATTGAGGTGAACAACGAGTGCGACGTGAAGGCCTATGACCACGCCATTCTGAAACCCGAGCGCGTCCACGAACTCATCGAGCGCGTGAAAAACACCAAAGGCCCCGGCGGTCACCGCCTCTTGGTCAGCACCTCCTACGGCGGCAACACCGTTCCAAAGGAGAACGTCGTCCGCGCCTCCGACTATCTGTTGCTCCACGGCAACGGAGTCAGCGATCCCAAGCGCATCGCCGAGATCGTCCGCCTTACCCGCCAAGTGGCCGGCTACACGCCAAAGCCGATTTTCTACAATGAGGACGACCACTTCAATTTTGAAGTCCCCGACAACAACTTCACCGCCGCCGTCGGCGAATACGCCGGCTGGGGGTATTTCGATTTCCGCAGGAAGGGCGAGGGCTACGCCGAAGGCTACCAAAGCATCCCCGCCAACTGGACCATCAGCTCCCCGCGCAAAGCCGGCTTCTTCCGCCTCCTCGCCGAGATCACCGGCCACACCCCCGGCGCAAGATAAACGCCGAGCTCGGCGACTTCCTGCTAACCCCTAGACTGGGAAACCGGTGCCTGATTCAACCCCACTTTCCAAGAGCGCGACCTTCGCCGCGCTCCTGCCCGTCTGGCCGACCGATCTCCTTCCGGCCAACGCAACCGCTGCCGCCGCTGGCGGTCGCACCCTCGTCGTGCTCGACGACGACCCCACCGGCACGCAGACCGTGCGCGACATCGCCGTCGTCACCACATGGGACGTCGCGACCCTCACCGCCGAGCTCTCCGCCGTGCCCTCCTGTTTCTACATCCTGACGAACTCCCGCAGCCTCACCCCCGCCGCCTCTCGCGCGCTGCATGTCGACCTCGCGACCAATCTGCGCACCGCTTCGGCCGCGACGCATCGCCCGGTCGTCGTCGCCAGCCGTAGCGACTCCACGCTTCGCGGCCACTACCCGCTCGAAACCGACACGCTCGCCGAAATCCTCGGCCCCTTCGACGTCACATTTCTCACGCCTTACTTTGAAGCCGGCGGGCGCTACACCCTGAATGACATCCACTACGTCATCGAGGGCGACCGCCTGGTGCCTGCGGCCGAGACACCTTTCGCCCGTGACGCCGCCTTTGGCTACCGTTCCTCTCATCTTCCCGACTATGTCGCAGAAAAAACCGCCGGCCGCATCCGCGCCGCCGACGTCGCGACGATCTCCCTCAACCTTCTCCGCTCCGGTGGCCCGATCGCCGTTGCTGAAAAACTCCGCGCTCTCCCGCGCGGTTCGGTCTGCATCGTAAACGCCGCCGCCCCCCGCGACATCGAGGTCTTCGCCGCCGCGACGCTTGCCGCCGAGTCTGCCGGCTCACGTTTCCTCTACCGCACCGCCGCCGGTTTCGTCGCGGCCCGCATCGGCCAATCGCCCCAACACGCCCTGCTCGCGCCCACCGCCTTCAGTCTGCCCAACGCTCACGGCGGCCTGACGCTCGTCGGCTCCTACGTTCCCAAAACCACCGCCCAACTCTCCGCCCTGCTCGCCAACTCCACCGTCACTCCCATCGAGCTCGATGTCGCCGCGCTCCTCGACGAAACCCGCCGCACCGCCGCGCTCGACTCCGCTCTCACGCAAATCAACTCCGCCCTCGCCGCCGGCCGCGACACCGTAGTCTTCACGAGCCGCCAACTCATCACCGGCACCGACGCTGACGCCAGCCTCGCGATCGGCCGCCACGTCTCCGATTCGTTGATTCATATCGTGCAACATCTCGCCGTCGCCCCGCGCTATTTGATCGCCAAAGGCGGCATCACCTCCAGCGACACCGCGACCCTCGGCCTTGGCGTGCGCCGCGCCCTCGTGCTCGGCCAAGCCCTGCCCGGCGTGCCCGTCTGGCAACTCGGCCCCGAGACCAAATTCCCCGGCCTCGGCTACGTCGTCTTCCCCGGCAACGTCGGCTCCGACACCGCCCTCGCCGATCTCGTCCGCCAACTCCGTCTCTCTTCCTCCCATCTATGAATATCCCTACTCATCTCACTCGTCTCGGCGCGTGCTTCGCGCCCTTTCTTGCGTTCGCCGCCCAGCCGCCGCCGCTCGCCCCCGCCGATCTCGTGTTTGCCGAGCAAGGCGGACTCGTCGCCGTCGAGGCCGAACATTTCTTCAAACAAGAGCTCACCGAGAAACGTGCATGGCACATCACCACGCCGGCCTCGCACCCAAAACTCACCCCCGATACCGACGGCACCCATGTCGCCGGCGCCAGTGGCGGAGCTTATCTCGAAGCACTCCCCGATTCGCGTTGGACCCACGATGAAACACTGGTTCACGGTGAAAACTTCTCCAACGACCCGGGCAAGATTGCCGTGCTCTCCTACAAAGTTAAGTTCGCCACGGCCGGCCGTTATCACTTCTGGGCGCGCATCTATTCCACCGGCGGGGAGGACAACGGCATGCACGTCGGACTCAATGGCCAATGGCCCGAGAGCGGTCGGCGCTGGCAGACGATTAAGAAGAACGCTTGGCAATGGGACAGCCGCCAACGCACCGAGGCCGTCCACGTCGGCGTGCCCGGCCAACTCTTCCTCGATGTCCCAAGCGCCGGAGAACATGTCGTTCACATCTCAATGCGCGAGGACGGCTTCGAGATCGACAAGTGGCTCATGACGACCGACGCGAAATACTCGCCTGAGGGAATGGGCCCCGAGCCGCTTGTCGCCAGTGGCCGTCTGCCCGCTGCGTTCGCCCAGCCGGCAAACTACAAGGACTCGCCGTCGCTAACCCCGCTTTCCCCCAAGCAAGCTGCGCCAAAAAAACACACCGCCCCGAAGCAGCAGGCCGGCACCCCGCCCGCCGCCGCGCCCGCCCCTGCCCCCGCCGCCGTTTCGGCCACCGTAGCGGCGCCCACGTCCGGCACCGTGCTCGCTTCTGCCCTGAATCTGTCCGGCACCGGCTTCTACCTCGACAAGGGCAAGTGGGCCGCAATTAACCCCAGCGAGCGCAAAGAAGCTTCGATCAAATTCACCGCTCCGGCCCGCAACGGCGCCTACCACATCCGGCTCGAAACCGTAGGTGAGAACGACGGTTCCTCGATCTACGAAGTGTTTCTGGCCGACAAGTTACTTGGGCGCTTTGTGTGCCCACTCTCCAACCAACAGTTTGAAGAGGGCGAACGCTTCAACGTGACATGGCATGGTGTCGAAGTCAGCGAAGGCACGCTTGTCGAGATCCGGGCACGCGCCGGTTCGAAGGACGGCCAGGAATGGAGCCGCGGACGTTGGTCCAAGATTGTGTTTTATCCCACCAACCCCGGAAACGACGGCCACGGCCAGTCCCAACTTGCCCTCGCCAAAACTCAGCGCGAACAACTCTTCCGCCCCGTCGCCCGCCAAACGCCCGGCGACGCCGCCGTCCGCATCACCGGAGAACTCCGCCAATGGCACAAGGTCACCCTCGACCTCGCCGGCCCCTTCGCCGCCGAAACCGACACCGCGCCAAACCCATTTACCGGTTACCGCTTCGACGTCACCTTCACGCACGAGTCCGGTCAACCGTCCTACATCGTCCCCGGCTACTTCGCCGCCGATGGCAAGGCCGCCGAGACCTCCGCCACCGCCGGCACCGCTTGGCGCGCGCACCTCTCGCCCGACAAGCCCGGCAAGTGGAACTACCTCGTCTCCTTCACCGCCGGTCCCAACGCCGCCACCCAGGGCAACGGCAAAGCGCTCGCCCCCTACGACGGAAAAACCGGCTCCTTCACGGTCGGCGCGACCAATAAAACCCGCCCCGAATTCCGCGCCGGCGGTCGCCTTACCTACAAAGGCGGCCACTACCTCATCGCCGCCGGCTCCGGCCAACCCTTCCTCAAGGCCGGCGCCGATGCCCCCGAGACCCTCCTCGCCTACGCCGACTTCGACGACACCCTCGCGCTGAAAAAAGAAGTTCCGCTGAAGACTTACGCCCCGCACGTCGGCGACTGGCGCACCGGCGATCCCACGTGGCAGGGCGGTAAGGGCAAAGGCCTCATCGGCGCCCTCAACTACCTCGGCACGAAGGGCGTCAACGCGGTCTCCTTCCTCACCTACAACGCCGCCGGCGACGGCGACAACGTCTGGCCCTTCGTCGCCCGCGACGAAAAATTTCACTACGACTGCTCGCGTCTCGACCAATGGGGCATCGTCTTCGACCACGCGCAGGCCCGCGGCGTGTTTCTTCATTTCAAACTCCAGGAAAACGAAAGCGATGACGACCGTATCGGGCCTCAAGCCAAGCCCGGCCGAGTGCCCGAATCCCTCGACGGCGGTGCCTGCGGCCCCGAGCGCCGACTCTACCTACGCGAAATGATCGCGCGCTTCGGTTACCACCTAGCGCTCAACTGGAATCTCGGCGAAGAAAACACCCAGACCCCCGAGGAACAGCGGGCGATGGCTCAGTTCATCCACGATACCGATCCCTACGATCACCTAATCGTCATCCACAGTTTCCCTTCGCAACAGGACAAAGTCTACGAAGCGCTCATCGGCAATCAGTCCGTCCTCACCGGCGCCTCGATCCAGAACAGTTGGAAAGCCGCCCACCAGTGGACCCTAAAATGGGTTCGCGCCTCCGCCGCCACCGGCCGCCCGTGGGTCGTGTGCAACGACGAACAAAATCCTGCCAACCAAGGCGTCCCCCCCGACCCCGGTTACAAGGGATTCGCAGGCCTGAACAAAGCCGGGAAACCCGTCGGCTACGACATCCACGATATTCGTCAGGCCACGCTCTGGGGCACCTTCATGGCCGGCGGCGCCGGCGTGGAATACTACTTCGGTTATCAGCTCCCCGAAAACGATCTCCTCCTCGAAGATTTCCGCAGCCGCGACAAATCTTGGGACTACTGCCGCATCGCCCTCGGCTTCTTCCGCGACCAAGCCATTCCGCTCACCCAAATGACCAACGCGAACGAGCTCGTCGGCAATCCCGCCAACGACAATTCCATCTACTGCCTCGCGCAGCCCGGCCAGCTCTACTTGGTTTATCTACCAAAGGGCGGCAGCACCGCGCTCGACCTCGCCACCGCGCCTGGCTCGTTCACGGTCTCTTGGTTCAATCCCCGCGACGGCGGCCCGCTCTCCGCTGCAACCCCCGCCAGCGGCGGCGCCAAACTCACGCTCACCGCTCCTTCCACCGACGATTGGCTCGCCATAATCCGACGTCGTTAACCTCAAGCCCATTTTACCCTATGACGCGCTCCTGCTTCGCTCGGGCCCTCTGCGCATTGCTTTTGACCCCGATGCTTGGATTCGGTGCCGCCGCTGCACGCGACGAGCGCCCCAACCTCCTCCTCATCGTCGTCGACGACCTTGGCTACAACGACGTGGGCTTCCAGGGGGGCCGCGACATTCCTACGCCGCACCTCGATCGGCTCGCCGCGAGCGGCGTGCGTTGCACGAGCGGCTACGTCAGCTATCCCGTGTGCAGTCCTTCGCGGGCGGGGTTTATCACCGGACGCTACCAGCAACGCTTCGGCCATGAATTCAACCCGCGCTGGAATCCGGCGAGCCAGATTGACGGTCTGCCGCTTACCGAAAAAACCATTGCCGACGCCCTGCGCGGCGCCGGCTACGCCACCGCCGCGATCGGCAAATGGCACTTGGGCGCGCACCCGCAGTTTCATCCCAACCGCCGCGGCTTCGATGAATTCTACGGCTTCTTGGGCGGCGGCCATCGCTTTCTTCCCGGCTCCCACGTCGACGTCGAAGTCGGTGCCGGCAAAAAAATGGAAACCCACGCCGACGCTGAGCACGCCTCACCGATGCTCCGCAATGGCACCGAAGAACCCGAGCCGCCCGAGCTCACCACCAAACTCGGCGAAGAAGCCGCCGCCAGCATCGCACGTCATGCCCGCGGGACCAAACCTTGGTTCCTTTATCTCTCATTCAACGCTCCGCATACGCCCCTGCAGGCGCGCGCCGATATGTTGAAAAAATTTGCGCACATCGCCGATGCGCGCCGCCGCACCTATGCCGCGATGATGGCGACCGTGGATGAATCCGTCGGCCGCACGCTCGGAGCGCTGGATGCCACGGGACAACGCGCGCGCACCCTTGTGTTCTTCTTTTCCGACAACGGCGGCCCGATGACCAAGCGTAACGCCAACGCCTCAAACAACGGCGTCCTTCGCGGTCAAAAGGGCGATGTCTTCGAGGGCGGTATCCGGGTGCCATTCCTTGTGTCCTGGCCCGATCGCCTGCCCGCCGGGCGCACCTACGATGCACCGGTGATCTCGCTCGACGTGCTGCCGACCGCCCTCGCCGCCGCCGGCGCAAAACGCGATCCCGCGCTCCCGCCGCTCGACGGTGTTAACCTGATTCCTTTTCTCACCGGGGAAATCAAAACCGCTCCGCACGAACGGCTCTATTGGCGGATGGACTACGGCGCTGCCTTCGCCGTGCGCGAAGGGAAATGGAAATGGTTTCGCACCTACGAAAATCTCCCGCAGCTCTACGATCTTGACGCAGATCCCGGCGAAAAAACCGATCTCGCGACCCGATACCCCGATGTTGCCACGCGCCTCGCGACTGCCGCGGCCGACTGGAATCGCGGCCTCGCCGCGCCGGTGTGGGTCAACAATCCCTTCGGCGGCTTCATCAATCTCCCGGGTCCATCCGCCAAGCCTGCCGCGCCTTGAAGAGCTACTCTCACTTTGCACGTGACGAGGTCGACGGGCCACGCCCGCACTTGCGTTTCCGATCAGATCGCTTGGTTTCGACGCACCCAATCCCCATGAAAAAATCTTTCCGCGCGGTTCTCTTCGCCAGCCTTTTGGTCCTATCGGGCGCCGATTGCTTGCACGCACAGCCGGATGCTATCGGCGAACCTCCGGTCAAAGCCCCCTTTCTCAAGGGAGAAGACAGTCTCTGTGTGAACGACTGGTGGAATCGTCCGAAGAATCCCATCATTGATCTCAAGGTCCCCCGCGACCAAGCCGTCGCCTTTGGCCTCTACACGCTCTCCGGTCGTATTCTCAAACTCAGTGCACAGCTTTATCCGCTCTATCCCGCCGAAACCCGTGAAGTCCGCCTTGAGATCGAACGCGACGGCCGTTGGACCGAGTTGGCGCGCCGCTCCGTCAACGATCTCGGGTGGTCGACCGTCTTCCGCATCGAGCGGTGGGACGACTCCCACGATCACAAATACCGGCTCCGTCATGGCGAAAGCGCCGTCTTCGAAGGCCTGATCCGCAAGAACCCCTCGGCTAAAGACGAAATCAAAATCGTCGCCTTGTCGTGCAACTCGAATCGCGACCGCGGCCTCCGCCCCGAATACACCCGCAACATAAATCACCAGGATCCTGATCTCGTCTTTTTCTCCGGCGATCAAAGCTACGATCACAAAGAACACACCGCGGCGTGGCTGAAGTTCGGCCTCGCCTTCAAAGAAATCTTCCGCAGCCGGCCCTGCATTTCCATCCCCGACGACCACGACATCGGCCAAGGCAATCTCTGGGGTGAGAACGGCAAAGTCGCGACCGTGCCGACCGGAGACAGCGGCGGTTATTTTTTCCACCACGAATACGTCAAGATGGTCGAGCGCCAACAGACCGGCAACCTGCCCGACCCTTTCGATCCCACTCCGGTCGAACAAGGCATCGGCGTTTACTACACCAGCCTCAATCTAGGCGGGGTCGACTTCGCGATCATTGAAGACCGCAAATTCAAGACCGGCCCGCTCGGCCGCCATCCGATGAAAGGCCCGCGCCCCGATCACATCCTTGATCCTGCTTACGATCCGGCCGTCATCGACACTCCCGGGCTCCAGCTCCTCGGCGACCGCCAGCTCAAGTTTCTCTCCGACTGGGCGCAACGCACCGACGGAGTCAGCCTTCGCGCCGTGCTGTCGCAAACGGGGTTCTGCGGCGGCGCGCATCTCCACGGCAACCCGAAGGGCCGCCTTCATGCCGATCTTGATTCCAACGGTTGGCCGCAGTCCGGTCGGCTCGCCGCCCTTCGCCTCATCAAGCGCGCCAACGCCGTGCACATCGCCGGCGACCAACACATCGCGACCTTGATCCAACACGGCATCGACCAACACCGCGACGGCCCATGGGCGTTCGTCGTGCCGGCGATCGACAACAGCTACTACGGCCGATGGTGGTGGCCCGCCGGCGAAAAGGCCGGCGCCAACCCCGTGCCGAACTCACCGCTGCCCTGGACCGGCGATTTCCTCGACGGCTTCAACAACAAGATCACGATGTTTGCCTACGCCAACCCCGACACCGCCCAATACGCCACGCCCGCCACGCGCACGGCCCATATCGGCAAACCCGGCTGGGCCGACGGCTGGGGTCTGATTCGCTTCAAGAAATCCACC
>CALSBN010000120.1:0-14378 GCA_943373185.1 Opitutus sp. GAS368 | reverse complement strand
AGCCCTTGGGACTCCGCGACCACCGCCCTCTGCGTGCGCACCGCCACCACGATCGAACACATCGTCGAAAAGCAGTTCGCCTCTTTCCACCCCGACGCCCGGATCGCGGACATCCGCAGGAAATTTTCCGCGCTCACCGTTCCTGCCGCGATGATCGTCGATGACGACGGCACTTTGGTCGGCGTGCTCTCCAAAGGCGACATTCTCAAGCCCGTCCAGACCCGCCTCGTATTGGTCGACCACAACGAAATGACGCAGGCCGTGAACGGCGCCGAAGACGTCACCATCACCGAGATCATCGACCATCACCGGCTCGGCGCGCTGAACACCGCCCAACCCATCCTGTTCATCAACGAGCCCGTCGGCTCGACCTGCACGATCATCGCCGATTTGTTCCGCCGCGAAGGCCTTCAGCCGTCACCCTCCATCGCCGGCATCATGATGTCTGGTCTCATTTCCGACACGCTGCACCTCAACGGCCCGACCACGACCCGCAAAGACGCCATCCTCCTCGCCTGGCTGGCCGAGATCGCCGGCGTAAACTCCAAGCAACTGGCCGACGAGATCTTCAATTCCGGCTCGGTCATCCTCGCCAACCCGCCCGAGCGCGTCGTCCGCTCGGACTTCAAGACCTACGACGAGGAGAACCTCCGTTTCTCCGTCTCTCAGGTCGAAGAACTCGGCTTCGGTAATTTCTGGACCCACGCCAAGCCGATCGCCGCCGCGCTTCAAGGTTTGCGCGACGACGAGCAACTCGCGTTCTCGGCCTTGTTGGTGACCGATATCAACACGCAGAATTCCCTACTGCTCGTCAAAGGTGACGACGCTTTCATCCAACGCATCAACTTCGCCCAAGTGGAGCAGGGCGAAATTTTTGATCTGCCCGGCATCGTCAGCCGCAAGAAGCAGCTCATTCCCTACCTCACCAATCTGATCAAGGAAATGGCCTCGGACGGTGTTTCCGGCACCGGCGGCACACCGACGCCGTTTGCCAAGAAGCGAAGGTAACGGGCTTCGGCCTCAGATGTGCACGGCCTCGCCGAGCAACGCCGCCGCCGCCTCCATGTTGGCTTCGCTTAACGTCGGATGCGCGTGAATCGTGTGGTGGATATCCTCGATCGCCGCCTCGAGATCCATCGCCAGACCATACTCGGCGATCAACTCGGTCGCATCAGAACCGATGATGTGCGCCCCGTAAATTTCGCCGGTTTTTGAGTCCGCGATCACCTTCACGAAACCCTCGCTGTCCACCGAGGCCACCGCCTTGCCCGAGGCGACAAACGGAAACTTGCCGACCTTGAAGTCGAGGCCCTTTTCCTTCGCCGCTTTCTCCGTCAGGCCCGTGCTCGCAACCTGCGGCTGGCAATAGGTGCAGCCGGGGAAATTTTTCACGCGCTTGGGTTTTCCGTGGCCGAACATTCCGTTCACCGCATTGAGCGCCTCAAACGTGGCGACGTGCGCCAGCCATGGCGGCCCGATGATATCGCCCGCCCCGTAGACGCCCTTGACGCTGGACTGATAGTCATCGCCCACCTTGAGGTAATTCCGATCGAGCTCCGGCTTCATATTCGCCGCAAAAACGCCCTCGATATTGGCCACGACGCCGATGGCCGAGAGCAACACCTCGGCCTCCACCTCGGTCTTCTTGTCACCGGCCACGAGATCTACCTTCACGGTGTTTTTCCCGACGCGGAAGTTCTCGCACTTGGTGTTCGTGTGCAAGGCCACGCCCTGCTTCTCAAACGACTTCGCCAGCGTCTTGGCCACTTCCTCATCCTCGACCGGCAGGATCTGCGGCAGCATCTCGACCAGCGTCACTTTTGACCCGAACGAGTTGTAGAAATAAGCGAACTCCACGCCGATCGCCCCCGCGCCCACGATGATGATGGACTTCGGCAGGACGGTGTTGGCGAGCGCCTCACGCGAGGTCATCACCCGCACCCCGTCGAACTCAAGACCCGGGATACGCCGCATCTTGCAGCCGGTGGCGACCAAGATGTTCTTCGCTTTCAAAATCTTTCCCGCGTGGGCTCCCTCGGTGATCGAGACCATGCCCGGCGCGCTGACCTGCGCCCGGCCGACGAAATACTCCACTTTGTTCTTCTTGAAGAGGAACTCGATACCCTTGGCCATCTGGCCCGCGACTCCGCGCGAGCGTTCCATCACTTTCGCAAAGTCAAACCCCACGTCCTTCACCGTGAGCCCGAACGTTTCCGCCTTCTTGATCTTCTGGTATAGCTCGGCGCTCTTCAGCAACGCCTTGGTGGGAATGCAACCCCAGTTGAGACAGGTTCCGCCGGCGCGTTCCATTTCGACGCAAGCGACCTTCTTGCCGAGCTGTCCGGCGCGAATCGCCCCCGCGTAGCCCGCCGGGCCGCCGCCAATTACAACGAGATCGTAGTCCGTGATGTCTGCCATGCCGCCAACGTGCAATCGGCCCCACCTCCGTCAAACGGAAACTCCGCCGCTCTAGATATCGATGACGTCGGTCGGCTTGGCTTTGCCCGGCCGGGTCCCGACCGTTCCGCCCGGACCGCTCCCCGGACCTCGCGGCTTCCGCGTGAAGGCGCTGAGCACCAGATTCGTCAGGCTCACCACCACCGCTCCCCCGATCGCCGACCAAAACGAGTCGACGTGGAATCCATCGACCAGCCGTCCTACGAGCAGAAACAACAAGGCATTGATTACGACCATGCCCAACCCCAACGTCAGCAAAATGAAGGGGAGCGTAAACAGCACCATCAGCGGCTTCAGGATCACGTTGAAGAAACTCAGCAACACCACGACCACCAACAAAGTGGTGCCGCTGTCGCAGGAAATGCCGATCCCGAGTTTGGTCGCCAGAGTCACTCCGAGCGCGAGGATCGCCCAACGCAGAAGCAGTTGCAGAAACGCCGAGTTCATCGCCCTGCACTCTCCGGCCTGCTGATGGCCCGGCAATGAAAATTCTCATCGTCCAAGACTATCTCCGCAGCGGCGGCACCGAGCGCCAATCCCTTTTGCTCACCCGTGCGTTCGCCGCCGGCGGACACCCCACGACTCTCCTCACCTTCCGCCCCGGCGGAGCGCTGGCCCACCTCGGCGAGGACTTGGATCACCGCTCGCTCCAGCCCTTTGATCTGCATCTCGACTGGTTTGCTCCCGGTCTAAGTTCAGCCGCAACCCGGCTCCAACCCGATGTGGTCCTTTGCATGGGGCGAATGGCCAATTGCTACGCCGGCGACCTCCAACACCACCTCCCACGCAGCCGGGTGGTGGCTACCTTGCGCACCGGCAAAGCGCTCCCGTTTCTCTTCCGTCGTTCACTTCACACCGTGCGCCACATTGTAGCCAACAGCCACGAGGCCCGCGCCGGTTTGATCTCAACCCAGCACCTTCCCACGGCGAAAATTTCCGTCATCCACAACTCCCTGGTTTTTCCCGCTTCGAGCGCCGCCGGCCGCAACGACGCGCTCCGTGCCCAACACGGAGCCACGCCCGAGACCACCGTCCTGCTCAACGTCGCGATGTTTCGCCCCGAAAAAAACCAACGCGAGCTCGTCCAACTTGTTGTAGGTCTTCCTGCGACCGCCGATTGTCAACTCTGGCTTGCCGGCGACGGTCCCGCCCGCGCCGCCTGCGAGCGGCTCGTCGCCCAACTCGGCCTGAGCCGCCGCGTCCGGTTCCTCGGCTTCCACCGCGACCCCGCTCCTTTGTATAACGCAGCCGATGTCGCCGTTCACGCGTCCACGAGCGAATCTCTCTCCAACTTTCTCATCGAAGCCCAAGCCCACGGCCTCCCCGCGGTGGCCTACGCTGCCCAGGGCATCGGCGAATGCTTCGTTCCCGATCGCACCGGTTGGATGATTCCCCCCGCCGATCGCGCGGCGTTTATCGCGGCCCTCGTGCCTCTTTTTCAACGCTCCGCCTCCGCCCGGGAGGCCCTCGCCGCCGAAGCCCGCGCCTTCGCCAGAACCACCTTTGACCCCACCCGCCAAGTGGCCGCCTACCTCGATCTGTTTGCCCGCCTTTCCGCCGGCGCCTAATTCTTGCCGCACGCCCAGCCCATGACCAACCAGCAGCGCACCGACTCGATCGAACGCCACTTGCGCGAGCACAAATACGCCGATCTTCACACGCTCGCCACCCGCTTCGGCGGCTCGCTTTCCACCGTGCGCCGTGTGCTCGACACGCTCGAAGCTCGCGGTATCGCCCGGCGCCACCACGGCGGCGCATCTCTCATCGAGACCGATGTCTTTGCGCAGGAATACGACTTCATCGCCCGCAACCAGCGTCACCCCGACGAGAAATTCGCCATCGCCCGCCTCGTGGCCGAGCAGGTCCAGCCCGGCATGACCATCATTCTTGATGGCGGCAGCACCACTTACGCCGTCGCCCGGCTGCTCGCCGACAAACACCTCCAGGTGATCACCAACTCGCTTCCCATCGCCTCGCTCTTCGGCGAGATCGGCAGCGTCGAGACGATTGTCACCGGCGGCAGTATTTACAGCCGGCTCGGGGTTCTGGTTGGCCCGCTCTGCGAGCAATCCTTCGAACAAACTCATGCCGATCTCGCGATCCTCGGCGGCGCCGGCATCACCGAGAACGGCATCTGGAATCACAACGCGCTCATCGTCGCCGCCCAACGCAAGATGATCGCGGCCGCCGAGCACACGATTTTCGCGCTCGATAAGTCCAAATTCGGCCGAAAGGCCCTCAGCCTGACGACTCCGTTTCAGTCCAAGTTCACCATCGTCACCGATACGCGCCCCACCCCCGCTGTGTCCCGCGCGATCGACGCCGCCGGAGCCAAACTCACGTTGACCAAGTAGCGCCGATTCGCGCCCGCCCGGCCGGCCAAGCCACCGGCTCGCGCCCTCCTGACACCGTCCTGTCAGCAATCACGCGGACGGGCGCATCCGCATTTGCCTTCTTCGACTCTGTGTCCATCCGTGCCCGCCTGTGGTTAAAAAAGCCGTCGTTCCCAATCCCTCCTCCGCTCGCCCAACCGCCTCCGCACCGGAGTGCATTCGTCTTCATGGGGTCCGCCAAAACAATCTCAAGGGCTTCGATCTCGACCTGCCCCTGGGTCGCTACGTCGTCGTCACCGGACTCAGCGGCGCCGGCAAGTCGTCCCTCGTCTTCGACACCCTCCACGCCGAGGGCCAACGCCGTTACGTCGAAACGTTTTCCGCCTACACCCGCCAATTTCTCGACCTGCTGGACAAACCCAAAGTCGACTCCATCGAAAACATCCGACCGTCCATCGCCATCGAGCAGACGAACACCGTAAAGACTTCCCGCTCCACCGTCGGCACCATGACGGAGTTGACCGATTTCTTCAAAGTCTGGTTCGCCCAAGTCGCCACCTGCTACGATCCCGCCACCGGCGAACCCGTTGAAGACGACACGCCCCAAACGATTTGGACCAAGACCTTCGCCGCCCACGCTCAGCGCACGACGCTCGTCACATTCAAAGTCGAGAAGCCCGCGAACCTCACGTGGACCGAGATTCTCACGAGCCTGAAGAATCAGGGCTACATTCGCGTCCTGATCGAAGGAGCCCCGCATAAGATCGACGACCTTTTGGCCGGTTCCGATTCGCCCGCCTCGCCTGCCCTGTTCGTCGTGCAAGATCGCCTCGCGATTCAAACGGCGAACAAGTCTCGTTTCCTCGAAGCGGCCGAATCGGCGATGCACTTTGGCCACGGCCAAGTCTATCTTTTCGCCGTCTCCGATCCTTCGACTTCACCTTCCGAATTGAAGCTGATGCCCGCAGGGCATTTTTCCCGCGGACTGCACTCGCCCTCGACCGGCCGCACGTTTCGCGCCGCGTCGCCGGCTCTGTTCTCTTTCAACTCCCCCCTCGGCGCTTGCCCCAAATGCCGCGGCTTCGGTCGCGTCATCGACATCGACTACCGCCTCGCCCTGCCCGATCAGTCGCTGTCGATCAACGGCGGCGCGCTCAAATGCTGGGAAGGCGAAGTCTACCGAGCGTCCCTCGACGACCTCCGCGTCTTCGCGAGAAAGAAAAAAATCCCCTGCGACGTGCCCTTCGCCGCGCTCACCGAGGAGCAAAAGTCCTTCATCATCGACGGCGAGCCCGGCTACGGCGAAGACAACGACAAGACCTGGCCCAAGTATTGGTATGGCGTGAAGGGGTTCTTCAAGTGGCTCGAAAAGACCACGTATAAGATGCACGTCCGCGTCTTCCTTTCCCGTTACCGCGCCTACAATCCCTGCCCCGACTGCGGCGGCCAACGTCTTCAACCCGAGTCCCTTTGTTGGCAATGGCAGGGCCGCACGCTCCCGCAACTCTACCAGCTCCCGGTCAGCACCCTGCTGGACCTGATCTCACGGGCTCAAATCTCCACGCCCAATTCCGAAAACCCTTCCGGCCCGGACCACGCGCTCGTTTCTATTCTCACCCGACTTCGTTACCTCGAACAAGTCGGCCTCGGCTACCTCACGCTCGACCGTCAGTCCAAAACCCTTTCCGGCGGCGAAGTCCAACGCGTCAACCTCACCAGCTGTCTCGGAACTTCGCTCGTCGACACGCTTTTCGTCCTCGACGAACCCAGCGTCGGCCTGCACCCGCGCGACATCGACCGGCTCATCGCGATCATCCGCACCTTGACCGATTCCGGCAACACCGTCGTCGTCGTCGAGCACGACGAAGCGATGATCCGCGCCGCCGACCACGTCGTCGAAATCGGCCCCGAGCCCGGCGCCCGCGGTGGCCACGTTGTCTTCCAAGGCGACATCCCCACCCTGCTCGCGTCTCCTTTCAGCATCACGGGAAGTTACCTCTCCGGCCGACAATCCATCGCCGTCCCCGAGCGACGCCGTCCGGTGCCGGTCAATCACCCGTCCGTCCGTTTCACCAACGCCACGAAACACAATCTCCGTCACCTCTCGTTCCGCCTCCCGCTGCAACGTCTGGTCTGCCTGAGCGGCGTCTCCGGCTCCGGCAAATCCACGTTGTTGGATCACGTCATCTATCAGGGCCTGCTCGCCCAGCGCCTCCAACTCACCGACGACCCCGCCGCCATCGAAGCCATCGCGAGCGATCTCACGTTCTCCGAGATTGTCCTCGTCGACCAATCTCCGCTCTCCCGCACTCCGCGTTCAAACCCCGCCCTCTACACCGAAGCATGGGAACTCATCCGCGAGCTCTACGCCGAGACCCCGGCCGCCTTGGCCGCCGGCTTCAACGCTTCTTCGTTTTCTTTCAATTCCGGCGAAGGCCGCTGCGATCACTGCCAAGGACTCGGCTACGAACGCGTCGAGATGCAGTTCCTCTCCGACGTCTTCGTGCCATGCCCCGTTTGCGAGGGTCGTCGCTTTAAGCCGGAAGTCCTCGCCATCCAATGGCAGGAAAAGTCCGTCGCCGATCTGCTCGCGACCAGCATCACCGACGCCCTCCCACTCTTCAGCCCGACCGCCGCTCCCGCTTCCCGCCGCGACGTCGCCGCCCTTGCGACGATCCGCCAGCGCCTCTCCACTCTCGAGTCGGTCGGCCTCGGCTACCTCACCCTCGGCCAGCCGCTCAACACGCTCAGCGGCGGCGAGTCCCAGCGCCTGAAACTTGTTCGCTACCTCGGAGCCTTCGCCGGTGCTGCCGGCCCTCAACTCTCAGCTCTCAACTCTCAACTCGCGCCGGCTTCGGGCGCGCTCCTTCTGCTCGACGAACCCACCACCGGCCTCCATCGCCACGACGTCAAACGGCTCCTGCTTGCCCTCCACGCCCTTGTCGACGCCGGCCATAGCGTCGTCGTGATTGAGCACAACCTGGACGTGCTGAAATCCGCCGACTGGATTCTCGAGGTCGGCCCCGAGGCCGGAGCGGCCGGCGGCCAGATCGTCGCGGAAGGCCCGCCCGAGCATCACCTCCGCACCGTCACCGCGACCACCCCGTTCCTCGCCGCCGCTCTCGCGCCCCACGAGCCCATGGCCATGGCCGCCGAAACGCAGTCGACCTACTCGACCACGCCGCCCTCCGCTCTCCGCACGCCGGAGTTGGTCATCTCCGGCGCCCGCGAAAACAACCTCAAAACTCTCTCTCTCTCGATCCCCCACCGCCAACTCTCCGTCGTTACCGGCGTCTCGGGTTCCGGGAAGAGCACCCTCGCTTTCGACATCGTGTTCGCCGAGGGCCAGCGCCGCTTCATGGAGTCGATGTCGCCCTACGCGCGCCAGTTCGTCGAACAACTCCCGCGCCCCGACGTCGACCGTCTCACCGGCATCCCGCCCACCGTCGCCATCGAGCAGCGCATCACCCGCGGCTCCCGCAAGTCCACCGTCGCGACCATCACCGAGGTCGCCCAATACCTCCGCCTCCTCTACGCCCGCCTCGGTGTCCAACACCATCCCGATTCCGACAAACCCGTCACTCCGCTCTCACCCGGCGCACTGAAGAAACTTCTCGCACGCGTCATCGACACCCCCGCCGCCCGTCGGGCCAAGCACCTCTATCTTTGCGCTCCGCTTATCCGCGGCCGCAAAGGCCACCATCAGCCGATCGCGACTTGGATCGCCAACCAAGGCTACGACCTCATGCGCGCCGACGGGAAACTCACCCGCGTCGACGCCTTCCAGAAACTCGACCGCTACATCGAGCACGACATCGAGGTCGTCGTCGCCGATCTCAAGCATCCGAAACCCGTAACCCGAAACTCAAAACCAGAAGCCGACCGACTCACCGAGGCCCTCCGCCTCGGCAAAGGCTCCTGTTTTCTCCTTACCCCCGACGGCACCGTCCTCAGTTGGTTCTCCACCACCCGCACCGACATCGACACCGGCGAGAGTTTCCCGGAGCTCGACCCGAAACATTTTTCCTTCAACTCGCCCCGCGGTTGGTGCCCGTCCTGCCGCGGCCACGGCCGCATTTTCCCGTGGATGCTCGAGGCGAAAGACGACAAGGAGAAAGACGACTCCGCCGCACGCCTCCGTGAATTCGGAATCGACGCCGCGGAGGATGTTGCCGACGAAGGCCAACCTTGCCCCGAGTGCCACGGCGCCCGCCTCAACCGCACCGCCCGTGCGGTCAAACTCCACTTTCGCACCAAACAACTCCCGCTCTCACTGCCCGCCCTGCTCCGCGCCACTCCCGCCGAACTCATCGCGCACCTCCACGCCCTCGACCTCGACGACCGGGGCCAGCTCATCACCCAAGACATCGTCCCGCAAATCGCCGAGCGCCTCAAATTTCTCGACCACGTCGGTCTCGGCTACCTCTCGCTCGACCGACCGACCGACACCCTTTCCGGCGGCGAAGCCCAACGCATCCGCCTGGCCGCCCAACTCGGCACCAACCTCGCCGGCGTCCTCTATGTCCTAGACGAGCCCTCCATCGGCCTGCACGCCCGCGACAACGACCGCCTCATCGAAACCCTCCTCGCCCTCCGCGACAAAGGGAACACCCTCCTCGTCGTCGAGCACGACGACGAATTGATGGCGCGCGCCGACCGGATCATCGACCTCGGCCCCGGCGCCGGCATCCATGGCGGCGCCCTGCTCGCCGAGGGCACGCCCGCGGAAATTCGCGCCAGTGCAAACTCCCTCACCGGCCTGTTCCTCGCCAGAGGCATCACGCATCCGCTTCGCGGCAACTACCGCCCTTTGCCCGCCGCTCGCGCGAAATCCGGGTGGCTCGATCTCACTCAAATCAGGTTCCGCAACCTGAAGAACGTCGGCCTTCGCCTTCCGCTCGGCCGCCTCATCATGGTGGCCGGCCCCAGCGGTGCGGGCAAATCCACCCTTTTCCGCGATGTGCTCCATCCCGCCGTCAGCCACGCGATCAAGACCAAAGCCGCCAAACTCACCGGCCGCGATTTCGCGAAAGCCACTGGCTTCGCCACTGAAGGCGCCACCGCTCCGTTCGCCGCACTCTCCGGCGCCGATGTTTTTCGCACCGTGGTCGAAGTGGACCAAAGCCCCATCGGCAAAACCCCGCGCTCCACGCCCGCGACTTATCTCGGCATCTTCGATCTCATCCGCCAATTTTTCGCGTCGTTGCCCGAAGCAAAAATCCGCGGCTATTCCGCCGCCCGGTTTTCCTTCAACACCAACGGCGGCCGCTGCCCCGCCTGCGAGGGTGCCGGCCGCATAAAGTTCGAGATGGCGTTCATGCCGACGACCTATCTCCCGTGCGACGACTGTCGCGGCCTCCGTTACGGTCCCGATCTCGCGGATATCCTCTGGAAAGGAAAATCCATCGGCCAAGTTCTCCAGCTCACCTTCGAGGAGGCTGCGGCGTTCTTCGACTTTCACTCCCAGCTCTCGCAAGTGTGCCAGCTCATGGTCGATTGCGGATTGGGCTATCTCACACTGGGCCAATCCTCGCCCACACTTTCCGGCGGTGAAGCCCAAAGGCTCAAGCTCGTCACCGAACTTTCCACCGGTCTCGCCAGCTACCGCGAACGCTCGCGCGGCACGCTGCCCCGGAATCTCTACCTGCTCGAAGAACCGACCATCGGACTGCACCTGAGCGATTGCGAAAAACTCATCCGTGTCCTGCACTCGCTCGTCGACCAAGGTCACACGGTGGTCGTGATCGAGCATCACCTCGATTTGCTCGCGGAGGCCGATTACATCGTCGAACTCGGGCCGGTGGGCGGCCCTGACGGCGGCGAGTTGCTTTACCAAGGGGAACTCGCCGGCTTGCTCGAAACCAAGGGCAGCCCGACGGCCCCCTATCTCAAAGCCCGGCTCGCCCCTTCCGCTTGAATCAAACCGGGCCGACCAACGCCGTGCGAATCGCAGCCTTCAGATCACCGATCAGCACCGGCTTCAACAGACACGCCGACAGCCCCGCCAACTGCATGCTCCTGGCCAAAAACTCCGGGTTTATGTAACCCGTGACCAGAATCCGTTTCGTGCGCGGATAGCGTCGAAACGCCGAGATCAGGAAGTCGAGACCCGCCTCGACCGGCATGAGGTGATCGCAAACGATGACGTCGTGTTTCCCGGTCGAGAGGAGCATTTCGGCTTCCTCGGCCGATGCCGCCAACTCCACGTCATACTCCGACTCCAAGGCCAAACGCAAAACGTCGAGCAACATCTTCTCATCATCCACGAGCAGCACGCTCGGCTTGGCGGGAGGTCGCGGACCAGAGGCAGCCACAGGTTCGAGCCTACCCGGCGGCAACGCTCATATCGTGGGCCTTCGCTGCGTCTTCGACCACTCGCACGATCTCGGTCAAAGAAACGGGCTTGAGCAAATAGCGGAAGAGCGCGGCCTCGTTGACGCTGCGGAGCAGCATCTCGGGTTTCATGTAACCCGTGACCAAAACCCGCTGCATATGCGGAAATTCCTCCCGCGCCCGCACCAGAAAATTCATCCCGTTTCCACCCGGCATCAAGTGGTCGGCAACCACCACCTTGAACGTCTTCTTCTGCAAAATAAAATCCGCCTCCCGCGCACTCTTGGCGGTGGTCACGTCGAAGAGCGGCTCCAGGGCCGATGAAAACACGTCGAGCAGCGACTGCTCGTCGTCGACCAGCAAGATACTTGGTTTGGAACTCGTCGGGTTCCCTGCGGCGACTGTTGTCTCTTTGCTCATGGGCAAGAAGAAGGTGGACGCCCGGAAATGCATGGCAAATCCAAATCAAGGGGACCTCCCGCCAGATTTGTATTTGCCGAAGGCTTCGCGAATGCGAAACCTCCTCCATGCAATGCCTCTTGCCGACCTGAACACCGCCGCCCGCTCGGGCACGTTAAACCAGATTCCGGTCAACGAACTCACCCAAACCGCGCTCACCAAGCGCAATGCCTCGGGAAACACCCCGCTGCATGTCGCCGCCCGCCACGGACATCTCGACCAGATCCCGAGCTCCCTTTTGTCGGCCGAAATTTTGTCGGTAAAGAACGACGCGGGCTATTCCCCGTTGCACCATGCGGCGAGCAGCGGACATCTCGACCAAGTGCCGGCCGCTTTGCTCACCGCCGAAGTGCTGGGCCTCCGCAGCAACGCCGGCTTCACGGTCTTCCATCTCGCCGCCGCGAACGGCCATCTCGATCAGCTGCCCATCGAGCACATCACCGAGGACGCTTTCCTACGAAAATCCGATGTCGGGAACACGCCCCTGCATGAAGCCGCCGAACAGGGCACGCTCGACCGTATTCCAGGCCGCTTTATCACCGCAGCGACGCTCACGACCAAGAATTTGGGCGGAGAAACCGTCCTCCACGTGGCGGCGTTCAACGGACACCTCGACCAGATTCCCGCCGATCTCCTGTCGGCGCCCGCTCTGCTTGAAGTGACGAGTGCGGGAGACACGGTTTTTCACGCCGCCGCCATTTCAAGCCACCTCAACCAGATTCCGGCGGCCTTTTTGACGCATCGAAATCTGATCGGCGCGAGCAAGGCCGGCTTCACCGCAATTCACGCTGCGGCTGAGACGGGCCAGCTCGCGGCGATTCCCCGCGAGCACCTCACGGCCGACCTGGTTCTGACCCGGAACGACAACGGCGACACTCCGCTGCACGCGGCGGCCTACGAGGGTCACCTCGATCAGGTGCCCGTCGAGTTGCTCACCCCCGAAAACATCTCCGTGCGCAATTACGAAGGCGTTTCCGTCTGGCGCACCGCCCGAGATCGTAATTTCGACCATCAGATTCCGCCGGCCTCCCGGCCGCGCAACCTCGGGCCCATCACCCGAATCATGCGCAACCTGTTCCAGACCCGCTCTCCCTTCTAGGTTTGGCCGGTTGATTCCGGTGACCTGAGTCGGGACTTCCGTCGCCTTTTTCCCGAATCTGTCCGCCGACCTACTTTCGCCTTTCCCTCCCCGCTGCCCCTGCTTTTCTGCCTCTTCCTCTTAATCCTTCACTCATGAACACCACCATCAGCGCTATCACCGCCCGCGAAATTATCGATTCCCGCGGCAATCCCACCGTCGAAGTCGACGTCAAACTCGCCTCGGGCCATTTCGGCCGCGCCGCCGTTCCTTCCGGTGCCTCGACCGGCGAGCACGAGGCCATCGAGCTCCGCGACGGCGACAAAAACCGCTACGGCGGCAAAGGTGTTCAAAAAGCCGTGGGCAACGTGAAGGGCAAAATCGCCCCGGCGCTCATCGGTTTCGATGCGTTCGACCAAACCGGCGTGGATCGCGCGATGATCAAACTCGACGGCACCAAGACCAAAGCAAAGCTCGGCGCGAACGCCATTCTCGGCGTTTCCCTCGCCACCGCCAAAGCCGCCGCCTCCGCCGCCGGCGTTCCCCTCTACAAATACATCGGCGGGCCCAACGCCAAGGTGCTGCCCGTTCCACTCATGAACATCATGAACGGCGGCGCGCATTCCGATGCCCCGATCGATTTCCAAGAGTTCATGATCGTCCCGAAGAACTTCAATTCGTTCTCCGATGCCCTCCGCGCGGGTGCCGAGGTTTTTCACTCGCTGAAAAAGGTTCTGAAATCCAAGGGCCTCCAGACCGCCGTCGGCGACGAGGGCGGCTTTGCCCCCAACCTTGCCTCCACCACCGACGCGCTCGACGCCATCGCCGAAGCCATCAAGGGCGCCGGGTATAAGCTCGGCAAAGACATCTTCCTGGCCCTTGACGTGGCCTCCTCCGAGTTCTACGTGAAAGAAAAGAAGACATACGTTTTCAAGAAATCCGACCAGCGCTCCTTCACCGGCGATGAATTCGTCGCCTACTACAAGGACCTTTGCTCGAAATACCCGATCGTCTCCATCGAGGACGGATGCGCCGAAAACGACTGGGCCACCTGGAAGAAACTCACCGACGCCATCGGCGACAAGGTGCAGCTTGTCGGCGACGATCTCTTCGTCACCAACGTCGAGTTCCTGAAGAAGGGCATCGAGACCGGCACCGCCAACTCGATCCTCGTGAAGGTAAACCAAATCGGCTCCCTCACCGAGACCCTCGACTCCATCGAGCTCGCACAGCGCAACAGCTACACGACGATCATTTCGCACCGCTCCGGCGAGACCGAGGACGTCACCATCGCCGACATCGCGGTCGCCACCAATGCCGGCCAGATCAAGACCGGCTCCGCCTCCCGCACCGATCGCGTGGCAAAATACAACCAGCTCCTCCGCATCGAGGAAGAGCTCGGCGCCAGCGCCATCTACGGCGGGAAACTCTAATCCTTGGGCTCGCGGCCGCTCCCGGCCGCATCCTTTGCTACGAGACCGGGCCCGCGCCCGGTCTTTTTTTTCTCGGAACCTCACCCCCCGTTCGCACGCTCCCACTCCAACATGAATGCGCCCAACTTTTCCGTCGTCTGGCTCGCCGTCGCCCTCGCAACGTCGCTGACCGCCGCCGAGCCCGCGCCCGCGCCCACGACCAAAGCTCCGGAGAAGAGCGCACCAGCTTCGGCTGCGCCCTCCCCTTCGGGGAAGGTGACCGAAGCCATGATCCGCGCCCGCCAA
>CALSBN010000119.1:0-14483 GCA_943373185.1 Opitutus sp. GAS368 | reverse complement strand
TGAGGTGGACCCCGTCCGTTGGACAGCGGATCGAGGAAGATAAGTTAAGTTAAGGGAGGGGGCACAGGGGGAGGGGCGAAGCTCCTCCCCCGCTCCCCTGGTTGAGTTGGCGTGAGGGTGGTCACGGATCAAGCGCTGAGTGCGTGGCGTTGATCGCGGCGGTAGACCTGCATCGGGGTCATCGGATCGGCGTTGCCGAAGGCACTGTGCGGTCGCTGCTCGTTGTAGAAGCGGAAGAAGCTTTCCAGGTGGGTGTGGGCCTCGATTTGGGATTGGTAGCTTTTGAGGTAGATCTCGTCGTATTTGACGGTGCGCCAAAGCCGTTCGACGAAGACGTTGTCGAGGCAACGCCCCTTGCCGTCCATCGATAGCTTTACGCCCCGGGCGAGCAGCGGCTGGGTAAACTCGGCGGAGGTGAACTGGCAGCCTTGATCGGTGTTGAAGATTTCCGGCACGCCGTGCTCACGGATCGCACGTTGCACGGCCCGCACGCAGAAGCCGGCATCGAGCGTGTTCGACAGCTCCCAGGCGAGGACCGCGCGGCTGGACCAGTCGATCACAGCGAACAGATAGATGAAGCCGCCCTTGATCGGCACATAGGTGATGTCGGCGGCCCAAACGTGATTCGAGCGCTCGACGCTGAGGTGGCGCAGCAAGTAGCGATAGGCCCGGTGTTCCGGGTGGCGGCGCGAGGTGTTGGGCTTCTGGTAAATCGCCTCCAGACTCATCCGCTGCATCAGGCGCCGGATGCGTTTGCGATTCACCCGGTGCCCTTGCAGGCGCAGCCAACGGGTCATCTGGCGGGAGCCAAACTCCGGATGCGCCAGATACGTTTCGTCGATCACCCGCATCAGGCGCAGGTTTTCGTCCGGCTCCGGCTCGGGCTGGTGATAGTAGCTCGCCCGGGCCAGCCCGAGCAGCTCGCACTGCCGCCTGATCGGCAGCTTGGGATGTTTCGGTTCAATCATGCGGCGACGTTCCTCAACGCTCGAGCTCGCCAGCTTTTTTTTTAAGCCACTCCAGCTCCATCTTCAGCCGGCCGATTTCCTCGTAGAGCTCCTTCTCGCGCTCTTTCGCCTCGGCGGCATCGTCACTGCCCTTGCGGGCAAACACCTCCGGCAAGCGCATCGCCGCCTCCTTCTTCCACTGCGTCACCTGCACCGGATGAACCTTGTGCTTGGCCGCGATGGCGTGGACCGGCTCGATTCCCTTCAGGGCATCAAGGCCAACTTGCGCTTTGAACTGGGCACTGTGCTGACGTCGTTTCTTGGACATGGATCGTTCTTTCTTGGTTTGGATTTAACGATCCGTCCTGTCCAACTTTCGGGGTCCACCTCAAACGCGGCCAATGCGTCTGGACCTTCGGAGTCATACCAAAGCTGGAAATACTTCGCCAAATGGAAGCGTCGGCCCTTCGCAAAGATCGTAAGCGAGCGAAAATGGTGCCGATACTTTTTCGGACCAAAACCTAGATCAGAAATCGCAGCAGGAAATCTAGAACCATCCGCAAGCGTGACCGTGGTGCCAAACAGCCGCCCATCGAACCCATCCACGGGTAGATTCTCAATTGGACGCATGGCAGTGTCGCCGGCGGGATGCTCGTCGTCATTCAGAAACTCCCAAACGGGATGCTTCGCGAGCACCTTGGGGCCAATCTTTGATGGGGTGCGAACTTCCATTGTCTTTGCCGAACGTCTGCAGTCAGACACGAAGGGGCGCAGCCCCGGAGTTGTCTGTAGTGCGCTTGTTAGCCTCTGCTTCTTTTTCTCGCAGGCAGGCAAGATAGCGCTGCGCCTGAATCGCCGTCAGGCCGGGTGATCGATTCGACTCCCACAAGGTGGCGAGGTCGGCAGTCGACGAGATGGCGTCGAGTGCGGGGAGCCCATACTTCGTGATGGCATCGCGAATTTCGGCGGCTGCATCCCGAGCCTCTGAATCCGAACGGGCAATCCACCAATGATCCTGACGAACAGGGAGCAGGAACCCGATCCGCTGCCTCCACTGGGAAGCTGAAACATCGGGCTTCGTTCTTTCGCCTGCGAGCGATTCCACCCAGATCGCTAGATTGGCGGTCACACGGAGCGAGCTCGCTGTGGTCTCCGCGCTCGATTGCAGCGAGAGCAGATGGACAATGTCCTTCCGGCTGCGCGTGAACACCGAGCCGCTCTGCCGAAAACCAACCGGCCCGAGCATTTCAGCAAGGGCTGTGAGAATCGCTTTCTTGTATTCGGTGGCGGCCATTCTTTCTTCGGCGAACGTTTAAGCTCAGCGACGAACGTGCTTGGCGCGGAGTGTGCTGCTCGGAGCACAATCCGTGACAAGCATGTTCGTTCGCTGTAGCGCCTGGTTCGGCTCTGTGCGGTTTGGGTTTCTGGCTCCAGAGATATTCATACGCGATGGTTTGGCTCCGTTAGATTTCCATTCCTAGTTAAACAAAACTATAAGCCGAAAAATCTGGCTGCTCCCTGTCAATATTCCTGTAAACAGTAGTCAAACCAATCCGCGTTATGCCAATTTCATTTTCACTGATGACAGAAATAACAATCCTCAATGAATCGCCTAAGAAATAGTTTTTTGGTGGCCGAATAATATATTCATCATTATTTTTTTCGGCAGTAAATAACATTTGATGCATCCGAGATTCATGTTCGAACAAATACTCAATACGTCCATCTGAATGAAATCGAACGTAGTCTTTTCCTACGCCGTGCGAAGGAACCTCAGACGCGATACTTACCCACTTACCTTGTATGTGATCGAACATATTTTGCCGAACAGTGTTATTATCCCTTACTCAGTCACGGACGAACGCCGGCCGGAAGTTTAAGGGCAGGGTTGAGGGGAAATTGGCATGGCTTGAGGTCGAACGGGTTAAGACCACCGGCTTGCCGGGTAAGGCTTTCGACGGGAGTGTAGATTCCGGGCAAAGCCTTACTGGAAAAATGGGTGATGCGGAGCGCACAGCGTAGCAAAAGACTAACCCGTTTTTGGGCCCGAATTGGGAGAGAGCGCTGACGTCGGTCGCGAAAAGCGCGGCGACGAATGGGCGCATCCGCCGGGGCGGTTTTGCCTTCTTGCGATATTGCAATGCGCAGTGGGCGGGCGCGTCGTTCACGGTGGCGCAAGAATTTGTCGCCGAACGCGCGAAGCAAGCGGGGAATCTTGGGGCGATCCAAAAGGGTTCGGCCGTGTTTTGTTAGTTTCTTTGCCGAAGCCAGGCGGTCTAGCAACGCGTTCGGAATCGGGCAGGGTAAAGCCTAGGGTCTTGCCGCGAAGAGATCTCTTCGGCTCGGCTCCTTACTTGGCGGCGGGCCCGGCGGGCCAAGCGTCGGTGCGGAACGGGGAGGCGGGGAGGCCGGCGGTGTTGTAAAGGTTGGCCCGGGGAGAATTGGCCCAGGCGTAGCGGGCGGCGACGGGCCGGGGCACCGAAGGGGCGGAGACGATCACGCTGTCGCCGTCGATGGTGGCATCCGCCTCGACCCAGCGGCGGTCGTCGCCGGCAACGTAGAACCCCGTGAGTTTCTCGGTGGAGAACGGCTCGACGCCCTTGGCGCGCCACGGAGATTGGCCGAGGGTCAGGCCGCCGCCGGTCTCGCGAAAACGTAGGCGGATTTTTTCGCCTTCGACGGCAAAATCGCGGAGCAGCGGACCCGAGGCCACGAGCTTCTCGCCGTAGACATCGCGGCGGGCGAGCAACGCGAGGCGGTGGCCGACGTCGCGTTTGCCCGTGGGGTGGACATCCAGCGGATCGCCGAGGTCGATGGTGACGGCCATGGCGGTGTGGGGCTCGCGGAGCGTCAGCAGTTGGGCCTCGCGCGTCCACGGCCAGCCGCTCTCGGCGACGGGCACTGGATCGGCGCCGAAGCTGGGCAACTGCACAAAGAGAAATGGAAACTCCGCGCCCCACTGCGCGCGCCAGTCTTGGATGAGGCGTGGGAAGAGCTCGCGGTAGTCGAGGCCGGCGCTGCCGTTGGCCTCGCCCTGATACCAGATCACGCCGCGCAACGCGAAGGGCGCGAGCGGGGCGATCATGCCGTTGAAGCTCACGGCGGGAGTTTGCGGACGCTTTGACGGCGACGGCATCCCCATCGGATCGGGATTCTGCGGCTCGGGCCAAGCGGGCTGCGGTTTGGGCGTGCGGGATTTCTCGGCGGCGGGCAGTGCGTTGTAGGCCTTGTTTGCAGCGTTGAAGGCGGGCTCGACCTCTTTGCGCCAGCGGCGCAGATCGTCGGCGTAGGCTGCGGCGGGCTTGGGATCGGTTTGGAGTTGGCGGTGTTGGCGGACGGCGTCGTCCCAGCGGGCGAGGGCGCGGGAGAGGGCGGGTGCTTGGCGCAAGCCGGCCACGCTGATCCACGTCTCAATGGGCGTGCCGCCCCACGCGGCGCTGATGACGCCGACCGGGCAGCCCAAGGTCTGGCGCAGCTCGCGGGCGAAGAAATAGCCGACGGCGGAAAAGTCCTTCGCCGTGGCCGGGGTCGAGACTTTCCATTTCGCGGTGATGGCGGTTTGGGGCTCGGCGGCGGTCCTAAAGTCGACGTTCCAAAACCGAAGTTTGGCGTCGCCTGCGGTCGGAAGAGTGGCGGCGGCCTCGTAGGAGGCAGAGAGCGGGAAACGCATGTTGGACTGGCCGCCGGCGAGCCAGACCTCGCCGACGAGCACATCGGAGAGCTTCACCGATGAATCGGCGCCGGTGACGACGAGGTCGCGGGATTCGGCGCTTGCGGGCAGCGGGTCGAGCTGGACGCGCCAACGGCCGGTGGCGTCGGCGGCCGTGGATTTGGTCTGGCCGGCGAAGGCGACGGTGACTTTTTCACCGGCGGCGGCGGTGCCCCAGATAGGGACGGCGGTCTCGCGTTGCAGCACCATGTGGTCGGCGAAGAGGCCGGCGATTTTGACCGCGGCGGCAGTGGGCGCCGCGACAAGGCCGAGGAGAACAACGACGAGGGCGCAGGCGGTTTTCATTCGGATCGGAGCAGGGCGGCGCCGCTGGCCGGTGCTTGCGAAAGGACGGCTCGGAGAGCCGTCCCTACCTTTTGATCCTAGAAGTTCAGCGTCGCGCTGAGGCGGTAGGTGCGGCCGACCTGCCACGTCGCGCCGTAGAATTTGTCGTCGTCGGCGATGTTGGCGGTGTTGAGCTGGAAGCTCGTGTTGTAGCGGCCGATTTTTTTGCGGTAGCCGACGTTGAAATCGTAGAGGTAGCGGGAGGGGACGTTGAAGCGCGTGATGGTGGCGTCGCCGGTGGCGGTGCTGACCGCGATGATCTCGGCCTCGCGGGCGCCAAGGTATTTGGCGCCGAACATGACCCAAGTGTTTTTGAGGATGCCCTGGTTGAACTCATAGCGGGCGAATCCCGTGCCGGAGTATTTGGCGATGTCGGTGGGCGGGCGGCCGAGGTAGCGGCTTGAGCTGCCGCCGGCGGCGACAAAGCGTTGCTGCGCCGCGAGGCGGAGCGGGTCGGGGTTGGCGGGAGCGACGAAGGGATCGATCTGCACGATCTTCACGTCGTTCTGCGAGAAGCCGAGGTTGATGCGGAGATTGCGGAGCGGAATGTAGTCCAGCTTGATGTCGAAGCCCTTCGAATCCGTGCCGGTGTTCACGAAGGCGCCGAAGCCGGAGCCGTTGTTGGTGCCGGTCGGGGCGACGAGGAGATTTTGGAGGGCGGCGCCGTAGCTCACGGGGCGGTCGCGGTCCTGCAGGGTGAAGGCGACGAGGTTGAGGAGGAGTTTGTTCTTGATGAGGTCGAACTTCACGCCGGCTTCGGCGTTCTGGACGGCGGCGGCGGTGAGGGCCTTGCCGTTGCCGTCGTAGCCGGAGTAAGCGGGGCCGGGGTCGAGGGCGCTCATCGTGTTCGCGTAGACGCGGACCGAATCGTTGACCAACCAGATGACCGTCGCGCTGGGGGCGGTGTTGCGGACGGGTTCGGGGCGGCGGACGCCGTTGAGGGTCGAGCCGCTGCCGGCAGGGGCGACGGTGTTCCAGAGGTAGTCGCCGTTCACGGCGTAGACGTTGCCGCCGCGGTCGTTGCGGGTGTCAAAGAAGCCGACGATGGTCTGGAGGCGCTCCTTGAAAAAGCTGCTTTGCAGATTGGCGTAGAGATTCCGGTCCCAGAAGAGCGAGGTGAGGTAGGAGGATTGCGCACCGAGGTTGGATTCGGGGCCTTGGGGATATTGGTTGATCGCGGCGTAGTTCCAGCGCTGCACGGTGGTATAGTCGCGCGGGTTGCGGAAGCGGGCGAGAATCGCGTCCGAGGAGACGTTTTCCCAGGCGATCGTAGCCCGGTCGTTGGGCGCGCCGGTGTTGCCGTAGAAGAAATTTTGATTCGGGGCGTTGTTGCCGGAGCGGAGCGGTCCGTAGCTGATACCGGTGATGAGGCGGTGCTGCACGGGGCCGGTCTTGAACGCGTAGTAGAGCTCGGACTTCCACGTCGGGCGGACGGTGCGGGAGGAGTTGGTGATGTTGTTGGGGCGGATATCGAGGACCTGGGGCTGGGCCGTGCCGAACGAGGGGCGAAGCAGGCTGATGAAGCGCGGGTCGGTGCGGATCTTGAGCGGGATGGAGCCGTCGTTGGCGTTGCGGAGGGCAATGGAGAAGGAGCGATCGCGGACGTTGATGTCCTCGGCGCTGTAGCCGCCCCACCACTGGAGATCGTCGCTGAAGCGGTGGTCGATGCGGTAGGTATTGATGTAGGCGCGCTCCTTGCGGAAGGTGTCCGGGCCCTCAAAACGGAAGTCGCGCTGGCTGGGAGTCGTGAGGACGCGGGCGGTGCCGGGCCGACCGGCAATCAGCGAGCCGTAGGGATTGCCGGAGGGATCGAGGGTGTTGTCGGTGAGGAAGAAACCGCGGATGTTGTCGCGGGTGTTGAAGCGGGATTCGACGCTGGCGAGGACGGAGGTCTTTGGGCCGAGTTTGACGGTGACCGCGGGGTTCATGACGAAGGTGTTCGTCTCAAAATACATGGCCGAGCTTTTGCTGGTTTGATAGGACATGGGGAGTGCGATCCCGAAGCGGTTGTCCTTGCCGAAGGGCGCGGAGACGAGGAGCTCGGCGCGGCGGAAATCGAAGGAACCGATGGACGTGCCGAAGCGGACGACGGGGCGGCTGCCCGCGAGGACGCTGCTGGAGTTGACGATGCCGCCGGTGCCGCCTTGGCCGTAAAGAGCGCCGCCGGGGCCCTTGATGATATCGACCCGGCTGCTGGTGATCGGATCGATCGGGACGAAGCGGCGGAAGCCGTCTTTGTTCTGGGCGGCGGCGATGCCGCGGATGAGAAGGGTATTATTCTCCGGATTGTCGCGGGAGCCACCGGTCGCGGTCGTGGTGTCGAGCTGGATGCCGGAGACATATTCAAGGGCGTCGCGGATATCGAGGGCGCCGATGTCGCGCATGAACGCGGGGGTGAGGACCTCGATGTTCATCGGCAGATCCTTGATCGGGGTGCTGTAACGGGTGCCGGAGGTGGTGTTGGCGGCGCGGTATTCGTCGTCCTCCTCGGCGACGACTTGGAAGACGTTGAGTTTGACGACCTCGCGGTCCTTGTCGGAGGTCGCTGCCGGGAGCGGGGTCGCCGGGGCGAGTTGGGCGTGGGCGGAGGCGCTGAGCGCGAGAAGCGCCGTAAGGATAGACAGGCGCGGAGTCGGCGAAGTTTTCATACTGGGTAGGGCAGGTCAGGGGTCGGTTGGCCGCGATGAATCGTCGGCACGGGGTTTCGGAGCTTAGCCACTAAGCTCGGCGCTGCGAGGAGCCGCGAGGTCTTTGATGGTTTAACCGTAAAGTGATGCCTGCGGAAGCACCTGGATTGCGGCGACGTAGCCGGCGGCGAAACCGTCCGGCCCATCAATCCAGAAACGGCAGTTCAAACCGGCCGCGAATTACGCGAATACTACGGATCAATCAGGATACGGAAGAAACCAGCCGCCCGGACGAGTTTCCCGGTGGGCGACGATCGGATATTCCGCAATTTTTGGGATATCCGCGCTCTTCCGTGTAATCCGCGGCTTCAATTGCCGGTTCAATACCAATCGCCCTTTGCTTTTGTCCGAACCCACGGGCGGGACGCCCGTGCCACCGCAGCCACCGGAGGGGCAAAAGCAAAAGGCGATTGGTGTAAGATCAGTCTTGCGGCGCGGGTTTGACCGGGGCGGTCACGCGCAGATCGGCGGCGGTGAGGGTGGCGCGGCCGCCGTCGAGCGTGATGACGGGCGCCGAAGGAGCGCCGACGGAAAACGCAAACGCGGCGAACGCCTCGTCGAGGGCGGCGAGGTCGAACTCGCGCTCCGGGCCGCTGTAAAACACGGCGTCGAGCCACCGGAGGTTTTGGTCGCCGCCGGGGAGGATTTGGGCATCGCGGCCGTCGAAGCGGGCGCGGGCGAAATTGATCGAGATGTTGAGCTCGGGGGTGGTGATCGCATCGGCGGTGACCCGGACTTGTTTCGCCGCCGGTCCGCCGACTTCGAAGCGCAGGCGCAGATCGCGGGCGCGGATTTTCCCGGCTTTGACCTTGTCGAGGGAGATGTGGGTGTCGCCGCCGTTGGTGATGAGGTGAACCGTGCCGAGAACGAGGCCCTCGTGCTGGGCGCCGGTGAAGATCGCCGAGGAGAAGTCGTAGTTGTTTTTGAGGAAGCGGAGCTGCACGTAGCCGGGCTGGGCGGCGGAGCCGAAGTGGAGCAGGAGCGGGCGGCGTTGATTCCACAGGTCGCCGCGGTTGATCGAGCCGAGCGCGAACTTCGGGTGGAGGTAGGTTGTGCCGACGGTGTTGGTCCGCTTGATGAACGTTTTGGTGAACGTGCGCGGCTCCGCCAACGGGCCAAAGAGCGGCTCAAGATCGGGCGGGCAGGCGAGCGGAAGGCGCAGTTCCTCGCGGTCGGGAGCGTCGGCGCCGAAGTTTACGCGGCCGCCCGTGCCGCGCTGGATGGCGGTGAGGGCGGTGGTGCGGTTGAGCGAGGCGTAGGCGCGGCTGTGCGGGCCGGCCCATTGGCGGGTGGGCGAGTGGAAGTGCGTGGCGATCTCCTCCCAGGCGCGCCGGACGAGGGTATCGATCATCGGGCGGGCGACGGGCGAGCGAACGTGGGCGTGGAGGCGGGACAGTTCGAACAGGGCGACAATGGTGTAGGTGGGGCTGTTGTATTCCGCAAAGGCACCGTTCTCGCTGGTGAAGTCGTGGAAGCGGCGGAGGCGGTCGAGGCCGTAGGTCTGGAACTCGGGCAGGTCGTAGAGTTCGCCGGCGACGAGCGTCACGTAGGTGCCCATGATCGCGATGTTCGTGTAGGCGGGGCCGACGTTGCGCTTCTTGATCGCCCGGCACGCGTGCAGAATCGAGTCGTCGACCGCGCGGGCGAGGTCGGCGGGGAGGCGGGCGCGGTGATCGCGGGCGATTTGGAGCAACGAGACGCCGTTGAAATCGGCCCAGTTGTAATCGGGCGGGCTCATCTGCGGGAGCGGCTCCTCCAGGAACCAGGACCAAATGCCGTAGGTTTTGCTGGCGGGATCGGTGTCCTGCAGGGCGACGACGCGGCGTATCACGGCCACGGCGCGTTCAAGATCGGCGGGGCGGCCGGTGTCGAGCAGGCCGACGGCGTAGCCGAGCGAATCGCGTGTGGCGTGGACGAAGCCGCCGGTGAGTTTCGTGTGATAGCCGGGAGACGAGAACGGCCGCCGGAGCATCTGTTCGGCGGGGTCGTATTGGGCGTGAGACGACGCGAGCGCGCGGTCGAGGCGATCGAGTTGCTCGGGTGTGGGCGGTGTCCAGTCCGCCGCGAGCGCCAGGCCGGCGTGCGCGGCGAAACAGGCCGCGAGGCGAAGGGGAAAATTCATGGCGAAACGTGGACGCGGGAACCGGCGCGGGGCGAGACCGGATGGAACGGAACGCGCGAGCCCACGGGGGCGGGCTCGCGCGGCGCTGACGACGGGACGGAACTCAGAACGAGACCGTGTTGGTGAGGATGAACTGCCGCGGGTCTTGGTAGCGGTAGGTGAGAGGAACGAGGGTGCGCGGGTGGAGGTTGTTGACGATGAGCTCCCGTTGGTCGGTGAGGTTGTTGATGTTGAGCTGGATGTTCCACCTGAGCTTGTTCTTGAGGAAGTTGCGGGTGTAACCGATCTGGGCGTCGTAGACGTTTTGGTCCTTGGCGTTGACGGTGCTCACCGTGCTGATGGTGCGGCCGTTGAGGGCGTCGGTGTAGATCGAGCCGTTGTTGAACGTGTATTCCGAGCGGGCGCCGGCGACGCGCTCCCAGCGCATGCGCACGCCTGCACCGATGCTGAGGCCCTTGGCCCAGCCGCTCGCGAAATCGTAGCGGGTGCGGAGGTTCGCGCTGTGCAGCGGGTCGCCGACGTTGCGCTTGCCTTGGAAGACGAAGGGGTTGTCGAAAAACGCGGATTCGGCGTCGGCAATGGCTTCGTTGACGCTGTCGGTGTTGACGGTGAAGTCGCCGGTGTTGGCGATCTCGGTGGGGGTGCGCCAATCGGTCGAGCTCACGGCGGTTTGCGGCCGGGGCTGGGTCGTGTTGTGGGGGATGGAGAGGTCCTGATATTTGAGCCAGTGGGGCTTCCAGTAATCGACGTAGGCGCGGTATTCGCGGGCGATGTTGGACTTCACGGTTTCGTTCTTCGAGTAGTTGGCGGAAATCGACCAACGCTGCGTGAGGCGGCCGACGATCTCGAGTTCGACGCCCTTGCTCTCGGAGTCCTGCATGTAGCCCTGCACTTGGTTCATGATCTCGGCCTGCTTGAGCGCGACGGTGGTTTCGGCGGCGTTGAGCGCGGTCGAGTTGCCAAGCGCGGTCCAGATGTTGACGACGTTGGTCCGGTTAAATCCGGAGAAGCCGAACTCGTCCTTGGAGACGGTGTGAAACTTCGTGCCCGTGACAAAGATCCGGCCGGACAAGAGCGTGAGCTTCAGGCCGTAGTCGGTCGTCTTGCCGGAAGGCGAGCGCACGAGATCGGCGATGGTGTTCTTGTTGGGATCGGTCGGCGTGATGTAGTTGGTGCCGGGCGTGCTGAGGCTGTTGGAGGTGTTGACGAAACCCGAGGCCCAGGAGGTGAAGTGCACGACGCCGCCGGTGGTGCGGGTTTGGCCGTTGAAAACGGAGGATTTCGCCGTGCTGGGATCGGCGGGGGTCCAGACGCCGGTGTTGGGCGCGATGGCTTCGCCGGCGGGATCGCGGAAGGCGACGCCGACCCAGTTCTTCAACCGGTCTTTGCGATAACCGAAGGTGCCGACGATGCGGTTTTTCCAGAGGTAGGCTTGGCCGACGCCCATGTAGGCGCCGGTGCGGCGGTCAACGTAGCCGATGTTGCCCTGGGAGCGGTTGAACTCGCGCATGTAGATATTGCTCACCGCGCCGGTGCGCGGATCCTCGTAGCGGGTCGGGCCGCTGAGATTCAGCGGGCCGGGGATGCGGAAGTTGGGGTCGTCCAGTTGCTGCAGACTGTCGATGTAGTAGCGGTAAAAGACCTGGTTGGCGCCGTTCTCCGGGGTCGGATTGAACACGCCGCCGCTGTTCAGGGCGGCGCCCTTGAGCCAGTATTGTTGCAAGATTTCACTGCGAGATTTGGTGGCGCTCATCTCGCCGAGGCCGGCGAGGCGGAGGTTGATCCAATCCCGGTAGCCCTTTTCAAACGAGATCGTGGCGCGGCCCTGATTCACCTGCGAGCTCGACGGCCGCCGGTCGGGCGAGACATCGAAGTAGTAGAGATTGTTGGCGGGCTTAAGCTGGCCGTTGGGGAGGAAGCGGTTCGTGTCGGCGCTGACGCCGTAGTGATTCCACGAGGCGAGATTGCGGGTTTCGGTCCGGCTCGTCTGGCGGTTGAAGGCGACCTCGACGTTTACGTCCTTGACGATCTCGCGCTGCAGGAAGGTCGAGAAATTATGGACCTTGAACTTGCCGCTGACCCAGTTGGCCTCGGGCGTGGCTTCCGGGTTGCTGCGACCGCGGGCGAAATCGTTGGTGAGAAGACCGCCGGTGGGGGCCTCGGAGTAGGTGAATTGACGGAAATTTTGCGCGTTGGCGAAACGGGAGCTGACGACGACCCAGTCGCCGCCGGAGCGCTCCTGCACGCCGACGACGTTGTTGGCGCCGGTATCACGGATGGGCGTGCCGGGGGTGCCGGTGGCGCCGGTGCCGGGCGTGCCGGGGACATGGCTGGCGGGGAAATTGTTGAAGAGCGGCTGGCCGTTGGCGTTCCAGATCGAGATGTTGTCGTTGCCGAAGAAGGGGCGGGGGACGAAGCGCTTGATGTCGGCCTGCTCGTATTCGGCCTTCAGCGTCGTTTTGCGGTCGATCTGCCACCTCGCCGCGAGGAAGTAGCGGTCCTGATCGTTATGGCCCGAGGCGCGCCACGATGACTCCCGCCCGCGCAGGGTGACGGCGCGCAGGGCGAGCCGGTTTTTGATCAGGACGAGATTGGCGTCGGCCGTCCAACGCTCGCCGCCCCAGTCGTCGAGGCGGTTGGAGAACGAGTAGGAGTCTTTGTTGGTCTGGGCCTGCTTGGTCGTGACGTTGAGACGACCGGCGGGGGAGCCGAAGCCGTAGAGGATGGAATTCGGTCCGCGGGAGACGTCGATGCGGTCCACGATGTAGGTGTCCACTTCGCCCGGAGCGCCGAAGAAATTGATGCTGCGGCCGGCGCCGGGGAGACCGCGGACGCGGATGCTGCGGATGCTGTCGTTATAGCCGTCGGCCACGGGACCGGCGGAGCGGGCGTCGTCGGTGTCGACGCGGGTGCCGACGCCGTATTCGGTGGCTTCGATGATGTTGGTGGCGGCGATGTCGCTGAGGAACTCCGCGGTCATCGGGCTGATGGCGGCGGCGAGGTCCTTGAGGTTGGTGCGGAGGCGTGAGCCGGCCAAGGTGTCCTGGCCGACGTAGCCTTTGTCCTGGCCGGCGCTCACCTCGAAAGGCGTGAGCACGAGCGTTTCGGAAGGGGCGGGGGTGGAGGCGGCGTTCGACGCGACGGTTTGAGCGGCGACGGGGGATGCGAGGACGGCACAAGCAAGGGCAACTTCGGCCCAGGAGGATCTGGAGGTCACGGTTCGAATCATGGGGTGGGTTTGGGCCGGCCCGTGATTGGGCCCGACCTCTTTGAACTCAAAAATTCCTCGTAAGTGGTTGCGAGACTGTCGAAGGTTTAACCGTAAAGTGAACTCTCCCACTCCAGTCTCGATGAAACACGTGGCGCTGGCGGCGGGCGTCTCGGTGATGACGGTGTCGCTGGCGCTGCGCCATGCGCCGAGCATCCCGGTGTCGACGCGGGAGCGGGTGTTGGCGGCGGCGGAAAAACTGGGCTACCGGCGGAATCCGCTCGTCTCGGTGTTGATGGCGGGACTGCGGGGGCGGCAGCGGGGCGGGGGCGAGGCGCAGGTGTTGGCTTATGCGGAGGGGTTTCCGTCCAATGCGACTGCGCAACACATCGATTCGTTGCGGCGGTTTCGGGAAGGCGCGGCGGCGGGAGCGGCGCGGCACGGCTTTCGGTTGGAGACGTTTCCCATGGGCGGGAGCGGGCTGAGCGAGGCGCGGCTGGAACGAGTGCTGCATGCGCGGGGGATCCGCGGGGTGGTCTTCGCACCGGTGCCGCGGCCGGGGGCGGTATTGAAGCAGCTGTGGGCAAACCACGCGGTCGCGGCGTTGGGTTTTTCGATCGCGATGCCGGCGCTGCACCGCGCGGTGAACCACCAGATCCACTCCATCCGGCTGGCGTTGGAATCGTTGCTGGCGCTCGGCTACCGGCGGATCGGGCTGGTGATCAGCCGGGCGCACAATGAGCGGGTGGAGCATCGTTGGCTCTCCTCGGTGTTGTTGACGCAACACGAGCATCGGGCGACCGGGGCGGTGTTTCCCCTGCTGTTGGACGATGACCTGCGGGCCGCGACGGTGCGGGCCTGGCTGCGGCGGGAGCGGCCGGAAGTGGTGGTCACGACGGAGCCGCAGATCGCGCCGCTGGTGGGTTCGTCGTGCCACTTTGCGCACCTGGACCTGACGGCGGCCGCGCCGGAATGCGCGGGGATCGACCAGAACGGCGAGCGGGTGGGCGCGGCGGCGGTGGACCTCGTGGTCGAGCAACTGCACGCCAATGAATTCGGCCTGCCGCCGAATCCGAAGACGGTGTTGATCGAGGGACGTTGGGTGCCGGGAAAAACGGCGCCGGGGCCGGGGCGGGTGGCGGTGAAAGCGCACTGACGCGCACTGCGCGCTTTTCTTTTGAAACGGAGCGGGGCAAGGTGCGCGTTTATGTCCCATTCGAGCGAGGTTCCGGCCCCGCAATTCACTCTCCAGGATTTCAAACCCGAGACGATCCGGGGCACGCCCGGCTACTTTCGCGTCGGGCAGACGCGGGCCGGGCAATGGTGGTTGATCGACCCGCGGGACGGAGCGTTTTTCAGCCGCGGCGTGAATGGCGTGAACCGCACAGGCGCGGTGGGCGGCCGGCCGGCGGCGCCCGGGCCTTACGCGGCGGCGGTGGAGGAGCGGTATGGGGCGGCCGACCCG
>CALSBN010000118.1:0-14615 GCA_943373185.1 Opitutus sp. GAS368 | reverse complement strand
GGCCGCGCCTCGGATTCGGTAAGGAGAAGATGGCGCCGCACAGTCTCGTGCTCTGCATGGTCGGCACCGGGATGCTCTGGGTCGGCTGGTATGGTTTCAACGCCGGGAGCGCGCTCGCCGCCGACGGAGTCGCGGCCAACGCCTTCATGACGACCACGCTCGCCGCCGCCGTCGCGGCGTTCACGTGGGGCATGATTGAAAAGCTGTTCCGCGGCCACGCCTCGATATTGGGTTTCTGTTCCGGCGCGGTCGCCGGATTGGTCGTGATCACGCCGGCCGCCGGCTTCGTGGACCCGACCGGCGCGATCATCATCGGCGTGCTTGCCGGCGCCGTGCCGTATATTGCCTGCACCAAGATCAAAGCGATGTTCGGCTACGACGACGCGCTCGACACCTTCGGCGTCCACGCCGTGGGCGGCACGCTCGGAGCGCTGGTCACCGGCTTCCTCGCCACCGCGAGCGTCAATTCGAACCTGACCGGTGCTTATGCCACGAAGAACGGCCTCGCGAAGCTCGTGACCGACGGCGGTCTCTGGCTCGAACAGGTCAAGGCCATCGGCATCACGCTGGTGCTCTCGATCGTCGCGACGGTGGTGATCGCCTACATCGTGAAAGCCCTCGTCGGTCTGCGGCCCACGCCGGAAGCCGAGTCGCAAGGGCTCGACATCACCGACCACCAGGAAGAAGGCTACATCAACTGAGTTAACCCTTAATCTATCCATCCATGAAATTCATCACCGCCATCATCAAACCCTTCAAACTCGACGAAGTGAAAGAGGCGCTGAGCGCCGTCGGGATCGAAGGCATGACCGTCACCGAGGTAAAGGGCTACGGCCGCCAAAAGGGACACACCGAGATCTATCGCGGGAGCGAATACACGGTCGATTTTCTGCCCAAAGTGAAAATCGAAATCGCTGTGACCGACGATCTCGTCGGCAAAGCGGTCGAGGCGATCACGAAGTCGGCCAAGACCGGCAAGATCGGCGACGGCAAAATCTTCGTGCTGCCGCTCGAGGAAGTGATCCGCATCCGCACCGACGAGCGGGGCGAGTCGGCGGTCTGAGCATATTCAAAACTGATCCGAAGGCCGGCTCGAAGGAGCCGGCCTTTTTTTGTTCAAAGCCGGTTGGCCTCGTGGCGGATCGCGCGCTGATAGGTGGTGATGCCGGGATCTTCGCTGGTGTCGGCGAGAGCGATCAAAAGAAGCTTGGTGGCTTCGGCGTGGTTCCCTTGGGTGTGGAGGGTCAAAGCCAGGAAGACGTCGAATTCACGGTTGTCGGGAAATTGCGCTTGGCCCGACCGGAGGACCTCGGCGGAGCGGGCGAGTTGGCCGGTGTGACGGAGCGTGGAGCCGAGGCCGAGAAGCGCGCCGGCGAGTTCGTTGGGCGCGAGGCCGAGGGCGATGGCGCGCTCATAGTGGGGGACGGCTTCGGCTTCGCGGCCTAGCACCTCGCTCGTCCAGGCGAGTTGGTAGGCGATCTCGGGAACGTGGGGAAAACGGGCGTCGAGTTTCTGCAGCAGGCCGAGGACGTGATCCACTTGGCCGCCGTGGCGAGCGCCGATGATGGCGTCGAGTTCGGGTTTCCAGACGGGAGGTTCGGAGGAGAGCACGGTGACGGTGGATCGAAAAATGGCACGGGCGCCTCGCCCGTGGTTTCGGATCATGAGCGGGACGCCCAGGTCACGACGGGCGCGAAGCAAACGTTCGTTTAGACGCCAGGGGCCGCGGGTTTGACCGTCTTTACGGCGAGGGCGCGGGTGGCGATCTCGATCTTGAGGCGGGCGAGGTAGTCGGCGAAGGGCATGACACCTTCGTCGCCTTTGGCGCGGCTACGGACGCTGATCGACTGGGTCTCGGCCTCCTTGCCGCCAAGGACGAGGGTGTAAGGGACCTTGTCGATCTCGGCGCGGCGGATCTTGGCGCCGAGCTTGTCGCTCTGCTCGTCGAGTTTGGCGCGGACGCCGGCGGCCTTGAGCTGCGCGAGCAGTTGCGCGCCGTAATCGTTCACGCGGTCGGTGATCGGCACGAGGCGGACTTGCTCGGGTGCGAGCCACACCGGGAAGTCGCCGCCGAAGTGCTCGATGAGCACGCCGCAGAAGCGCTCCATCGAGCCGAAGGGCGCGCGGTGGATCATCACGGGGCGGTGCGATTGGTTGTCGGCGCCCATGTAGTGAAGGTCGAAGCGCACGGGAAGATTGTAGTCCACCTGCACGGTGCCGAGCTGCCACTCGCGGCCGATCACGTCTTTGATGACGAAGTCGATCTTGGGGCCGTAGAACGCGGCTTCGCCGGGTTCCTCGGTGAAGGGCACGCCGAGGGTCTTGGCGGCCTCGCGGCAGGCGTTCTCGGCTTTGTCCCAGTTGGCGGCGTCGCCGGTGTATTTGTTGGAGTCGGGATCGCGGAGGCCGACGCGCACGCGGTAATCGGCCATGCCGAGCGTGGAGAGGACGGTCTTCACGAGGGAGAGACAGCCGAGGACTTCGGCGGCGACCTGGTCCTCGGTGCAGAAGAGATGGGCGTCGTCCTGCGTGAAGCCGCGGACGCGGGTCATGCCGTTGAGCTCGCCGGACTGCTCCCAGCGGTAAACGGTGCCGAACTCGGCGAGACGCACGGGAAGATCGCGGTAGCTGTGCGGCTGGGAGGCAAAGATCTTTATGTGGTGCGGGCAGTTCATCGGCTTCAGCATGAAGCCGTCGAGGAGCTTGGCCGGATCCATGACGCGGTCTTTGCCGATCATTTCTTTGCCGACGCGGGTGTTGAGCTGGTCGGCGAATTGCGAGGAAACGGCTTCGAGACGCGCGGTGAGTTCGGCGCAGCCGCAGCCTTCGGCGGACATCTTGGCGAGAGCGTCGGGCTCGGCGAAAGCGGGGAACTGCGACTCCTTGTAGTAGGGGAAGTGTCCCGAGGTTTTGTAGAGTGAGAGTTTGCCGATGTGCGGCGTGAAGACCTGCGAATAGCCCTGCTTGCGAAGCTCGCCGCCGATGAAGTCCTGCAACTCCTGGCGGATGATCGAGCCGTTGGGCGTCCAGAGGACGAGGCCTTGGCCGACATCTTCGTCGATGTGGAAGAGTTTCAGCTCCTTGCCGAGTTTGCGGTGGTCGCGGGCCTTGGCCTGCTCCTGACGGTCGAGGTATTGGTCGAGTTCCTCGCGCGTGGGGAAGGCGGTGCCGTAAATGCGCTGGAGCTGCTTGTTCTTCTCGTCGCCGCGGTGGTAGGCGCCGGCGATGGAGAGAAGCTTGAAGGCTTTCAGCTTCGACGAATACCGCACGTGGGTGCCGGCGCAGAGGTCCATGAACTCACCGTTTTGGTAAAAGGAGATTTTTTCGTCGGCCGGGATGTCGGCGAGACGGCCGAGTTTGTAGCGTTCTTGACCTCGGGAGATGAGGAGGGCGGTGGCTTCCTCGCGGGAGAGTTCTTTGCGGTAGAACGGCTGGTTTTCGCCGGCGACTTTCTTCATCTCGGCTTCGATCTTGATGAGATCGTCGGCGGTGAATTTATGGTCGAGATCGAAGTCGTAGTAGAAGCCGGTGTCGGTGGGTGGGCCAATGTCGAGTTTGGCGTCGGGGAAAAGACGGAGGACGGCGGTCGCAAGGATGTGCGAGGCCGAGTGGCGGAGTTCTTCGAGGGGAGACATCATGGGAATTTTCGATTTTCGATTCTTGATTTTCGATTTGAGGGCCGGCCTTCGGCTATTTCTTAACGGGTTCGAGTTTGTAGTCGGTTTTGCTGTCGAGCATCGACCAACCGGCGGCGGCGAGTTCCTTGCGAAGCGCGTCGGCGGCGGCGAAGTCTTTGGCCTGTTTTGCGGCCCAGCGTTTTTCGGCGAGGGCGGTGATGGCGGCGGGGATTTCGGCTTTCATTTCGACCGCGAGGTCGAGCCCAAGGGCGAAGAGCACGGCGTCGAAAGAGCTCGGATCCACGTTAGTAGGGCCGCGGTTCACGATTGAGAAGAGAGCGCCGAGCGCGCCGGGCGTATTGAGGTCTTCGTGCAACGAGGAGAACACGCTGGCGAACGTCTCGGCGTCCTTGCCAGCGGCAGTGCCCAACGAGGATCGGAACGCGCGCAGCGAATTCAACGCGCTCTCGGCCGCCCGCAGCGAATCCAACATGAAATTCAGCTGCTTCCTCGGGTGGCCCATGAGCAGGGCGTAGCGGACGGCCATCGGGGAGTAACCCTTTTCGACGAGGTCGGACAGCGTGTGGTAGTTGCCCTTGCTCTTGCTCATCGTGGTGCCTTCGACGAGCAGGTGTTCGCTGTGATACCAGTGGCGCGAGAAGGTCGTGCCGTTGCAGCACTGGCTCTGGGCGATCTCGTTTTCGTGGTGGGGGAAGAGCAAATCGACGCCGCCGGTGTGGAGGTCGATCGTGTCGCCCAAAATGGCTTTGCTCATGGCGCTGCACTCGATGTGCCAGCCGGGTCGGCCTTCGCCGGCGCCGCGGGGGCCGGGCCATTTCACGTCGCCGTCTTCCTCGGGCTTGTAGGCTTTCCAAAGCGCAAAGTCGGAGACGGAGTCTTTGTGGTCCGCGTCGGCGACGGTGTTGGTGATCTTGAGTTCGCGCTCTTTGATGCGGGAGAGGGCGCCGTAGCCGGGAAACGAATCGAGTTTGAAATACACGGAGCCATCGGCGGCGCGGTAGGCGTTCCCTTTCTCCATGAGCACCTCGATCATGTTGACCTGCTCCTTAATGTAGCCGGTGGCGGTGGGCTCGGCGTGAGGGCGGAGGCAGTTAAGGGCGTCGCAGTCGGCGTGAAATTTATCGGTCCACTTTTTGGTGATCTCGGCGAGCGGGCGTTTTTCTTTCTGGGTCTGACCGATGGTGCGGTCGTCGACGTCGGTCAGGTTGCGGACGTGTTTTACCTTGTCGGCGCCGAACTGGAGTTCGAGCAGGCGACGGATGACGTCGTTGACGACAAAGGTGCGAAAGTTGCCGATGTGCGCGGGCGCGTAGACGGTCGGGCCGCAATTATAGAAGCGAACCACGCCGTCGGCGTGCGACGGAGTGACCGGTTTGAGACGGCGGTCGAGGGAATCGTAGAGCTGAAGAGCCATATTCGGAGAATCGGAAAGGAAGGTGTTAACGGAATTCCGGCGGAGCGGAACGTTCTTTTTATCGGTCGGTGGACCGACGGATTTCTGACTGACGGCGCGCGCGGGCGCCGGCGGTTGCGGTCAACAACCGCAGCCCGTAGTTCGCGCTGAAACGGAGCGAACCAAGGAGGTCGAAAAATTTGTGGCGGGCCGGCGCATGGCGTGATTTCTTCGCGGAGAAACACGGATATGACGGACCACTTCAAGCTCGATTTAACCCAACGTCCGCGGCGCTTGCGTCGCACCGCCAGCTTGCGGGCGATGGTGGAAGAGACGGTGTTGCGGCCGGCGGATTTTATTGCGCCGTTGTTCGTGATCGACGGCAAAGCGGCGCCGGAGCCGATCGGTTCGATGCCGGGGGTGCGGCGAATGAGCATCGGTGACGCGGTGAAGGAGTGCCGGGCGTTGGCGAAATTGGGCGTGAGGGCGGTCGCGTTGTTTCCAAAGTTGGACGTGTCTTTGAAAGATGCGGAAGGCAGTGCGGCGTTGAGCGAGGATGCGCTGATTCTGCGGGCGGTGCGCGCGGTGAAGCAGGCGGTGCCGGAGTTGACCGTGATGACGGACATCGCGCTCGATCCCTACACGACGCACGGACACGACGGAGTTTTGACAGACGATGGGCGCGACGTGGCGAATGACCGGACGGTGAAGATCCTCTGCGAGATGGCGGTGCTCCATGCGCAGGCGGGGGTCGATCTGGTGGCGCCGAGTGATATGATGGACGGCCGGGTCGGTGCGATTCGGCGCGCGCTGGACGCGGCGGGGTTTGACCAGACCGGGATCATGGCTTACTCGGTGAAATTTGCCTCGGCCTATTATGGACCGTTTCGCGAAGCCGTCGGCAGTGCACGAGCGGCGGGGACGGCACCGCTGAACAAGACGACCTACCAGATGAATCCGGCGAACCGCCTCGAGGCGCTGCGCGAGCTCGAACTTGATGACGCCGAGGGTGCGGACATTTTGATGGTGAAACCGGCAGGCCTTTATCTGGACATCATCCGCGACGTGCGCGGGGTGACGAAAAAGCCCATCGCGGCTTATCAAGTGTCGGGCGAATATGCGCAAATCCACGCGGCCGCGGAGCGCGGTTGGCTTGAGCTGGTGCCGGCGCGAAACGAGTCGTTGCTCGCGATCAAGCGGGCCGGAGCCGATTTGATTCTGACGTATTTCGCCAAAGACATGGCGCTGGCTTTGCGTTAAGTTTCACGCTTGGTTTTTCCCATGAGCACCTCGCCCGTCACACCTCCGCGCAGCATCGCCCAATTGGCCGTCACCGTGGTTTTTGGGCTGCTCAGCGTGGCGTTTTTGTTTCGCGCCGGCCAGTTCGGCTACAAGTGGCTCAGCGGCGTGGTCGAGAGCGACACCAACTTCAAAGCCATGACCATCTGGGCGCTGATTTACGTGGTGGTGTGCGCCGGGATCGCGGCGGTGGCGTATTTCATGCCGCGCGAGACGGATGAAATCGAAGTCTCCGAAGAAAATCAGAAAGCCGAGCGGGGAACCTGAAGAGAATCGCCAGGCATGAGCCGCGGGTCTTGGGCCGGATTTTGTTGGGCGAGGCGGGCGTTCAGGTCGTAGGCCGTTTGGTCGCGAACCAAGGTGACTTTACCTTCTTTGGCGTAGAGGGAGAAACCGCCGGCGGCCTGAACGGCTTTGGCGACCGTCAGATCCGGGGTCCAAATGATGCGACCGGGTTTGGCCACTTCGCCGCCGACGTAGACATAACGCTCGGTGACGCTCACGGAAACATCGACCGTGGTATAAATCTTTTTTGCGATGTAGGCGGCGCGAATCCCGGTGGAGAGATCGGCCGTGCTGACGCCGGCGGCGGGATGCGGGCCGATGAAAGGCAGGGTGATAAGTCCTTGGTCGTCGATTTGGACGGTATTGGTGGAGGGATCAGGGACGCCTTGGAGAGCGATCGTGAGGCTGTCTCCGGGCCGGAGTTGAGCGGTGGTCTTTGCAGCGGGGATGACGGGATTGCTGCCCTTTACATCGTCGGTTGCGCACCCGGTCAGCAGCGCGAATGCCATTGCACCAACGGCGAAAAGACTAAGACGCGGGAGAGAGGCCATGGGGTTATCTCGTGGGAGAAGGCGCGGAGAAATGCAACTGCGGCGTAAGCGGCACGATTTGAATCGGCACAAAAAAGCGGCGGTCGATAGGACCGCCGCCAAGATCACTTGGGACTATTTTTTCTTGGAGCCGCGTGCGGGCTTTTTGGGCGCGTCGTCGTCATCGTCGTCGGACTTGGACTTCTTCGGCGCGTCATCATCGTCGTCGTCGGAGTCCTCGTCATCGTCGTCTTTTTTCTGATTTTCCTCGTCGTCCTCTTCCTCGTCGTCGTCGCCGTCCCACTTCAGCGAGTCGTCGTTCTTGAGTTTCTCTTCCTCGGCGGCGTCGATTTCCGGCAAGTCGTCATCGGTCTCGTCTTCGGCGTCCTTGGCCGGAGCTTCGTCGTCTCCGTCGTAACCGGCGGGCATGAAATCGAGAATGGCGGTGAGCTCTTCGAAAGTGTGGACCGCCTTCCCCTCGATGAACGAGCTGTTTTGGTCTTCACGGATCTCGTCCTCGACTTCATCGACCGAGAGCTTCGATTCGAATTTGAATAGGTCGTTGAGCATCTTCACGCGGCAGCGGGTGAGATGGTCGAGCAGATCGGCGTAGGGGCCGTTTTCCTCGTCGAGGGTATCGGCGAGGGCAAAGAGTTTGTCGTCGGATTCTACGATGGATTCCTTGACGCGCTTGAGGCGCACCTTGCCGTTGCCGAGGTCTTTCTCGATCCGGAACGGAATAAACGCGGCGTCGAACATCTCTTGGTCGAAGCCATAGTCGCGCAGCGAATCGACGAGTTCGATGAGGTGAGCGACCTGGCGCGGGTCGACGATGCTGAGGCCGTCGACGTCCCAACGCACGGGGTCGGAGGTCTCGTTGACCCACCAATTATGGTCGTCACCGAGACGAACGTTACACCAACTGAGAGTAGAGGTTGCTTTGGCCATGAGAGGGAAAAATTTTTCTCAACGTGCGAGCGGTGTTTCAAAAAACAAGCACAAAACCGGGAGTAAGTTACAGGAGTGTGGCGACGATGTTTTTGCTCGGCGGAACCGGGGCGGCGGGGTCGCAGACGGTTCGGGCTCTTGCATTTTTGCGAGCGGGTTTCAGGGTCGGCTGACATGGGTATGATCTACGAAAAACTTTTCCGGCCGGTGTTGTTCAGGCAGGATTCGGAACGGGCGCACGAGCACGGAGTCGATGCGATGGCGCTCCTGGCAAAACTCGCGCCGCTGCGGCGGGCGCTGGAGCTTTGCTCGCGTTTGGACGCGGGGCGGTTCCGGCCTGTGAAGGTCTTTGGCCTTGAGTTTCCGAATCGGGTCGGCTTGGCGGCGGGTTTCGACAAGAACGCCCGAGCTTGGCCGGCGGCGGCGGCGATGGGATTTGGTCACGTCGAGATCGGCACCGTCACCGCGCTGGCACAGGACGGAAATCCGAAGCCCCGGATGTTCCGTTATCCGGCCGAGGAAGCCGTGATCAACCGGATGGGTTTCAACAACGAAGGATCGGCGGCGGTTGCGGCGCGCCTCGCCGGACAGCCGGGGCGGGGAGCGAGGACGATCCCGCTGGGCGTAAATCTGGGGAAGTCGAAGGTCGCGGACATCGACCGGGCCACGGAAGATTATCTGGCGAGCTTCGGGCGATTGGCGGAGTTCGCGGACTATCTGGTGCTGAACGTATCCAGTCCCAACACGCCGGGTCTGCGCCAACTGCAGGACGAGTCGAGGCTTCGTGAACTGTTGGGTGCAATCACGGCGGCGAACCGGGCGAGGTCGGTGCGGGTGCCGGTGCTGCTGAAGATCGCGCCGGATCTGACCTGGCCGCAGGTCGACGCGGTGCTCGGAGTGATCGACGAATTTCACCTCGACGGCGTGATCGCGACGAACACGACGCTGGCGCGGCCGGGATTTTTCTCGTCGGTAAACGAAGCGGGCGGTCTCAGCGGTGCTCCCGTGCGCCGACGCTCGACGCAACTCGTGAGCTACATTTCAAAAAAGACGGAGGGGAAGTTACCGATCATCGGGGTGGGCGGAATCACGGACGTGATCGGAGCGGCGGAGAAACTCGATGCGGGCGCCGCGCTCGTGCAAGTGTATACGGGTATGATTTACCGCGGACCGTTTTTCGCGGCGGAGTTGGCGCACGGGGTTTCGGCGCGGGACGCGCGTTGAGCGGAGTGCGCGGAATCGGTCGGCATCGCGGGGTGAACAGAAACTTGGCGGAGGTTTCTCGACGGTGATTTCGAAACCTCGGCGAGGCGCCCATGCCGCGTCAGATCCGTTCAGATCGACCAGTCTTCGGGGCCGGGGGTGGCGGGCTTGGACGAAATGATTGCGGCTTCCAGTTTGCGGCGGGGACGAATGACCACGTTGTCACCCTTCTGTTGAACGATGCTGTGCGCGGGCACGGATTGGAGAAGCCAGACGTTGCCGCCGATAATGCTGTGCGCTCCGATGCGCGTGTCGCCGCCAAGAATGGTGGCATGGGCATAAATGGTGACATGATCCTCAATATCGGGATGACGTTTCACGCCTTTGATCGGGTGGCCGTCGTTGTCGACCTCGAAGGATTTCGCGCCGAGGGTGACGCCTTGGTAGATTTTGACGTGGCTGCCAATGGTGCAGGACTCGCCGATGACGACGCCGGTGGCGTGATCGATAAAGAAGTGCGGACCGATGCGGGCTCCCGGATGGATGTCCGTGCCGGTGCGTTCATGGGCATACTCGGTCAACATGCGGGGCAGAAGTGGCACGCCGAGAGTGTAGAGCACGTGGGCGATGCGCTGGAGCGAGATCGCGAGCACGCAGGGGTAAGCCAGAATGATCTCTTCGACGCTCCGGGCTGCGGGGTCGCCCTGGTAGGCGGCAGTGACATCGGTCTGGATGATGCGCCGCAGTTCCGGGAGCCGCTCGAGGGCCTGCGCGGTGAGCGCCCGGGCGGCGACGGCGGGATCCGGCGTGCGGGCGAAGCGCAGGCATTTTTCCACCTCGGCGTTGAGACGAAGTTCGATACCGGCGAGAAGGCGTCCGACATGGGCGGGCACGGCGTTTTTCTCCAAAGCCACGGCCTCGAAATAGCCGGGAAAGAGCAGGTGCATGCAATCGCGCGCGAGGGTGTTGACCGAGTCTTGGGCGGGCAGATTCACCCCGTCGAGGTGATTGATGCCGCCGTCGGATTCATAGGAGGCAAGGAGCGCGGCTTGGACGGCGTCGAGTGACATGGCTTCGGAACGCGGAGAGTTCGACCGTGAATCATGACGGTCAAAGCCAAATTCGGCGTTTTCGTTTTCGGGGCTTTACAAGGCGGAGGCGATTTCACTTATTCCGCCTTCCTCTGTTCATTTTTGCTCGGGTGGTGGAATTGGTAGACACACACGTTTGAGGGGCGTGTGCCGTAAGGCGTGCAGGTTCGAGTCCTGTCCCGAGCACCATTTTTGGCGACAGGGTTACGAATTGAGGAAGTCGCGAATCCCCTCGGAAACCGCTTGCCTCTGTCTTGAGCGGGATTGGACTCTGGCTCGCGCGGGCAATCGCCCTCGCTCTACCAAGATCACCCTCGCGGGTTAACCGCCCGCTTTTCGACACCATGGACGACAACGCTCCCCAAGAGAAATCTCCGCCCGCAGACTTGAACAAAATCGATCTGAGCCAATTGAGCGGCTTCAGCTTCGGCACCTCTTGGGTGCAGGACAAATCGACCCCGAATGAGCGGCGGAGTCGCGAGGGTGGCGACGACCGGCCGAGGCGTGATGCCGGCGGTGCACCGGATCGTCGCGACCGGCGTGGGTTTAGCCGTCCCGTCGGCGGCCATGGTCCGGGACCGGGCGGACCATCCGGTCCGAGTGGCGGCGGCGCTCCGGAGCGTCGGGAATTTTCCGGTGAACGGCCCTCGTTTCCCCGCGAAGGTGGCGGTGGCGGCGAGTTTCGCGGGGCACCGCGGCGTGAATTCCAAGGCGGCCAGGGCGGTGGAGGAGATCGGGGCGAGCGTTTCGGTGGGCGAGGCCAACCGGTTGATCGCGGCCCCTACGACAGTCCTTGGTTCTCCGCGACGTTTTATCCGGAGGATACGAGCTTCAGCACGTTGGTGCAGACCATTCGCAAGTCATGCCGGACGATCGAACTTTTTGAAGTCGCGCGCACCGTAGTGGCGAAAGCTGACCGGTTTGTCGTAGTGCTCGCGCGCAGGCCGAACGCCGACAGCGGCGCCCCTGATTCTTCGGGGCGTGCGGCTCCGGCAGGCTTCTTTGTCTCGGTGCCGGACGGACTGCCGTTTGAGACCGAAGAGGCGGCGTTGAACCACGTGCTGACGAAGCATCTCGGCCTGTTTTTCGACAGCGCTGAAGTCACCATCGATCCACCCAAGGGTAATTTTCAAGTCGTCAACCGCTGCGGCGTGACAGGTGAGCTGATCGGGCCGCCCAACTTCCATCGCTACAATCAACTCGTGCAGCAACATTACGCGGCGCGGGTGGATCGGATGCCGTTTGAAGCATTCAAGTCGCGGATCGAGAGCGTGCGTGAACCGGAAGCGATTCAGGCGTGGCTCGACAAGATGAAGAAGGCCACCCGCTACACGTGGAAGACGGCGGCCCCGGCGGTCACGGCAGCGGCCGCTCCGGCGGCCCCGGCGTCCGACGGTGAGACCCCGGCAGAGACGGCGGTGCCCGCCGCGGTGGACACTCCGGCTGAAGCGGCTCCGGTCGTGGCGTTTGATTCTTTCGACGAGGCGAAGGCTCACTTGTTGGCAACGGCGAAGGACAAAGTCATTCGCCCGGTTGAGCAGGCGCGTCTGCACGGCAAGAACCTCGAGTTGCTGCCACCGGGCGAAATCCGGGCGGCGATCGAAGGAGCGCTCGAGCGTCAACGACGCTTCCCCCTTGATACGGCGAATGCGTTGCGCGGCCGGCTACGGCGCGAGCATTTGACGATTTTCAAGAAAGGCTCGAAGGGCGTGAGCTACGTGTGCGCCGTGAAGCGGAAATTCCGGGTGCCCGGCCAGGTGTTCTCGGACAGCATCGGCGCGCTGATTTCGTTCATCGAAATGCATCCGATGGTAAAGGTGAGCGAGCTCGGGAAGAAATTCCTCAACGTCCAAGCCCCGCCGTCGCCCGTCGAGGGACAGCCCGCGGTCGAGCACGTGCTGACTCCAGAACAACGCGAGAAGCTTTCGAAGATGCAGAGCGATCTGCCTTGGCTCGTGCGCGAAGGTTACGTCACGGAATTTATCGACGGCGCGCTCTACGCGCCGTTGGCGATGGCCGAATCGAAAAAACGCGAGGTGGAAGCCTCAGAGCATGATCCGGAAAACTTTCCGGATGCTCCCGCACCGGCGGCGCGTGATGCGGCCAAGGCGCCGGTCGCGGCCGTTGCGCCGGTTCCGCCCGTGGTGCCTGTGCCGGAAGCCGAAGTGGTCGAACCGACCCCGGCGCCTGCCGCAGCCGCACCGACGGCCGAGGCGTCGCCTGCGGCAGATGAGACTCCGAAGTCCGAGCCGCCGTCGGCTCCCGCGGTCTGATTGAAGTGAGCGGCAGCACGGAAAGTTCCGGGGTTGCCGCGGGACCGGGGCGCGCGGAAGTGGAGCGCTACCTGCACGAACACATTCCGATCTCAGCCGCGATGGGGGTGAGCGTCGTGAGTTGCGATGCGACCTGCGTAAAGCTCGCGGCCCCGCTGGCGGCGAACATCAACCACCGGGCAACCGTGTTTGGCGGGAGCGCGTCGGCGGTGGCGATTTTGGCGGCGTGGACTTACCTGCATGTTGCGCTGCGCGGATCGGGAGTGGCGACGAGGCTCGTGATTCAGCGCAACACCATCGACTACCTTGCGCCAATCACGGCGGATTTTGAGGCGGAGTGCGCCGCGGTCGGGGCGGTGGAATTCGACCGATTGGTGCGGACGTTGCGGCGCCACGGGAAGGCGCGGATCACGTTGGCGGCGCAACTGACGTGTGCGGGAACCAAGGTCGCGGCCTTTTCCGGCGAGTATGTCGCAGTCCGCTTGGACGGGCCCGAAGTGCCGGTGCGCTGATCAGCGAAGGCGAATCGTGTGGCGCTCGCCGGACGTGATGCCGAGGTCGAGGTGCAACGCGCCGGAGGGCAGCCAGTCGGCGACTTTCTCCGGCCACTCGACGGCGAGGCACCACGGCGGATTGAGAAAATCCTCGATGAGGAGCGACTCGATCTGCGCGGCGGTTTCGAGGCGGTAGGCGTCGAGGTGGACGAGCGTGCGGCCGGAGCCGCGATGCACGTTGTAGATGTTGAACGTGGGGCTCGTGACGGGCGCGGTCAGGCCGAGTCCGCGGGCGAGACCTTGCACAAAGGTGGTCTTGCCGACGCCGAGGTCCCCGTGCAGCGCGAGGGTGCAGGTCGCGGGAAGGGCCGCGGCGAACTCCGCAGCGAGGGTCTGCGACTCCTCGGCGGACGTCGTCGTGGCGCCGGCGCGGAGTTTATCGAAGATGTTCATAGCCGGAAAAATCTTCGAGCCGAACGGCGGAGGGGGAAATCGCGTTTGATCGGGCGAAGTGGCCGATGTTCGTCAGGCGCGTGCGGGGAAAGCGGCGGTGCCACGCGCGGGCAAAAGCGGCGGCATCGGTGTGGGCCGCGACGGCGAAGACGAGTTCGTAGTCCTCGCCGTCGGTTAGCGCGGCGCGGAGGTCGGCCCCGCGGCGGAGAGGCAACGCTTCTGGCTTGAGGGCGGGCTTCGCATGTCGCGGGGTGAGGGCGCCGAGGTCTTTGGCCAATCCGTCGCTGACGTCCATCATGGCACGGACTTCGGAGCGGCCGGCGAGCCAAGCGCCCTCGGCGAGGCGCGGGTTGAACGCGAAGTGATGGCCCGAGGCGAGGCTCCGGCCGAGGACTCCGGTCACAAAAATCGAGTCGCCGACGCGGGCGCCCGTGCGGGTCACGACCCGGGGGCCGGCCGCGGTGCCGAGGAGAGTGAGACTGGCCGCGAGAACACCGTCGGCTTGGGCGATGTCGCCGCCGACGATGGGGACGCGGTAGCGGCGGGCGCAGGTGGCGAGACCGCGGTAGAATTGCTCGAGCCACGCGAGGGAGGTGTGAGGGGCCAGCGTGAGCGCGAGGACGGCGGCCGAGGGACGGCCGCCCATGGCGGCGAGGTCGCTGAGGTTGCGCTTGAGCAGCTTTGCCCCGACGGCCCGGGGCGGGACCGCGGCATCGAAGTGGCGGCCAAAGATGACGGGATCGACGGTGATGAGCTGAGGGCCGCGCGAGGCGGGCAAAACAGCGCAATCGTCGCCAATCCCGAACGGCGCGCGGGGCGACGCCGCCCCGAGCCAGCGTCGGATCGCAGTAATCAGTTTTGCTTCGCCGAAGGCAGCGACGGAGTCGGCGGATTTTTTGGCGTAGGGATGCACGGCCGGAAGAGGCGTGGCGGCGCGCTCACGTGGTGACGCCGCAGAGGATGAGCACGATGGTGTTTAGGTTGAACAGGCCGTGGGCAATGATGGTG
>CALSBN010000117.1:0-14655 GCA_943373185.1 Opitutus sp. GAS368 | reverse complement strand
TGGGAACTGATCTTCGCCAATAGCCGGCCGGGCACGCGGATCCTGATGCGCTCGGCGGGGCTGGATCTGAGTTTTGTGCCCGAAAACGTGAGGGGCCGACTGCGGTTCTTTGCGGAGAAAACGACGCCGATGCACCTGACGGATCGGGTCGGCACCTACGGCAGCCTGCACTTTGCCGAAGTGATCTAATCCCCGCGACGCCCTCACCCGATGACTCCGACTGAAACCCAAGCGTTACCGTCGAAGTCGGATCGCGGCGGGATCGAAGGCTACTATCGTTTGCACGCGCGGATCTATGACGCGACGCGGTGGAGTTTTCTTTTTGGCCGCGAAGCGGTGCTGCACCGGGTTGCGGCCGAGGGGCCGGCGCCGACGCGGATTCTGGAAATAGGCTGCGGCACCGGGCGCAACCTGCTCTCGCTTGCTCGGCGGTTTCCAAAGGCGGAAATCACCGGCGTGGACCTTTCGGCGGCGATGTTGGCGGTGGCGGCGCGCAAGGCCGCGCCCTACGGCCCGCGCGTGCGGTTGATCCGGCAGGCTTACAACGCGCCGCTGGGGGCGACAGCGGGCTTCGACCTCGTGCTGTGCTCGTATGCGCTCTCGATGTTTAATCCGGGATTCGAGGCCGCGATCGCCGCGGCGGAGCGCGACTTGGTGCCCGGCGGACGGTTTGCGCTGGTGGATTTTCACGCGACGCAGGTGCGTGGGTTTGCGCGCTGGATGGGCGTCAACCACGTGCGGATGGATGGCCAACTCCGGCCGATTTTGCGGCGGACGTTCACGCCGGTAATTGACGATTTACGAAACGCGTATGGCGGCGTGTGGGAGTATTTGATCTATGTCGGACGCCGCTAAATCAGGCTCCAAAACACTGGGCACGCTCGTGGACTTCGGGCTTTGGCCTGCCTTGATGGCGGGCGCGTGCACGGGACTGGCTTGGGGTATGGCGCACGGCCGGGGTCCGTTGGCGTTCAACATCGTTTATTTGCTGCTCGCCTCGGCGCTCTTTTGGCTGGAGCGGCGGCGCCCGCATGAAACTGAGTGGCTGGAATCGGACGGGCAGGTCGGGCCCGATTTGGCCCACACGCTGTTCACCAAAATCGCGGTGCAGGTGACCGTCGTGGCGCTGACGAACTTCGGGATCGTGCAACAACTGGGCGCGCGCGACGGCGGCGCGTGGTGGCCGGAAGGCGCGCCGGTTTTTGTGCAGGTGGGACTGGGCTTGGTCCTCGTGGAATTCGGACTCTACTGGGCGCACCGCCTCGGCCACGAGTGGCTGCCGCTCTGGCGGTTCCACGCGGTGCATCACAGCTCGAAGAAACTGTGGTTCTTCAACACCGGCCGAGTTCACTTCGTGGACACGCTCAAGAGCATGGTGTTTGCGATGCCCCTGCTCATGGTGGCCGGCGCTCCCGGCGACATCATCATCTGGGTGAGCGCGATCACGGCCTTCATCGGCATCCTCACACATTGCAACGTGCGGATGCGATTCGGGTGGCTCAATTATGTCTTCAACACCCCAGGTTTGCACCGTTGGCACCACAGCATGGATCTGCGGGAGGGAAACAAAAACTACGGGGAGAACCTCGTGCTCTGGGACCTGATATTTGGCACCTATTTTGACGACACGCGACGCCGACCGCCGGCCAAGATCGGGATTCGCGAGGCGATGCCGGCCACATTTTGGGGGCAACTGGTCGCGCCGTTCGTTTGGCGACGATTTCAGGCGGAGCAAAGGAACGGCGCGCGGGCGGAGATCAAAAAGTCCGGTGGGAAATCGCCGGCCTGAAGCCGGAATTCGTTTCGACACGATGGGGTGGGCGGGGGAGTTTGGGTCGATGAAGACAAAGCTGATGTTGGCGGTGCTGTGGGGTGCGATGGTCGGATGGATGATCGGAACTCCGGTCCACGCGGCGGAGAAACCCGCGTCGGCGCTGATCGTGGCGAGCGATCTGTTGAAATTGAAGCAACTCGAGAGTCCCGCGTTGTCGCCGGACGGACGTTCGGTCGTTTACGTTGTGCGTTCGATCGAGCCAAAGCCGGACGCAAAGGACGAGTGGGTTTACCATCAGCATCTCTGGCTCGCGGCCACGGATGGAAAAACTCCGCCGCGCCTGTTGACCCGCGCCGGGACGAGCAACTCGGCCCCGGCCTGGAGCCCGGACGGACGGCGGATCGCCTTTGTGCGGGGCGGAGCGGCACCGGCAGACAAGGCCCAGATTTTCGTGCTGCCGCTGGAGGGCGGCGAGGCCTTTGCCCTGACGAAGTCGGAGTTTGGCGCGGGGAGTCCGCGCTGGTCGCCGGACGGAACCCGATTGATGTTTACGTCGAGTCTCAGCGCGGCGCAGGTGCGTGCGGCGCTCGAAAAAGCGGGCGGTGAGGCGAAACCGAAATGGACCGAGGAGCGGACCGGGCGGGCGGGCGGTGACGTGGGAAACTGGGCACTGAAGGCGGCGAAAGCGAAGGGGAAGCAGGACGAAGAAAAGTCCGCGCCGCCGACTCCGGCGGTATCGCCCGACGGGACGTTGCAGGAGCGGCGCGAGTGGCTCGCGAAGAACGAGGCCGACGGCAGCCCGCGGGCGCTGGTGCGGCTCAATTTTCTCAACGAGACCGATCTCAATCCCGAGTTGTCGTTTTCCCATTTCTTCGTGCAGGAGGTGCGCGAGGGCGCCGAGGCGATCAACCTCACGCCGGGCTACAACGGCTTCTCCGGGGGGGAGTGGATGGGCGACGGGAAGAGCCTCGTGGCGGTCGGGGCGCGGCGACTTGACGAGCATCCGGACCGGGTTCGTTCGTCCAGTCTCTACCGGGTCGATGCGGCGGGGGGTGGCGTGACGCCGTTTCTGGCGATGCCGGAGCACAGTTTGTCCGATCCGACGCCATCGCCCGATGGGAACTGGGTCGCATTTCGGGCCACGCCGGGAGAAGCCTCCGGGTATACGCAGGCTACGGTCGCGGTGGTCGCAGCGGATGGCACGGGGGCGAAGATTTTGACAGCCGATCTTGACCGGCGCGCGGAAAATTTGCGGTGGAGTCCGGACAGCGCGGCGATTTTCTTCACGGCGGCGAACGAAGGCGCGTTTCCGCTCTACCGGGTGGCTCGGACGGGCGGGGCACTGGAGCGGCTCACGCCCGATTTGGAGCTCGGCGTGCGGGCCTTCGATATCGGGCGGGACCAACGCGTGCAGATCGTCACGACGCCGAGGAATCCCTCGGAGATGTTCGTGGGGCCGGCGCTCGGGGCGGAGAAGGGAGGCTCAGGTTTTGCCGCGTTGACGACGCACAATAGCGATTGGCTGACGGGGAAAAAATTGAGCCTGCCGGAGAGCAACCGGCTGATGGGCCGCGAAGGGCTTTCGGTGCAGTATTGGACGATGAAGCCCACCGAGTTCGACGGGGCGAAGAAGTATCCCCTGCTGCTCCAGATTCACGGAGGCCCGGCGGCGATGTGGGGGCCGGGCGAGGAGTCGATGTGGTTTGAGTTTCAATACTTCGCGGCGCGGGGTTTCGCGATCGTCTATGCGAATCCCCGTGGTTCGGCGGGCTATGGCCATGATTTTCAGCGGGCGAATTTTCAAAACTGGGGCGACCGGCCGGCGGCGGATGTTTTGGCCGCGGCCGAGCTCGCGGCGAAGGCGAACCACGTGGACCGGAAACGGCAGGTGGTCACCGGCGGTTCGTATGGCGGCTACCTTGTCGCGTGGATCGTGGCGCACGACCACCGGTTCAAGGCGGCGGTGGCGCAGCGCGGCGTGTATCATTTGCCGACATTTTTCGGCGAAGGCACGGCGTGGCGGTTGGTGCCGATCGCGTTTGGCGGGTTTCCTTGGGAGCCGGCGACGAGGGATTTGTTGGAGCGGGAGTCGCCCTTCAATTACGTGGCGCAGATCAAGACGCCGCTGCTTATCCAGCACGGCGACGTGGACCGGCGCACGGGGTTTGTGCAGAGCGAGATGATGCTGCGCGCGCTGAAGCAACTCGGACGCGAGGTAGAGTCGGTGCGTTATCCGCGGGCGAGCCACGAGATGAGCCGCTCGGGCGAACCGAAGCAACGGCTCGACAGTCTCGTGCGCTACGAGGAGTTCTTCCGCAGGTATATCGGCGAGAACTGAAGGCGCGGCCCGGGTGAAGATCAACCCGGCCGCCGGCAGGCGTCCCGATCGGCTCAGTCCAATTTCTTGAGCCGCGTGTCAGTCACGGCGAATTCGCCCGTGGCCCCTCGGGGCAAGACGAAGCGTAAGCCCGTGCCCTCTTTGGTCAGGGCTGCGAGTTCGAACTCAATGACGTGTTCGTGCCATTCCAGTGAGAGGGAAATCGCCGTTGCCGAGCCGACACGGCGCCAGCCATCGACCGTTTCAAACTGAACGGACTGGCCTGCTGTTCCCCGCACACGGCACGCGAAGCGGTAGCGGCCGGGTGTAAGTTTACCCGCGTTGTAGAACGTGCAGCGGAGGCCGGAGCTTGGCCCAAACTCCCCAACGACGCTGATGACGCGGCGACCAGCCGGGCCCTCGACCGGACCGTCCGCACTGATCCGTTTTTCTAGACTCTTTGAAGCTCCCTCCAAGATCCAGTAACGCCATGGGTCGATGAGTTCTTTTTTAGGATCGGGCTTCCAGCGCGTGGCGGCCTGCACGTCGGGCACTGGCGGCAATTGAACGGCGAGGAGTTTCGCCGGGACGCGATACGAGAGGCTGGGATCAAAAGCCGGGCTGTCGAAGGCGACGTCCTTCAAGGCGACTTCCGCAGGGATTTTTCCGACGCCGATGAAGCCCAAGGGATGCCAGCCGCCGCGGAAGTAGTTGGTTACGGCGAAGCGAGCGCTGGGCACCATGCCGCCCTGACGGTCCAAGATCGCGAGCGCGAGAATGTAGTCTCCGGTTTTCAAGTCGCCGGGCAGCGAAGCGGAGCCAGTGACGTCGTTGGATTGAGCGGGACGGCGGTAAGCGCCCGCGGCGCTGTCCCAGTCCTCGCCCGGGAGCCAGCGGCGGATGTCCACGCCACTCAGCGGAGCCGACCAGACCGGCTGCCGAGTTTTGGGATCGAGCAGCGCGACGGCCAACGGCCAATCCAAGTAGAAGGGAGCACTGCCCGTGTTCCGAACCGTCAGTTTGAGGTCGAGCGTGCCGCCGGGCTGCGCAGTGAGCGGGTAGCCGACGGAATCGAGCACGAAGCGGTAACCAAAGACTTTTTGCAGCTCGGCGGCGCCCGTCAGCACCGCGGCATCGGCGGCGTCATAGCTGCTGATCCAACCCATGTAACTCGCGTGGTAGCGGCGGATCATATTGCTCATGTAGCGCCGGAAGGCCGGCACCTTCATGGTTTCATCGGGCGTGCGTCCGAACGTCTCGTCCGGCTTCGCGTTCTCGCGCTGTTTCTGCCAATTGTATTCCACTTCGCCTTCGATGGGGGCGCGCTGCCAGAGGTCGCGATAAACGTGCGTCGCCTGCCAGGGGAACTGATCCTTCGGGCCCGTCGGAGGTTCGCGCGAAAGGTTGGCAAAGGTGTCGTAGTAGATGCCAAATCCCGCGTCCATGAACTCGGGGTCGTTGTGGCGGACGAGCACGGGCTTGTTTTTGAACGCTTGGCTGAAGGCGTCCGCGAGGAGACGGCGTTGTGCGGCGGTGGGCGCGGGATTGTGGTGTTCGCCGAAGTGGCCGATCAGCCCCATCTGCACGGCGAAAATGCGGGGATCGTTGTCCCACGCCTCACCCAGTTTTGCGACGAGGCGCTTGAGACGGTCCTGAAACTCGGGGCTGTCGTAATCGAAGGTGTGCAGGTCAGCCGGCCAGTGCTGCCGACCGGAGGTTCCGTTCCAATCGAGATACACGCGGGGCACGAGTTTGACGTTCAGCTCCTCGTAGCCCTTGCCGGCGATCTTGGTGATGCGATTCGTGTGGGCGATGATGCGCTCGACGGTGTCGTTCGGGCCGGCCTCGATGTCCTCCCATTTGATGTATTTGCGCTCGATGAGCCCGTAGCCGCCGGGCTTGTAGGCCCGGAAGCCCTTGAGGGGATTGTTGATCGCACCCGGAAACTCGGCCGGTGTAACGGTGATCCAACCGTTTTGAACGGAGGTCTCGATTGATTTCGGATGCGACTCCGCCGCGATTGCGGGGCGCGCGCATAATGAAATCGTGCTGAGGACGGCGACGACGAGCAAGACGCGGTTGGTTTTCATCATCAGGGCTAAACGGGGGCTGCCGTGCTCAACGCTTCGGCGTGGATTCTTTGGTTTGTTCGCCCAGCGGTTTCCGGCCGATCTCAATGTCGCGTTTCACCGCCGGCGTGAGCGCCGCCCACGAGAACGGTGCGCGTGAGCTCGCCAGAACCGGGAGCGCGTTGAATTTTCCGCCCAGTTCGGCCAGACGCTCCCAGTGCACCAAAGCCCGCTCCAAAGCGGCGACCGCGGTCTGTTGCTGTTGCGGATCGTTTTTCGCCCGGGCCGTGGCGAGGGCCACGCCGGCGCGCAGTTTCTCGGCGAAGTAGCGGCCGAAGGCGCCCCAAGCTTCGATGTCGGTGATTTCGCATTCGAGGGTGGGCGATGGTTTCATTTTGGTGCGGAGGCCGGCCACGCGTTGCGCGGCTTCTGCTGCATCCCGGTCGAGTTGTGCTGCCAGCGCGAGCGGCGAGAGAATGCCCGGTGCAACCGTGCCGCCGGCTTTCACAAAATCGGTGATGTTAACGTAGCGCTTTGTATCGAGCACCGGACGTTTGATGAAGGTGTCGATGTCGAAAAACGTCCGTGCGCCGTCGTCTTTGTCTATCCAAGAGGAGAAAGCCTCCGTCTGGAGCGAGCCGTCCCAAGTGCCGCGATAGAACGACGCGAAGTGAAGCGGGACTTGGCTGGCCAGTTTCCACCCTTGCAGCAGATCGTCGCCCGAGCCCGCACCGAAGCGCTCTTCCAGCAATGCGGTGAAGACGCGATCGGGAGTGTTCTTGTCGTAGAGCAACCGGCCCCAGACCGCGTAAAAGAGCCACTGGCGCTCGAAGGCGAAACGCCAGTTCTTGTGCGGCCCGGGGGCTGAGATGTAGTCGAGCGCCGGGATATAGCATTCCGAGCCGATGATCGCACCGCCGACATGGTCTTTTTGCTGGTTCTGAATGAAAGCGCGCACGAAGTCAGGCTGGCCCCAGCGCAGAACGAAGATGTCCTCGTTGCGCATGGTCCAGACGACCTTGTGGCGCGTCGGCGCCGGATTCCAGTAAGCGTCCGAAAGCGTGCCGCCGTGAACCATGAAAAGATCGGGTGAGGAATGGGCGTGCGACCAGTTGTGCTTAAACTCGACATACACCGGCCCGATGACGTTCGCCGGAAGGTTCTCGATCTGCTTGCGGGTGAGGCGGTCGTTTTCCTCGCTCGTGGTGCCGCTGGAATTCAGGTTGGCGGAGAGCGGGGCCCGATAAATGAATTTGGTTGTCCGCTTGGCGTCGGCCATGCCGGCGAAGAAGGTGCGGTCCATCCAAGCGCGCCGCTGATCGGGCGACATGCCGCCCATTTGTTCGCCCAGCGTGATGCCCAAGCCGGTGAGATCGGGATATTCGTTGAGGACCTGCGTCACGACTTCCCGGGTGTAGCGGACCACGATTTCGCTGTTCTCGGCTTCGCCCCCGATGTGCCGACCGCCATCGCTCCACCGGGCGACGTTGTGGGCCCGGGAGAACTCCGGGGAAACAAAGATGTTCCAATTGATCAGATAGGTTTCGATGCCCCGTGCTTTGGCCATGGCGAAGAGGCTGCTCCAAAGCGCCCGCCACTCGGCCAGTTCGGCATCCGAAAACGGAGTCGCCTCCGGAAAGTTCGTCGGGCGGACCATATAGTGGAAAGGATGATGGCTCCACAGCGTCAGCGCGTTGAACCGATTCTCCACCATCATATCGAGGAACGACTCCCAGAATTTCGGATCCTTGCAGGTGTCGTAATGTTGCTCGATGACCGGGCTCGTGCGGTAGGCCGCATAGGGAAGATTGAACTTGAGCGCGCGAAACTCGAACGGCGTCTTCACCGTGCGCGCCTCGATTTTTTGCCAAGGCGTGCCCTGACGGATCTGCTCCGCCGCGTCCAACACGCCATACATCGCGCCGCGTTCAGCGCCCCCGGTGATCTTCAGGCCCGGCACCGAGTTGACCCGGTGAAAACCATCGACTCCCAGGTCCGCCAGCGCGGCGGGGTCAACGGTGACCACGATTGCCGTGCCTTGGGTGGTATTCGGAGCCGTGGTCTGTTTCAGAGTGTGGCCCTGCCGTTGCAGTGCGGCTTCCAGTTTGCCCAAGGCGTAGCGCAGCATGGGTGAGTCGGGCGCGGATACGGTGACCTCGGCGGCGGGGAGCGACGCACTGCCCAGAAGCAACGCGGCGGTGAGTGCTTTTAAGGATGTCGGTAGGCTTCTCATGTTGGGATATTTTGAGGATCAGTAGTGCGGCGGCTGTTGGCGGCAGGACCGAGGTGGTTTGGGAATGAAGGAAGGCATCATCGCGATGGACTCGTGGCGGGTGATACCTCGATCTCGGCCACCCGATAGTAACCCTCGGATTCGCGGAGGTTGGCTTGTAGGGCGATTTCTACCGGCCGTTCGCGCCCCGATGAGGAATCGAAAAGACCCAAGCTCACGGCGTAGCGGCCGGGTTTGAGGTTTGCCGGCACAGTCAGATCGTTTTGCACCACGACCGGAGCGCCCGGCAGCCAGGTTCGGTCGCTGCGGCCCCCGATGCTTACCCAAGAGTTGCGGTTATCAGAAAACTTCACGCGCAACTCGTAGGGTTGGTAGGTTGGGGCGACGCCGCGATTGTCGATCGTGAGTCGAAACGGCATGTTGCGTCCTGACACCAAGGTCGGCGGAAGTTCGAGCGACACCGGAAACAGCCAATAGCCGCAGCGATTTAACAGTTCGCGGGTCAGAGCGGGATTGTCGGTCAGCCACTCCCGCGCGTCACCGTGGTAGCCGATATAGGTGGCGCGGAGGAGGTCGAGGGCGCCGCGGACGAAATCGGATCCGGTTTTGCCCTCACCAAACTTGGCGGCAGCCGACTCGGGGAGCATCTCCCAGTTGCCGAGTTGCTTCACTTTGCCGTAGTGCTCCAGTTCAAACACAGTCGGGAAGCGCAGATAGGCGGCGGCAAAGTAGTCCGGACTCCGCACGGTGAAGCGGTCGCTCGAGTGCGAAAAATAGCCGTTCACCATGATGCTGTCGTCACGATAGCTGATGCCGTTGGCTAAAATGTGTTGGTGGAGACTCTCCCGTTCGCCGAGGTCCTTCAGGGCGTAGACGTAGTCATCGGAGATAACGAGCTGTGCTTGCTTGAAGTATTTAAGGTGGAGATCGACGTGCCGTTTTCGCACGTCGAACGACAAGGTCTTCCGGCTGCCGGCCCAAGCATGGCCCTCCCCCCAATCACCAATGCTACCGACATCGATATAGCGCACCCACGGCTGGCGATCATATCGTGCCGCAAAGGCCGCGAGGAACGCTTCCAGTTTTTCCAAGAAGACCGGATCGTCCCAAACTGGCTCCCACGGACCCTCGGGACCAATGGCTTCGCCATTGCGATAGTATCCACCGTTGGCACCGGCTTCTTTCACCCAGCGCGGTGTGGCGTATTGCTGCTCGATGCGGTCGGTGCTGGTTTCTTTGCAACTAATTCGGAAGGCGATGCCGAGCCCGTGGGCGGTCCACTTTTCGATAGTCCGGTCGATGACCGCCCAATCGTAGCGGCCCTCTTCCGGTTCGAGATATGACCACGCCAGCCTGATGTAGACGTGGTCCATGCCGGGGAATTCGAGCAAGTCGGCATCGCGGGCGATGATATACTTGTTCGGGTTGTTGTCGGGATAGTGGTGATACCAACCCTTGTGTGGATTCACCAAGACGCGCGTGGCGTCGTGCAGCGGGGTGAGGTCGTGCGAGACCAAATGCCGAGCGGACGTTGTGGCGGGCGTCTGCGCTCCGAGGCCAGATAAGGTGAGCGCGGCGAAGATTTTCGCGCACAGCAAAGCGCCGTTTTGTTTCATCGTTTTGTGGCTTCTGACGTGCACCGGTTCGATTGCCGCTTGCACCGCGAAAAAATTGGAGCGTCAGGGGATGCCTTTCTTGGCGATTGCGATGTCCGACTTGGGCCCGGAATCGTCGAACCAATCGAAGGTTCTCTGACCGGAGATATAGAGAAGGTTGGTGTAATTGGCATCGAGCTCCTTTGCGTAGGCGTGCCACGCGGTGAGCGCTTTTTCGAGGTGGGCGACGGCCTCGGTCTGGTGCTGGGCCTCGCCGGTCTTGCGGAAGAGTCCCACGGAAACCGCGCCGCGGATTTTTGAGGCGTAGTATTGGCCGAGTCGCGCCTGGGTGCGGATGTCGCCGAGCGTTTCGCGGAGCTCGGCTTTGCCTGCGTCGTTGATTTCCGCAGCGCCTTTCAGCGCCTCAAGCGCGAGGGCATCGAGTTGGTCGGCGGAGGCGAGCGGAGTGATGCCCGAAGTCTTGCCCTCGGCGACATACTGTGGGATGCCGATGTGATCGGTGCCGTCCATGCCGCCCCAGCGTTTGTCGAGGAAAATATCCACGGTGTGGAAACCCCGGATGCTCCGATCGAGCAGGTTGCCGCGGCAGCCTTCCACCCACCACATGTAGTCCCACGGCACGTAGCGGGTGCGGTTCACCAAGGGAATGATGCGGGAGACGGCTTGCCACGTCGCGTAGAGCTTCGCGCCTTCCGTGAGTTTGAACCGGTCCGCGATGAGAGCCTTGAGGAGGGCGGGGGAGGTATCCGGCTCGTAGCCCAATCGCCCCCAAAGCATGAACGAATACCAATGTTTTTCGTTCTCCAATTGGCGGGGCGAGCTGGGCGTCTTGCTGGCGCTTTCCCGCCCCCAGCAGAAGCGATCCGAGCCCAACACATACCCGGCGGTCCGGCCGTTGCCGGGAAAGGCGAGGACAGCCTGTTTCACGTAGTCCGGGTCGCCCCAGCGCACGAGGAAGATGTCGTCGTTTCGGAGATTCCACCACGTCTTCATGGTGGCCGGGGTGTCGTCCAAAATGTCTTTCTTCACGAACGGCGGATTGGGCGCGGAGTAGAGTCGGGCCCGGGAGTATTTGTATTCGAGGTCGTAGCCGTCGGGGAGTTTTTCGAAGCGGTGGCCGATGTGCTTGAAATCGGTGAGCCAGTAGCGGTGGACGAATTCGATTTTGCGCGCGGGATTCTCCTTTTTGTAGTCGAGGATGCCCTCGCCGTAGGTATCCCAGCACCACTGCTCCTTGAAGTCGTGGTCCTTGTTCCGCTCGCCGAAGTTTTCGCCGGGGCACATGCCTAGGCCTTTCAGTTTTGGATAGGTGCGGAACAGTTGGGTGACCGACTTGCGGAGGTAGTCCTTGGTGATCGCGTTGTCGGGGCTGTCGGTGAGGCCGTATTTCGTCTCCTCGCTGCCATAGACATGGATGTTCCAAACATACCACCACACGTCGATGCCGCGGTCTTGCGCGTATGCGATCACGTCGTTCCAGAATTTCACCTTCTCGGCGTGCGGCATTTTTTTGATCAGCAGGCCCTTCTTGTTGTAGACATCATCAATGGCCACGCCCTCGTAACCGGGCACTTTAACCAACGTGGGAAACGGATGCCGGTTCCAAAGGCTCAGCACATTGTAGCGCTGCTTGGCGATGGTATCGAGGTAGTCTTTCCAGAAGGCCAGATCCCAGACGTGTTGGAAATTTTCCTGCCCCGAGGTGCCGTTGTCGTCGAAACTCGGCTGCCGCTTGTCGAGGGGAATGTTGAACTTGATGCCGCGCTGGGCGACGTAGGGAGTGTGGTCGGAATCCCGCAACGTCTCGAGCGTGCCGAGGCGGATCGCCTCCGCCAGATCCAGTCCGCCATACATGACGCCGGTCGCGTCGGCGCCGCGCACGGTGATGGTGCGCCGGCCCTGCACCGTCTGCACGCGGATGCTGTAGCTCTGCGGGGCGGCCTTGGTTGTCGCTTCGATGGCGAGGTTGATGTGAGTCGCGGCGGTGCTGTCGCCGATCGTGAGGCCCTTGGCGAGCGCCTCGCGGCGGATCTCCTCGGCGGCGAATTTTCCAGGCCCGGCAGCGGCCGGATCAAGTGTGAGCGTGAGGGTCGGCGCGGCGAAGACCGAAACGGAAGCGGCGCAAAGCAACGCGCAGACAAGTTGGATAAGAGTCGTTTTCATAAAGTGAGAGTTTGCGGGATTTGCCGGTTGCCCGAGGAAGCGGTAGCCGCTGCATGGATCATCTACGTCGTTTTCCGCCGATGAATTGCTCGAAGTGCGGCCCGATTACGCCGGGAACGGGGTCGCTGAGCACGACGACGGAGCTTTCGGGCGGTGTGACGTCCCGCACTGTCTGCTCACGGGGCCCATGGCAGAATATTGAGGTGGTCGAGGTTTACGGCCGCGCCGGGGCGCAGCTCGATGCGGTTGGGGCCGCGGCGGAGCGTTACAATCTTGCGGTCCCACGCCCAGGAGTTGCCGCCGCCCGTGGGCCACAGCATGAGCGGCATCGCGGTGCCGTTCACGGTCAAGTCGGATTCGGTGACCAGCCCGCGCCGGATCGCGTAGCGAAACTCCAGCGCATACCGCCCGTCCGTCGGCGCCTCGAAGTTCCATCCCACCCGGCGCGGGTCGAGCGTGTGGGAAAATTCAAGGTAGCCGCGGCCCGTGTAGCCGGCGACGGCGTTTTGCAGCGGCTGTTGCAGGTCGTTGGCCGCCGCGTCCTCGGCCTCGAGCACCGTGCCGCCGGGGGTGGGCGCGATGGACGGGACTGCCGGGGTCGCGCCAATAATCGTCAGATCGTAGAGCACGCTGTAATAGGTCTTGCGCCAATCCACGTGACCCACGCGGTTCGTCCAGAGCGGATTCCGATACTGCGTCAAAGCCGTCGCGCCGTAGAGCCTCCATGCTTGGGCCGCGCGGTTGAGTTCCTCGGCGAGGACTTTCTGCCGCGCCGGATCGTGAGCCGCCCTTTGCTGCGCGAGCGCAAGCGCGGCGCGGATTTTGTGCGCGTAATATCGCCCAAGGTAAGCCAGCGCGCGAATGTCCTCCAGTGTGGCGCGCAATTCAGCGCCCGAGCCGGCGACGCTCTGCAACCGGTCGGCTCCGGCCAACGCACTCTCGGAGAGGGCATCAAGCCGGGCGGCGACCTCCGGCGGCGTGGTGCCTGCGGTGCTTGGATCGCGAACATAATCCGGGATCGAAACCATGCCCGAAGCCGGATGCGGGCGCAGCGAAATGAAACGGTTCACATCGTGAAAGCCCGTCGGCGTCTGCCCCTGCTCGGGTCGACCTTGGCAGGCTTCCACATACCAGTGGAAGTCGAGCGGCCCCCAGTGAAATGCCGTCACGGTCGTCGGCACGAGGGAGGCGTCTTGCCAAGCAGTGAAGAGGATCTTCGCGTCCGCCGCCGGGAATCGCTCTTGGAGCAGCGCCGTCAGCCGCGTATTGTCCAGCTCGGGTTCGTAGCCGAGGCGACCCCAAAGCCGCCAGTGCCACGCGTGTTTCTCGAGCTCGAGCGGGCGAGGTGCATCGTCGGGGCGGTTGGCGTCGACGAAGTCCCGGCCCCAGACGTGTCCGTCCGAGCCGTAGTAGAAGCCGCGGGTCGGCCCCTTCGGCAGCCCGCGCACGAAATCGCGCACGAAATCCGGCGCGTGCCAGCGGAAGTAATAAACGTCGTCGTTGCGCAGCGTCCACATCGTGTCTCGGCCGCCCAAATCCTTAAGATAATTTTCGTGAAACCGCGGCCGCGTCACCGCTAGGGCGTGGGCCTCTGCGTATTTGAAACTGTAGATGAAATCGACGCGCGGGTGGTTCAGTAGCGGGCCGAAGTGCCGCGCGATCTCGGCCGCGCCGGCTTCGTGTTGCCGATGGACGAACAGCACGCGCCGCTCGGGCTGCTCAGCGAGCACGTCGAGCACGCCTTGTCCGTAGGTCTTGGCCAGCCACGCCTCTTTCTCGGGCGCAGTTGCGCCGACCATGTTTTCGCCGGCCGTGACTCCTACACCGGCTAAGTCCGGATAGGTCCGCAGTAACGCGGCGACACTACGCCGGAAGTAATCGGCCGTCGCGTCGCTCGTCATCGTCGCCGGAAGTCCGCGCGCGGGATCGATGCCATTGGTGAAGACATTCCACGTCACGATCGCGAAGCGCACATTGCGCGACTTCCCGTAGCGCAGCACCTCGCGCCAGAACGCTATCTTGTCGTCGATCGTCAGGCGGCGAAGCGTCTCGGTGTCTCCCAGGATTTCCGGATTATCGAGCCCCATGGCCTGCAAGGTGTAGAGCTCCTTCCACGCGACTCTTGAGCGCTGCACATCGGCCAGCGCCACGTCCGGATACTCCGGCACTTTTACGAGCGAGGGAAACGGATGCAGGCTCCACAGCGTGATGAGATTGTAGCGATCCTTCGCCAGGCGGTCGATCAACTCCCGCCAAAACGAGGCATCCCACATCGTCGCGATGTTCTTCTGCGCAGAATCGGACGGGTCCGAATAGCTCGGCGTCCGCACGTCGAGGGGCGCGTTGAATTTCATGCCGCGCACGCGCAGGTGCGGTGATTTTTCCACGTTCTGCACGGCCGCCGGGCCGCCGAGCCGGATCGTTTCGGCCACCTCCAGCGCACCATACATCGTGCCGGCCGCATCCGCGCCCTCGATCCGGAT
>CALSBN010000116.1:0-14655 GCA_943373185.1 Opitutus sp. GAS368 | reverse complement strand
TGAGCTGCGCCGGTGATGTGATCGGCGGTGTAGTTCGTCGCTGGAGCGGCGCCGCCGGCGGTGGCGTTGGGCGCGGTAAACATTTGGGCATTGGTCGTGCCGGCGCCGAAGGAGCCGAAGATGCTGTTGCCGATCGCGAGATCACCGGCGGCGAGGCGACGGGCGCTGTCTTGCGCCTGTGCGCTTTCGGTCTCAATGCGGACCGCGTAGTTGCGGTAATCGTGGAGAATCATGTTGTAGATCTTGCCGCCCGTATTGTCGCGGAAGATCAGGCCGTTGCTCGCGGTGTTGGTTGAGGTGGCGCCGGAGCCGATCAGGGTGATGTTGTAGAGCTCTGGCATGGCGTAGGGCTGGCCGTCTTCGGGAGAGGTGCCGCCGTCCAATTCCATGGCTTGATTGCCCTTGTCGGACGCGCCGACGCCGAACCAAAACTGACCTTTGCCGCGGAAGCCTTCGTCCCAGTCAAAGTTGTCGTCGTCGTTGTAGGAGCTGATCAGATATTTCGTGTTCACCGTGCCGCCGAACCACTCGTAACCGTCATCGTTGCCGGCGTAGACGTCGACATACTCGATGGTCGTGCCGCGACCGACTCCGCCCATGGTGAGGCCGTTAAGCTCGACATTCGCCGCCACGATCGCGCCGCTGTGGCGGATTTGCACGTAGCGAAACACGCCGGAGTTGTCGTCGTCATCCGTGCCGCCGTAGGTGCCGAGCGGCTCGGTCGTCGGGATACCTTCGACGTTGCCTTGACCGCTGGCGGTGTTGAGACGCGCGCGACCGAGGATTACAACGCCGCCCCAAAGACCGCGCTCGGCTTGGGTGAGGTTACCGTTGAGCAAATCGGATTCGGCGGTGAAGATGATCGGAGTCGTCGCCGTGCCTTGGGCGTTGATCTTGGCCCCGCGCGCGATGACGAGGGCAGTTGCGTCCACCGGGTTGGCCTTAGGACGGCCCTTGATCACGGTGCCGGGCTCGATCGTGAGCGTGGCTCCGTTGGTGACGTAGATTTTTGTGTCGAGGAGGTAAGTGTTGGCGCGAGTCCACGTCGTGTTGGTAGTGACATTGGCCGTCACGACCACGGTGTTCTGAGCGAGCAGCGCGGCAGGAGCGGCGAGCAACGCGAGGATGGAACTGAGCAGGGAGCGTTTCATGCGGTTGGATTTTTGTTCTTCTATACGGGTTGACCTGACTAGAGTGATGGATCGTTTTGGCGAACTAGAAGCCGTAGCCCAGACTGAGCGAGTAGCTGCGGCCGCGTTCCCGCTCGTAGCGGACGTAGTCGACGCTGCGGAATGTTTGGGTAGCTTTTTCCGCCGGGTTCAGGAGGTTCTTCGCGGCAAAACCCACTTTCCACCCGTCTCCAAATTTTTGGGACAGAATGAAGTCGAGCTGCGCCGCAGGCTGCTCATAAATGTCGGGTGTTCCCGGAGGACTCACCAACGCAAGGCGCTCGCCAAATAGATTGTAGTAAAGACTCGCCGAGGTGCGCGTGCGCGGATTTGAGTAGCTAAGGTCTCCGTTCACCAAGTGATTCGACTGACCGGCGAGCGGACGGGTGTCCGGCGCGCTAGGATCGAAAAGTCGGGCCACGCGGAGTTCGCCGGGTGAAACATCGACCGTCGATTCAACCACCGTAAGATTCAGTCCAAATGTAAAATACTCCAGAGGAGCCCAAAGCCCCCCGAGTTTCTGACGCATCTCAAATTCAGCCCCGTAGACGCGGCCTTTCTCGGGATTCTGAAATTGGAGTTCACCTTGGTTGATGATGACTCCGGTCGGCGCAAAAATCGCTTTCTCGATCGGGTTCTTCATATCCTTCAAAAAGGCACTGACGGCGACGATGCGCCCCGGGCCGGTAAACCACTCCCAGCGCAAATCGTAGTTGTCGATGAGCGTGCGCTTGAGGTCGGGATTGCCGATGAAAACGAAGTCACCGACAAACTCGAATGTCTCATAAGGTGCTAGTTCGCGAAAATTTGGGCGCGCCAATGTGCGGCCAAAAGCGGCGCGCAGGTTCATCTTTGGTCGGAGTTCATAGACGAGATTGAGCGATGGCAGCGTATCCCTCAGGTCGAGGACGCCCTTGCGCCGCGTCAGGTCTTGGCTCGTAACCAGCATGTCCGTCGTTTCGATCCGGGCGCCGCCGATAGCGCGGAGCCGATTGGTGAGCGGCACTTCGGCCATGAGATAATAGCCGTCGACATCCATCGTCGCGTCGTAGTTGTTGCGCGGCGCAGAGGTGTCTTGGAGGTAAAGCGTGTCGTTGGTGAACCGGCCGGTGGTCGGACTTACATTTCCGACGAATTGCGGCAAAAAGAACGTCTGATCGTTGCCGTCGAAGCGGCGACCGAGCGCCCGATAGAGGTATTGCCGCTCGCGGAACGTCCGCTCGACTTGGGCGATCGCAATACCGCTCTTAAACTTATACTCGTTCCCGCCGGCAGTGACAAATGGCAGCGTAAAATCGGCGGTGAAATCTTTCCGAGTTTCCTCGAGTTCGCGGTAGTAGCGCGCCGGGTTTACCAGCCCTGACGATTCCCACTCGAAAAACGTCTGACCGCCGAGCACCCGACTGGAATTGTTGAAGAAACGGGTGTCGGGTTCATCTTGGGTGTTGGTGCCGGAAGCAGCGGACCACTCGATCTTGAAATCGCGCCATGAAGGAAACACATGGCGACCGGTAAGCTGGCCCGAGCGGAGCGAGCGCTCGGTGAATTTCAACGTGCGGGTGGTATAGATCTGGTCGTTGTCGAGCCCGCCGCCCGCAATGTAGAGCCCGCTTTGGAGCCGGGCCACATCCTCACTCGTGGAATTGAACAGGCCGTTGAGGGAAATCTCGTGCGCCTTGCTCGGCTGCCATGAAATCTTGCCGGTTGCGCCGGCAGCGATCTCTTCCGCACTTCGGGAATCATCCAGAGACACCGTCGTGGAAAGCTGCGGGCTGGTTGTTCCTTGACGCTCGTTGCGGCCGATGCGACCGCCGGTATAGCTCGTGAAATCGCGGCTATAGGTGAGCGCCGCGATCACGCCGATTTTTTGCCCGCCCACTTCGAAGCGGTCTCCGTAGGTGACAGAGGCTTTGCGATTCCATGGGGCCTCGGTCTTCGTCGGAGCCATGACCGGCGAGAACAGTCGGGAAAGCCGGCCGATTTCCGCATCGGTCGCCGTGCTGCGGGCCGGAATAGTCTTGTCCTGCAACTCGCCGGGAATCTGGCGCGAACCGTCGTCGCGCCCGAGCCAGTCCGTATCACCAACATAGGTGAGAAACGATTTGCCGGTCGTCTGCGAATTGAAGGAGGTGCCAAACGAGACCGCGAGCGTGCGGGCATCGGGCATGGTTTTCGTGCGGATATCTACATTGCCGCCGGAGAAATTCCCGGGGCGGTCCGGGGTAAAAGTTTTCGAGGTCACGATCGCGTCGATCAGCTCGGCGGGGAAGAGATCCATCTGAACCGCCCGGCGGTCCGGATCGGCACTCGGCACCTCGGCGCCATTGAGCGAGGTCGAGCTGTAACGCTCGCCAAGTCCGCGAATGTAAACGTATTTTCCATCGACCACCGAGGCCCCGGTCACAGCCTTCATTGCCTGCGCGGCGTCGTTGAAGCCGAGGCGGCTCATCTGATCGCTCCCGATGGAATCGCTCACCGCAATCGCCCGTTGACGCTCCGACAACAGACCTACACCCGAGCTGCGCACCACATCCGCCGCGACGCCAAACGCCGCCATCGTGATCGGTGCATCGGCCGTCACGGGCGCTACCGCCAAATCCAACCTTGCGATCTCTACGTTCGATACCGCAACGCCCGTCACCGACTGGCGCTGAAACCCGGACTTGTCCACCGTCAGGCTGTGTTCGCCGACCGGAATATCCTCAATACGAAACACGCCGTTCAGGTTCGTCTCCGCCGATTGGCCGGCAATCGTGAGCGTCACGCCAATGACCGGCAGGCCATTCGCGGTGCTGACCACCCGGCCAACAAGGACTCCCGTCCCACCGGCGCTTTGGGCCAAAACGACGCCACACAGCGATAAAAACAGTCCCGTAGAGAATAGTGCCCGAAGCACCGCACGTTTGAACATGAGAAGACTACCGCCGGACCAAAAAACACGCTGCAACGCTATACTCTCGGTGTCACCAACACGTCACAATTCCGTCACCAAACGGTAACAATCACCCCGCGCTTCGATCTCCTAAAGTAGCTTTCCGTCGTTCAACCAGCGCCAGCAGCAACTCGTCCTTGGAAAGACTTACGAGAAGCCTCCCGCGGCGTTCACCACAGGCAAACGTTCCGCTTCAACCTTCAAGAACCTACCAAGAACGTCGCTCAAGGTCGTATCCGGCGCGACGCGGGGAAACTCCTCGCGCAAGATATCGCTCGCGATCACAAGTTCGGCCAGCTCTATCTCGCCCAAATAGGATTCGATGTCGTGCAAAGCCACCGCCCCGAGAAAACGGCCCTCAACGTCGGTCACACAGAGATTGTTCACCCGCATGGACAAAACATCCGGGCAATCTCCGCAAAGTTCGCCCCCCCGAGCAAGGGTCGGCGGCTTGCCCTTCATAGACTCCGCCACTTGCCCGACGCTAAAAGCCGATCCGCCGGGCGTCTCACCTTGTTTCTTCGAGAGCGCTTCGCTGTAAAGCGATCGGCCCTCGAACCCCCTGGCCGTGTAATAGGCAATGACGCTGCTTAGCATCAGGGGCAGAATGATGTCAGAACCGAGCGTCATCTCAAAAAGCATGATAATGGCCATCACCGGCGCATGACTGCCGGCCGAGAGAAAAGCGCCCATGCCCACCAGCGCAAACGCACGCGGGTCCCCTGCCCCACCCGACCAGACGGCATGGAGCACACTGCCGAAAAGGAAGCTGGCGCTCGCGCCCATAAACAGCGACGGCGCGAACACCCCGCCCGGAGCTCCCGATCCAAACGACGATACGGCCGCCAACCACTTGCACGCCGCGATGACGATCAACGTCGTCCAGAGCACCCGCCCGTTCAGAATGTTTACGACCACCGAGTAACCATTGCCACAAACCTCGGGCACTTGGATAGCGAGCGCACCCGCGACCAAACCGCCCAGAGTGAGGCGCGCCACCAGTGGCATACTTGTCGCAATAAAGAGTCCCTCGGCGGGCCTCAACGAGCGGAGAAACCACGGCGCCAAGAATCCCAAGATCAACGCCAGCACGATGTAACCCGGCATCTCCAACGGCGAATTCAGGTGAAACTCCGGCACCTTGTAGAGTTAGGCCTCACTGGTCAGCACCCGCACCGTCATCGCCGCGACCACAGCCGAGACCGCCAGCGGACCAAGACTCTCCATCGCAATCGTGCCGACGATGATTTCCGCGACGAAAAACGAGCCGGCGATCGGCGCGTTACATGCCGAGGAAATGCCCGCTGCCGCCCCGCGGGCCACCAGCAGGCGCAGTTAAGGCGGGCCAAACCGCCGTCATCGCCCGATGAACGACGCCATCACCACCGCGAGCTGCCCCATCGGCCCTTCGCGCCCGATGGATCCCCCGAGCCGATCGAAATGAGCGCCGCGGTGCTCTTCACCAGACTCGACCGAATTGGCAGGTTGCCGGAGCCGATCAAAATGGCCTCCATGTAGTCCGTGGAGCTCCGCCCCGCGTGAGGTGTTTGCCCAGCAACAAGACCAGGCCCGCCAGCAGTCCTCCGACCGCCGGCAACCCGAGCACCGCCCACCAGGAGAGTTGCTTCATGGACTCGACCACGCCCGCATTCGATCCCGAAAGCAGATGGTGCACTCCCTCCGCGAGTCCGGCGAATACGAGTGAATTCAACGCCCCCGAGAATTCCCGCGAAGCCCGCCCACAGCAGCGTGACCTGCCACTCGGTCGGTTGCAGTCGCTCCTGGATCCAAACCCGCCACCGCAGCAACCGGAGCATCCGCGCCAGCAGCAACTTCGCCGGATCCGTGGCAACGTTCATCGCTTCAATCCGCGCGCCAGAATCGCCCTAAACTCTTTCTTGTATTTCGCCGCCGACAGCGCCGGCCGTGTTCCCGCGCTCTTCAACAAACGCGAAAGCGCCGCGACCGTCTGCAAATACTCCGCGACCGCCGCTTTCGGCGTGCCAATCAGAAACACCAACCGCACCGCCGGATGCTTGGCATCATAAGCCACGGGCCGGGCGGTCCGCCCCACAGCCAACACGATCCGATCCACCGCCGCAGTGCGCGCGCGGGGCAAAGCGACGTCGTCCGCGATACACACCGATGAGATCGCCGCCCGAGCGAGCAGATCGGCCAAAAATTGCGCCGTGTCCTTTACCTCGGACGTCGCCGCGCGCAGCCTCCGAAGCGGGGCCCGGATCGCGTCGTCGCCCGAGACCACATTCAAATCCAGCGTGACGACATCGGGTGCGGCGATGATTTCGGTCGGAGAGTTCACGTGTCGCCGAAGGTGCCATGCGTCGCCGGTGAAACAAGCGCACGCCGGGCCCGGCCCGATCGCGACCCGGCCGCCAGCTCAATCGTAAGCGTGCAACGGCTCGGGCTCCATGTCCGCCGTGAGACTGACGAGCCCGCGGAGCGACGAGAAATGCTGGCTGAGGTCGAAATCACCGCCGAGCCCGCCGATCAGCTTGTCGAACAGATCGCGCTTCGATGCCTTTAGCGCCTGGATGCGCTCCTCGATCGTGCCGGCAGTCACCATCCGGTAAACAAAGACGGTGTTCGTCTGCCCGATGCGGTGCACTCGGTCCACCGCCTGCGCCTCGACGGCGGGATTCCACCATGGGTCCAATAGAAAAACATAGTCCGCCGCGTGCAACGTGATGCCGGTCCCCGCCGCCTTCAACGAGACCAGCATCGCCGCCGCCCCGGGCGCGGTCTGGAATTGCTGCACCGGCTTCGTGCGATCGATGGTCATGCCCGTCAACTCGTGCCGCGGCAGATCGGGGAACTGGGTCGCGAGCGCCGTGCGCACACGGTCGAGCAGCATCACGAACTGGGAGAAGATCACGACCTTGTGCCCGCTGCCGACGATCTCGGTGAGCTTTTCCATGAGCAGGTTGATCTTTCCGGAATCGCTCAGCGGCGAATCCATCCATGGCAGCATGTCGGGATCGCAGCAGGTCTGCCTCAGGCGCGTCAGCAAAGCGAGGAAACCAAACGACTTTTCCCGCATCGCCGACCCAATGTCGTCCCCGAGCCGGTCCAACCCCTCCGAACAGATCCGGGCGTATTCCGCACGCTGCACATCGGTAAGCGGACAAATCAAATCGATCTCCACTTTCTGCGGCAGCTCTTTTGCGACTTCATTTTTCGTGCGGCGCAAAATGAACGGCGCAAGTTGCGTCCGCAGCCGGGCGAGCGTGCCCTCCCGGTCCGAGACCAGAGCCGACTCAAACGCGGATCGCGAACCGAGCAGTCCAGGCAGCAAGAACCGGAAAATGCTCCAGAGATCGAGCTGCCGGTTTTCCAGCGGCGTGCCCGTGAGCACGATCCGGTGTTTGGCCCGCACGGCGAAACAGGTCTGCGTGATCTTGGCGTCGGGGTTCTTGATGAACTGCCCTTCATCAAGGATGGCGTAGCCGAAGTTCACGCCGACCAGCAGCGCCCGATGTTTTCTGAGCTGGGTATAGCTCGCGATCCAGATGTTCACCGGCGCTTGATTCGTAAAATCATGCCCGGTTTTCAACACGTCGACGGTGAGCGCCGGGAAAAACTTCGCGACCTCCTCCCGCCACACCGGCACAACACTCGCGGGACACACGATCAGGTTGGCCAGACCGGCCACCGGCCGGGCGGTCAGCAGCGCCAGCACTTGGAGCGTTTTCCCCAAACCCATTTCGTCCGCCAACAAACCGTGGCAGTCCACGTCGCACAGGTGATGCATCCATTCCACGCCGCGCCGTTGATAGGGCCGCAAGAGCTCGGGCAACTCCGGCGGCTGCGCCGGCGGGGCCAGCACCTGCCGACGCCACGCTTCCATTTCCGGCGACAGGGTAAGGCGCAGTTTCGTGTCATTAAACAGCGAGAATACCAAATAGGGCGACAACGGACCGCCCTCAGCCGCGTGCGGGCCGTGCGTGTCGGCGACGTTCTTTTGCCACGCGTTGAACGACTCCCAGCGATCCGCCGGCATCGCCACGATGCCCACATTGGGCAAAATCACCGGCTGGCCTTTGCGCTTCAGCAACGCGCCCACCTCGGTGTCGGTCAGAAGCCGTTCTCCGGCGCGGAAGATCCACCGCAGATTGAGCGCAGCGTGACCGTCCGCCGAGGTCGTGCCATCGGCTCCCGCCGCCCGCTCCGCCACCGCTTCTACCTCGATCGTGCGCGTGCCCTTGAGCAAATTCGCGGACTTGTCATCGAGCTCCAGCGCAAACATCCGCCGCCACGCCGCAAGCGTTGTCTTGAGGAAATTCGGAATCTCCGTGAGCGACTCCAACAGGTAGGCTCCGTTGTCCTGACAATAATGGAAGTGCGCTTTGCGCGCATAGGCCGCGAGACCGATCAACTTGGCGCGCTCGCCCGAGGAAACAAGACCGTTGCCGTTGGTGTGGGCGTCGGGGCCGAGCGCCGGGTGCCGCGTCTTCTTGTCCGCCTCGACCCAAAAGGCCTGAAAGGTGAGTCCCGCAGTCTTCGTTTTAAAAACCAACAGCAGCGGCCGCGAGGTCGCGCTCAGCCTCGCTGCCGGCACCACGTGCGGCCGAACCGGCGGATGCCCGTTTCCGGCGGCAAACGAACGGTTCATCCCGGTGGTCACGGGCGGAGTCACGCCGGGCCGGTTGCCAAACGCCGTCTGCGCCGGCGCGGACATCGGCGCTGGCAAATCCTCCGGCAAGGGCGAGATCTCGTCCGCCACGAGTTCTTCGATTTCATGCAGGCCCGCGACCGCCAAGGCATGCGCTAGCTCGGTGTCCGTCGTCGATGAGCGCACCGAGAAACCGTCGGTCGACCACTCGATCACCGCATACTCATCTTTCTTGTCCACCCGCCGGTGCACGATCGCGTCATGGACCGTCAACTCCAGCTCGCGGACTTGGCCGTCGCGATAGATCTGTCGACCCGCTTCCAATTGGCTGGAGCTGAATCGCTCTGACCAATCGTTTTCAAGTTTTCCAAACCAAAACTCGAGGGAGTGCGGTGTGTAGACGCGCTTCGGGCCGTGGGACTGCATTCGCGTAAAAAGCCGGACCCTAGAAATCGTCCGGCCGGCTGCAATCACGAATTCATAGCGCGCTCAATTCCACGTGTTTTCGCCGATTCGTAACTAAACCGCCATGAATCCGACACACGGAGCGGGTAGTTATTCACAAAGTTCAAAAACAACTACTCGCGCCGACTACCGCAAAAAACGTGAAACTCGCCCTCATCACCGAAACCTTCCCGCCCGAAGTGAACGGCGTGGCGATGACGTTCGGGGTGATCGCCCGCGAGCTCGGCCGCCGGGGTCACAAAGTCGCCGTTTACCGGCCCCGCCGGGATGATCTTCCACCCGCCGGCGACCACCCCGAGTATCGCGTGGTGCCGATGCCAGGAATGCCCATTCCTGGATATTCGCTCCTTCGCCTCGGTTTGCCCGCGGGGTCCACGCTGCGCCGCGCCTGGCGTTCCGATCGTCCGGATTTGGTCCATGTCGCCACCGAGGGCCCGCTCGGCGCCACCGCGATCTCCGCCGCCCACGCCCTCGGCATTCCCGTCACCTCCAGCTTTCACACCAACTTCCACGCCTACACCCGCTCTTACGGTTTCAGCGCGCTTCACCGGCTCACGCTCGGATGGTTGCGGCACGTCCACAACCGCACCCGCCGCACGTTTGCCCCCACGCCGGAGTTGTGCGCCGAGCTGACCGAACTCGGCTTCCGCGACATGGTCGTCCTTTCCCGCGGCGTTGATACCACGCAATTCGACCCGGCGAAACGTTCGACCGCCCTGCGCGAGTCGTGGGGTGCTGCACCCGACGACCCCGTGGTCATCCATGTCGGCCGGATGGCCGCGGAGAAAAATTACGGTCTGCTGTTTCGCTGTTTTGACGCGATGCGTGGCGCCAACCCGCGCTGCAAATTTGTCCTCGCCGGCGACGGCCCGCTGAAGGCCAAGCTCGTCCGCGAGCACCCGGAGTGCATCTTCGCCGGTTTTTTCTCCCGCGAAGAGATCGGCCGCTACTACGCCTCGGCAGATATTTACGTTCATGCGAGTTTGACCGAGACGTTTGGCAACGTCCTCACCGAGGCCATGGCCAGCGGCCTTGCCGTCGCCGGATTCAACTACGCCGCCGCTCTAAAATTTGTCCGCGACGGAGAGACCGGTCTTGCCGTTCCGTGCGACCAACCCGACGCACTGGTCGCCGCATCCGTGCGCCTCGCCACCGATGCCGCGCTCCGCAGCCGGCTCCGCGTCGAGGCGCGGACCATCGTCGAGCCCCAATCATGGACCACCGTGATCGCGCGTTTTGAGGCCGACCTCGCCGAGGTCGTCGCCGAGGCCGGCGACCGCACCAAGCTCAACCCCGTCCACGTTTAGTTCACCCTCTCCACTTCATGCCTGCAGGCGTCCTCATTCTCACGGCCGGATATGGCGAAGGCCACAACGCCGCTGCGCGCGCCCTAGCCGCCGCCTGCGACACCGTCCACGGCGCCGGCACGGCAAGGGTCGTCGATGTCTTTGCGCTGGCCCGCCCCCGTTTGAACCCGTTCACGCGCCAAGCCTACATCGGCACGATCAACCACGCCCCACGCCTCTGGAGCAGCCTCTACGCGTGGATCGACCGCTCCAACGCCGTCCTGCGCTTTCTTTGGCTCCTCAGCCGCGAGCAAAAAATTCTCGCACAGATCATTGCAGCCGAAAAACCCGCCGTCCTGTGCAGCACCTATCCCGTTTACGCTTTTCTGCTCTCCCGTCTGGCCGCGGCAGGCCAGACGATCCCGCCGCACTACAACGTCGTCACCGATTCAATCAGCATCAACTCACTGTGGTGGCGCGCCGGAGCTGCCGGCTGGTTCGTGCCCAACGCCGATTCCGCGGAGGTCATGCGCCGCGGCGGGGTCGCCGCCGGTCTGATGCACGTTACCGGCTTTCCGGTGCCCGCGTTTTTCGGCGAACAGGCCGGCCGGCTCACACCGCCCGATCTCACCACCCCTGGCCACGCCCCGCGCGTGCTCTATGTCATCAATTCCGGCACCCGTTTCGCCACCGAGACCGCACAGCTCTTACTCGGAGAAAAAGGCTGGGAGATCACCATTGCCGTCGGTCGCGATGAAGAACTCCGCGCGGAACTCACTCTTCTTGCCGCCGGTCGCGCGCTTCCGGCCACAATCCTCGGCTGGACCGACCGCATCCCCCACCTGCTCATGACCCACCACGTCGTCATCAGCAAAGCAGGCGGCGCCACCACCCAAGAAGCGATCGCCGCCCGCTGCCCGATGATCGTCAACCAGATCGTGCCCGGACAGGAAGAGGGCAACTACGAGCTCCTCCGCCGCACCGGCGCCGGCGCTCTCGCCGAGACGCCCGCCGCCGTCATGGCGACGCTGCGTGCCGCCTTCGCCGACCGCGGGGCCCAATGGCGCCGCTGGCGCACCGCCCTTGAGCCCATTGTGCGGAACTCCGCCGCCCAAACCATCGCCACCCATTTGTTCGCCAGCCTCCCAGCCGCCGCCCCGCGCCCCGTTCAATCCGCGTCGGGGTCCGCTCTGCCCGCCGGGCCTTCGCCCGCGCCCGCCCTCCCATGAAGACTCGTTTCATTTTTAACCCTGTCTCAGGCCGTCACGCCCGCAACGCCCGGCTGTTGCCCATCCTGCGCGACTTCATCGGCGCCCGCGCCCTCGACGCCGATCTCGTCGCCACCGAGGGCCCCGGCCATGCGACTGTCCTCGCCCGCGAAGCCGTAAACGCCGGCTGCACGCGCGTCGTCGCCGTTGGCGGCGACGGCACCATGAACGAAGTCGCACAGGCCCTCATCCACACGCCGGCCGCCCTCGCCCTCGTCCCTTGCGGCTCGGGCAATGGACTTGCCCTTCACCTCGGCCTGCCTCTCGCGCCGTTGGCCGCGCTCGAACTCGTCGCCGCGATCGGCGGACGCGTCGCCGCCGTCGATACCGGCTCCGTCAACGGACATCCTTTTTTCAACGCCATGGGTCTCGGTCTCGATGCCGACGTCAGCCGCCGCTTCAACCACCTCACGACCCGTGGGCTGCCCGCGTATGCCCGCACTGCGTTTACCGCCTTTGCGCAACGCCGGAGCGAGCACTGCACCGTGCAGACCGGCGGCACCCGCGAATCGCTTGATATTCTGCTCATCGCCGTAGCCAACTCCGATCAATACGGCAACCGCGCCTACATCGCTCCCGGCGCGCGCGTCGACGACGGCCAGCTCGACCTCGTCGCCATCCGCCCCGTTGGTCTGCTCGGTGCGATAAGCCTCGGTGCACGCCTCTTCCTAGGCAACATCGACGACAGCCCGTCCATCCGTCGCCTCCGCGGTCCTCGCTTCACCATCGAACGTCCGGCTGCCGGCCTCGTCCACACCGACGGCGAGACGCACGAAACCGGTGCGACCGTCGAGATCGCGGTCCACACCCGCAGCCTGCGCATCGTCGTTCCCGTCGCCTGCCGCGCCCTCGCCTACTCCGCCGAATCCGCCCCCGCCGGCTTCGCCCTCCAACTCCCGTGACGCCCCTCCGTCCCTCTCCGGTCGAGCCAGCTTGTAACGTATTGCGTTACATCCTTCCCGCTCGGCCAACGCCGCCGGGCCGCCGGGTTTGCCCCGCATTGCGCCACGAACCGCGCGGCGCGCGCGTGACCTCGGGGCCGGCGATGCGCGCCCTTCGCGATTTTCTGGATTCGGCCTCCGCCCGTCTAGAGCCTTCAACACCATGAACAAACTCCGCGTCCGCACCGTTATCATCTCGGATGTCCATCTCGGCACCGCCGAGAGCAAGGCGGCCGAAGTGAATCACTTCCTCCGTCACGTGCGTTGCGAGAAGCTCATCCTCAACGGCGACATCATCGACGGCTGGCAACTCCAACGCGGCGGCAGCTGGCAAAAAACGCACACGCGCTTTATCCGCATCGTCCTAAAGAAACTCGAAAAGAAAGACACCCGGGTCGTCTACGTGCGCGGCAACCACGACGACATTCTCGCCCAGTTTCTTCCGCTCGACTTTGAAAACCTCACCATCGTCGAAGACCATATCCACGAGGGGCCCGCCGGGCGCTACCTCGTGCTGCACGGCGATGTCTTCGACACCGTCACCAAAAATTTTGTCTGGCTCGCCCACCTCGGCGACTGGGGCTACCGCGCCCTTTTGAAGATCAACCGTTTTTACAACGCCTGGCGCGCATGGCGCGGCCTCGAATATTGGTCGCTGAGCAAAGCCATCAAGGCCCGCGTCAAATCCGCAGTGAACCACGTCTCGAACTTCGAGGATCACATCGCCGAACTTGCCCGCACCCGCAACTGTCTCGGCGTGATGTGCGGCCACATCCACACCGCCGCCGACAAGAAACTCGGCGATATCCACTACCTGAACAGCGGCGACTGGGTCGAATCATTGACCGCCATCGTCGAACACTTCGACGGCCGATACGAGTTGATCAACTACACCGACTTCATCCGCAGCTTCCCCTTGCCCGTCGACGAACCCGCCACCGACGAACCTGATCTCGTCCCGGCCTGACGCCTGCCGCAGCCGACGTCTCGGCCCGGCTTTCACGACAACGACATCATGGTTGTCGCCCGGCGCATGGCGTGTGAATGCTAAACCATGATCAGCCGTCTTCCTCGATGGGTTTGGACCGGTGCGTGGGCCCTCGCGTTCATCGCGGGCATGATCAACGTCGTCGGCCTGCTCGGCTTTGACCATCAGGCCATCTCCCACCTCACCGGCACCACCTCGCTCCTCGGCGTCGCGCTGGGTCGGCTCGATACCGGCGCCGTTCTCCATTTTCTCGCGGTGCTCGGTTCGTTCGTGGCCGGCACCGCCGTCAGCGGTTACATGATCGGCGATTCTACGCTGCAACTCGGCCGACGTTACGGAATCGCTCTCGGCTTAGAATCGGTATTGCTCGCCTGCGCCGTGCCGCTGCTCAACCGCCACAATCAGGTCGGCGACTACTTGGCCTCATGCGCTTGCGGACTGCAAAACGCCATGGCCTCCACCTTCAGCGGCTCGGTCGTGCGCACCACCCATATCACCGGCATGTTCACCGATCTCGGCATCTTTCTCGGGCATTCGTTGCGCGGGCACGCCGTGGACACCCGTCGCCTGCGCCTCTGCGTGATCATCATCGGCGGCTTCCTCGCCGGCGGCATTGCCGGAGCCGTCGTGTTTCCCGCTCTGGGCTACGGCACCCTCTTCATCCCCGCCGCGCTCACCGGCCTTGCGGCCACGGGTTACACGCTTTCGCAGTTGCGCTCCAAGCCGACTTTGGCCGCCTAGCGCGTTTGCCGCGGGCCGAGCTTAGCCAGTTCCTGTCGCACCACGGCAAGCGTGCGCGCCACCGCGCCCGCATTCTTCGCGTGCCATTCCGCCGCACCGCGCGCGAGCGTTTCACGTCGCCCTCCATCCCGCGCGAGTCCCGCCGCCGTCGCCGCGAGTTCATCCGCGTTCGCCACCCGCAAGGCCGCACCCGACTCCGTCAACTCCCGTGCGATCACCCGGAAATTGCTCATGC
>CALSBN010000115.1:0-14975 GCA_943373185.1 Opitutus sp. GAS368 | reverse complement strand
TTCCTCGCCGTTCGCCGCCTACCAACCGCTCCGTCCCGTGTTCACGCTGAGCGGTCTCGCCCCAGCCGTAGCCGATCTGTTTTCCCCGCGCTTCGCGGCTTTAGGCCTCGATGTCACCTCGCTCGGCGGCAGCACCTCGGGGGCGCCGCTTGAAAATCAGGCCTCCGCTCCCGCTCCGCTTCGCGCCGGTTCCGCCATCGCGGTCGCGCTTGCTACCGGCGACATCACCCTCGCTGGCACCGGCACCGTCTCGCGCGTCGACGGCACCCGCGTGACCGCTTTTGGCCACCCGATGATGTCGCTCGGCAATGTCGAACTCCCGATGTGTGCCGCCGAAATCGTCACCATTCTCCCGTCGAATCTTCAGTCCGTCAAAATTGCGAATACCGGCTCGGTGCTTGGAACTATCACGCAAGACCGTCTCTCTGCCGTATCGGGCACCCTCGGCGCAGGCCCAGCCATGATCGCCGTGGAAGTCTCGGTTGCGCCCAACAGCCCGACTCCACGCACGCTCCGTTTCCAAGTTGCCCGCCAGACTCAGATCACTCCCGCCCTGATCGCCGCCGGCGTCACCCAAGCCATCGTCGGGTCCAACGACGGCGCCCTCGCGTCGGGCTTCCGCATCACGAGCAACATCCGCTTCTCCCCCACTCAGAACCTCGCCGCCCGCTCGCTTCACGCCGGCCCGCAAGCCTTCGCCCAAGGGCTCAATCAGTTCGTCCAGAGTCTCGCGCAAGACCTGCAGAATCCCTACGAGAAAACATTCCCCTCCGCGATCAATGTCACCGTCGAACCGCTTTCGGCCAACCCCGCCGTCACGATCGACCTTTTTCAACTTTCCCGCGCTTCCGCCCGCGCCGGCGACACGATCACCGCGACGCTCGCATGGCGTGATTTTCAAGGCGAAGCCCATCGCGAGATCATCACCCTGCCGATCAACGCCGCCTGGGCCGGGAAGAACCTCGAGGTCATTCTCGCTCCGGGCACCGCGCTCGACGAACTTGCCGGCCGTCCCTCCGTAATCGCCGCCGCCAGTCTGCGCAGCTTTGATTCCTATCTCGCGGCGATGCGCGATGACCGGCCGCGCGACGGCCTGAGCCTCGCCATCGTCGAGAAATCCACCCTCTTTTCCGACGAGACCGCATCCACGCCCGAGATTCCCGGCTCCATCGAGCGCATCGCCCGCGCCGCCGATGAAGCGCGCTTTCAAATCCGCAGCGCCGTTGTCCCCCTCTACGAACGTCATCTCCTTCCCGGCAAACTCGCCACTCTCATGATTCGTCGGCCTCTCCGCGTGACGGACTGATCCAATTTTTTCGGTGCTCCACTTCAATTTCTTCTCCGCATCGCCCTCAATGCCCACCCTTTCTTCCTCTTCCTGCTTCAGTTCAATTCGTGCCCTCATTCTCCGACGTCCGTCTTTCGTGTGTTTCGTGGTGGCCCTCTTCGGCACCATCGCAACTCCCGGCTCGGCCGAGCCGCTCTCCAAAAAACTCGATCTCGATTTCTATCGTGACGTTCCCAGCCGCAACCTGAAGGGCCTCGCTACCCGTCCCGACGGTCGCCTCGTTTCCGGACCTACCCTCACGGAACTCAACCCCTCCGCCGCGCTCCCCGCCGATCTGCTCTGGTCGCTAACCCCCGGCGCCACTCCGGACCGCTGGCTTGTGGGCACCGGCCCCGACGGTCGCATCCTTGAGGCCACCCTCGGCTCGTCCGGTTCTCCTTTCACTACCCGCGAACTCGCGAAACTCGACGAACCCCACGTTTTCGCCGTCCGCCGGCTGCCCGACGGCTCGATTCTCGCCGGCACCTCGCCCAATGGCGGCCTCGTTCTTCTTCGCGACGAAAAGGTCGTCGCTCGTCTGGGTCTACCGGCCGACTCGATTTTTGACCTGCTCGTGGTGTCACCGACAACCGCCCTCGTCGCCACCGGCAATCCCGCCCGCATTTTCCAGGTCGACCTCGCTGTTTTCGCGACCGCCGGCGTCACCCCCGGAAAGACGATCGACGCAAAGATTCTGACGACGAAAGGAGTTTCCGTTTTTGGCGAGATTCGCGACCGCAACGTCCGTCGGCTTGCTCGGTTTCCCGACGGCCGCATCGCTGCCGGCTCGTCACCCAAGGGGAACATCTACGTTTTTGCCGCGCCCGTCGCCACCGCTCCGACCGCTCCGGTTCCGCCCGTCCTGCTCCAAGAAAACCGCGACGCCGAGGTCACCGATCTCCTCCCTCAGGCCAACGGCGATCTCTACGCCACCCTCGTATTCACATCCTCGGCCGCCGAAACCCGCATCAATTCTGCGCCCGCGAAGAACACCAAAGATTCCCCTGAATCGCCGGTTATCCCTCCGCCCGTTTCGTTTGCTCCGGTCGAACGCTTCTCCGGTCGTAGCAGCCTCATTTATCTTCCGGCCGGCGGCTTTCCTGAGGTCCTGTCCTCCCGCACCAATGTGGCCTTTTACCAACTTGCCCGCCACGGCGACACCTTGCTCATCGCGGGCGGCGAACTCGGCGAATTGCTCGGCTATGATCTCACCGCCCGACTTCCGCTCACCTTCGCCGGGAGCACATCTTCACAGCTCAATGCCCTCGCCGCCGTCCCCGGTTCTCCCGGACGTTTTCTGGTGTTGCGGAACAATGCGCCCGGCCTTGCCGTCCTCGATTTCAACGCGTCCTCAGACCGATCGGCTGAGACCCGCCGGCTCGACCTCGGAACTCCCGCCCGCCTTGGCGCTCTCCGCTTTGACCGCCTTCGTGATCTTTCGACCGGTCAAATCTCGCTCGAAATCAAAACCAGCTTCGGCAGCGATGAGATCGAGGGCTGGACGCCTTGGACGGTCCTGACTGCTCCCGACGCCGCCGATCCCGCATGGCGGGCGCCTGAACTTCGCGGTCGCTACGCCAAACTCCGCATGAGACTCAGCGGTGCTTCGATCACCGCCGAGCTCGAAAAACCCGCGCTTTATTTTCTGCCCCAGAACCGGCGGCCCACATTGCAAGAGTTTCGTTTCCTCTCGCCCAATTTCGGCCTGATTCCCGGGTCCGAGTCCGCGCCCAGCGTATCCACGTCGCTCAGCTCGATTTTGAACGCAGGCAAAGAAGATGATCTTAGCGCGGGCAAACGCGGCCGCTCTGCTTTCCTTGCCAGCCTAGTCGTGCCTTCGCCCGGCGCCCAAGTCGCGCTTTGGACGCTCGTCGATCCCGATGGCGACAACGTAGGCGCCACGTTTTCGATTCGCCGGGAAACCGAGTCCGCTTGGACCGATCTCGCGGTTGCAACCCGGGAGCCCTACGTGGCCTTTGACACCGGGCGCCTTGCGGACGGCGTTTATTTCACCCGCCTCGTTGCCACCGAGACGGCACCGCGCCTCCCCGGCGATCGTCTCAGTCTGACTTTTCAAACGGACAATCTCGTCGTTGATCACACTGCCCCGGAAATTCTCGAAGCGACGGCGACCCGCACCGCCGAGGTGCTCACGATCACCGTTCGCGGCCGCGATGCGCTCTCGCTCGTTGAAGGTATCGAAGTCGTCCTGAACAACGGGGTGCGCGAGACGGTCGAGCAGCCCGCCGACGGCATCCGCGATTCCCGTGAAGAAGCGTTCGTTCTCGAATTGCCACTCGGCCGCGCCGCCGGCGCGACGGCGGCCGAGCTCACCCTTTACGACGCGCTCGGCAATACCGCGACCCGTAGACTTGCGCTCTAGTTTTCCAGTTCGCGCAGATTGACTCCGACTCATCCGCCCTTCCCCCTTTTTTTAACACCTCTTCACTATGGAACGCCTACCCTATTATCAAATCGTCCACGTCCTCTCGCTGCTGGTTCTCGCCACGCACATCTTCATGGCCTTCGCCAACCCGCTTGCGGAGAACAAGCGCCGCACGATGATCACCACCGGCATCGCCGCTTTTCTGATGTTCGTAAGCGGTTTCGGCATGATCACGATTTACAAGATTCCGTTCGTCACGCCGTGGGTGCTGGTAAAGTTTGTCTGCTTGGTCGGTCTCGCCGCGATGGCGGGCGTCGTATACCGCCGGGTCGAATGGCGCGGGATGCTGAGCAAGGTCGCCCTCGCACTCTTGTTCACGGCCGTGCTGATGGTTTATCTGCGGCCAAAATTCTGATTCGCCGGGGAGAAGCCGCCCGCGTCACGCCCGCGGGTGCGCCTTCGAGTAGATCTCGCGCAGCCTCGCCACACTGACGTGGGTGTAAACTTGCGTCGTCGTGAGCTGCGCGTGCCCCAACAATTCCTGCACCAGCCGTAAGTCGGCGCCCGCATTCAGCAAATGCGTCGCATACGAGTGCCGTAGTTTGTGCGGCGTGAGTTCCAGTGGCAGATCCGCCAGCGCTAGGTATTTCTTCAGCTGCAACTGCACCGCCCTCACCGTCATTCGCGTGCCGTTCGGATTGGTCAGCACCGGATCATCCGGCCCCGCTTTTTTGGCGTAGTTGTCCCGCACCCTCACGAGCACGGCGACCGCGATGCGCCCAAGCGGGCACATCCGCTCCTTCCTCCCCTTGCCCGTCACCCGGGCAACCCCGTTCGCCACGTCCACCACGCCATAGTTCAGCCCGACCACTTCACTCACCCGCAACCCCCCGCCGTAGAGCAGCTCCATTGCCAGCCGGTCCCGCCAAGCGATCTCCGGACGTTCGCTCCCGTTTTCGATCAAACGCTGCGGCCCGAGCAGCAGCCGCTGCATCTGCTCTTCGGTCAAAAACTGAGGCAGCCGCTTCTCCAGTTTCGGCAGCGGCACCCCGACAAACGGGTTCCGGATCAACTTTCCGCGGCGCTGCCAGAACTTCGCCCAAGTGCGCAGGCCGGAGACGTGGTTGTGCAGCGTCCGTCGGTCAAAACGACCACGAGCCTCGATCACGAAGTCCCTCGCCTCCCGCACCTCGAGCGCGTCGACACCCCGCGCCCACACCCCCGCCATTTGCGCCCAACGCCAAAAATCCTCAAACGCCTGCCGATAGTTACGCACGGTATAGACCGAGCACCGGCGCTCCAGCGCGAGATGCTCCGCCACCGGAGTCCACCACTCCGCCAGCACCTCCTCGGGTAGCGCCGCGACCTCCGGGCGCGGCGCCCCGCCCCGCTTTAGTCCTCCGCGCCCGCTCACGGCATCGCACCCTCAGACACCTTCGCCTCCACCGCCTGCATCACTTTTGACGCATGCAGTCGCAGTGCCCCCTCCGGATCGAGCCCTTTGGCCCGCGCCGCTGCCGCCACTTCAAAAAGCATCTTGCCCAACTCCGCCTCCGTCAGTCGCGCCCCCAGCGCCTTTACCTGCGCCCCATCGACCACGCTCACCTCCGGCATCGGCAATGACTTTTTCTCGATCTGCTTCCACACCGCCTCCGCAAACATCAGCGCCGGCAGCCGCGCCGGCAGGTCTTTGAAAACCCCGCTTGCTACCGGCCCATGCTTCTTCTCCTGCGCCTTGATCTGCTCCCACTGCACCAGCACTTCGTCGGACGTCCCGAGCTTCCCCGTGCCGAACACATGCGGATGCCGCCGGACAAGCTTCTCGTTCACCTCGCGCGCGACGTCGTCCAGCGTAAAGGCTCCCGCCTCCGCCGCCAGTTGCGCGTGAAATACCACTTGGATCAGCACGTCGCCCAACTCCTCGCGCATGTGCGGCAGATTCCCATGATCGATCGTTTCAATCAGCTCACTTACCTCGTCAATGAGGCACCGAACCAGCGACGCATGCGTCTGCTCTTGATCCCACGGGCATCCATCTGGCGCCCGCAATCGGGCGATCGTCGTTTTCAACTCGTCCATTGCATCCATGATTTAACGAGTTAGCCGCCTGCTCCGCCCGAATACACGGAAATTTTCCACCCCGGCCCACCCAGTTTGGACCTTAAGTGGACCTTGGATCACTTGCCGGCCTGCACAAGCTGCCAACTCCCGCGACCACGGCCGCCTAAATCTAAATCCGCGCGCGGGAGCGGGCCAAAACAAGCGATCGGATTACCCCTCGGCCCGGCGTCGGGTAGTGCGCCGCCTTAGCAAGCGCAGGCTTTTTTCACGTTCGCCCCCGCTCTAAATTCACCTACCGGTTAGCCGTCCCGGTCAAATTTGAAGCTGCCTCTTTCTGCGCGCGACCGTATCACTACCCATCGTCGATTGGATGATATCCCCCATGAAAAGCCTTCGCAATGCTTTGCTGCTCCTCCTCGTCACCGGCGCTCTCGTTGCCACCGACCTCAAGCCTTCGCGCCCCAACATCGTTCTGATCATGGCCGACGACATGGGCTTCTCCGACCTCGGCTGCTACGGCTCGGAGATCCCCACGCCTCACCTCGACGCGCTCGCCGCCGGCGGGTTGCGCTTCGCCCAGTTCTACAACACCGCACGTTGCTCACCCACCCGCGCCGCTCTCCTTACCGGCTTGCACCCGCATCAAGCCGGCTTGGGTCGCCTCGCCGAGGAAGCGGTCGGCATCACCGCTACACATCCCGAAGGTTATCTCGGTTACCTCAATTCCCGCAGTGTCACAATTGCCGAGGCTCTTCGCCCCGCCGGCTACCGCACTTACCTCGCAGGCAAGTGGCATCTCGGTCAACGCGATGAGTCCAAATGGCCGCTAAAGCGCGGCTTTGATCGCTTTTACGGCCTGCTGTCCGGTGCCTCCAGCTTCTTCAAGCCCTCCGGCAACCGCAGCCTCACGCTCGATGACCAGCCGCTCCCGCCGCCGACCGATCCCAACTACTATACCACGGATGCCTTCACCGACTTCGCCATCCGGACCGTTCGAGAGCACTCATCGCCGGCACCGTTTTTCCTCTACCTCGCGTTCACCGCTCCACACTGGCCACTCCACGCCCGCAGTGAGGACATCGCCCGGTTCGTGGGTAGCTATCGCGCCGGTTGGGATGTCCTCCGCGTCGAGCGCCACGCCCGCCAAAAATCCCTCGGCCTCTTCCCCACCGATGCACCGCTCTCGCCTCGCGACGAAGGTGCCCGCGCGTGGGACGCCCTTACGCCCGACGAGCAGATCGCCCTCGACTACCGCATGGCCGTCTACGCCGCGCAGGTCCACCGCATGGATTGGAACATCGGACGTCTCGTCGCCACCCTCCGCGAGAAGGGCAAACTTGAAAACACGCTCATCCTTTTCCTTTCCGACAACGGCGGCTGTGCCGAGCCCTATACCGACGCCGGGGGCCAACCCGCCGAGCGCATCAACGATCCCGCCTTCAGCGGCAACGTCTCCTACGGCACCGGCTGGGCTAACGCTTCCAACACCCCGTTCCGCAAATTCAAATCCCAGCTCTATGAGGGCGGCATCGCCACGCCTCTCATCGTCCACTGGCCCGCCGGCCTGAAAACGAGACCCGGCTCCATCGACACCACGCCGGGCTACCTTACCGATATCATGTCCACCGCGCTGGCTGTATCCGGGGCAAACTACCCGTCGAAGCACCACGATCAACCGACGGTTCCCCTCGAGGGCCGCAGCCTACTTCCCCTGTTCGACACCGCCACGCCGATCGCCGCCCCACCGCGCGTGTTTACGTGGGAGCAATACGGCTACAAGGCCGTCCGGGTCGGCGACCTCAAAGCCGTTTTCTCTCCGCCGGGTCAATACGACCGGCGCGGTCGCGGCCAATGGGAACTCTACGATCTCTCCCGCGACCGCATTGAAACTCACGACCTTGCCGCGACGCAGCCCGCCGAGCTCCAAAAACTCGTCGCCCACTGGGACGCCTGGGCCGCCCGCGCCCAAGTTTTCCCAGTGCCCGCCCCCGCCTCCAGCGGGAAGAAGAAAGCCCCGTGACCAACCGCGGACTCGCTCGACCCGATTCGGACATCAAACCTGCGCTATTCTGGCGGCGCCGGAGATTTTTTACGCTTTGTCTTCCGTCGCAGCCGCGTGTTTCTTTGTCCCTTCATGTCCGACAAGCTCACCGAAATCATGGCCTGGAAGCGCCAGGAGATCGCCCACCTGCTCCGTCCTGTCCCGCTCGCCGAACTCGCCGCGCTCCACGCCTCTCAGCCCTCCGTGCCCTCGTTTGCCGCGTCGCTCCGCCGCACCGATGGCAAGCTAGCCGTGATCGCCGAGATCAAGCGCCGCTCCCCTTCCGCCGGCACCATCGCCACCGGCGTCGCCGCGCCCGTGCAAGCCGAGCGCTACCGCACCGCCGCCGCCAGCGCGCTCTCGGTCCTCACCGACGAAAAATACTTCGGCGGCACCCTCGATGACCTCGTGGCTGTAGCCGTTCACTTTCGCCAGTCCCCGCCGCCACTGCCCTGCATTCGCAAAGATTTCTTCGTCCATCCGATTCAGGTGCTGCAGGCCCGCCAAGCCGGAGCCAGCGCAATTCTCATTATCGTCCGCGCCCTCACCGACGCTGAAATCGCCGCCCTCAAAGCCGCGGCCGACGCCGCGGGTCTCGATTCACTTTTCGAGATCCACACCGCCCCCGAGCTTGATCGCGCCCTTACTCACGGCGCGACGATTATCGGCGTCAACAACCGCGACCTCGCCATCTTCAAGACCGACCTCGGCCTCAGCGAGCGGCTGATTCCGCTGTTTCCCAAGCACGTGATCGCCGTCAGTGAAAGCGGGATTCACACCGCCGCCGACGCCTCCCGCGTCCACGCCGCCGGCGCCCACGCCGTCCTCGTCGGCGAATCGCTCATGAAGGCACCGGATCCCGCGGCCCTGATCGCATCCTTTAGACCTTAATCGACGCTTTAAACTATGAGCACGTTTCCCGTTTCACCCTACGTCGAAGTCGGCGGCTTGGTCTACTTCGCCCGCATGATCGACAAGATCCGCCTGCACGCCCGCGGCGATCTTCCCTCCGAGTATCATGACAACCTCGGCATCGTTCTTGATGCCCGTTGCTGCTCTCACCTCGGCGTCGCCTACCCGGCCCTACGCTCCCGCGTGCTCGCCGGCGGCACCGATGCCGAAATCTTCGCATGGTGCCAACAAACCGGCCGCACCCTCTCCGAGCACGATCTGCTCATCTGGAACGGCTTCGCTCCAAAACGCGGTTGGCGCGACGACGCCTCCGCCAACCTGATCAAACACAAAGCCGCCGCCGGCCTAGGACATCGCGACGACATCGAGACTTTTTTCGCGTTCTTCGAAGTCGACGAGGGCCGCGCTCCGCGCTGAACCGGTCTGCGCCCGCGTTTACTTCATGCCGCTCTCTCCCACCGCCACGCGCGATTTGCTCGTCAGTCTCGGCCATCATCCGAAACGCGCGCTTGGTCAAAATTTCCTCGTCGACGGTAACATCGTCCACAAATCCCTGGCCCTCGCGGGCGTCGCTCCCGGCGATACCGTGATCGAAATCGGTCCGGGCTTGGGCACGCTCACCGAGGCCCTGTTGACCGCGGGCGCGCTCGTCTACGCCGTCGAGCGTGACGAACGTCTCTACGCCCATCTCGTTTCCACATTGCTCCCCCAGTTTCCCGATCGGCTGGATCTGCTCTTCGGTGACGCCGTAGAATTTCCCTTGGCCGGACTGCCCGCATCGCCGAGCCCCGCCCTCGCGGCCGGTAACTTTAAAGTCGTAGCCAATCTCCCCTACGCCATCGCCACGCCTTGGCTCGACGGCATCTTGACCGGCCCTTTGCCCGCGACCCTGGTGCTGATGCTCCAACAGGAGGCCGCGCAGCGTTACGCCGCCCAACCCGGAACCAAATCTTTTGGGGCCATTTCAATTTTCCTTCAGGCCGCTTACGCCATCGCACCCGGGCACAAAGTCCCGGCCGCCTGTTTTCATCCGCGTCCCGACGTTGAGTCTTACCTGCTCCACCTCGTCCGACGGCCGGAGCCTTTCACGTTTGATCGCACCACCAAGTCGGTTATCCGCGGCTGCTTTCAACAGCGCCGCAAACAGATCGGTTCTCTGCTTCGTCACCTCGTCCCGCCCGAAACGGCCGCAGCTTGGTTGGAACAACTCCGCGTTGCCGGCCTCTCAGCTCTCAGTCGTCCTGAGGATGTTCCCACTACCGTCTGGCAACGCCTCGTCGCCCCCCCTGCAACTGCGGCTTGAAAGCCAACCGCGTCCCGTTACGCATCATTCCTTTCCAACTCATGCGCCGTTTCCCCTTAGCTTTGCTCATCGCTCTCACCGTCCCCCGTTTGCTTTCCGCCCAAGGCGAACCCGAACCCGAGGCCATGCCCCTTGTGGGCCGGGTCGATGGCCGCACCTATTTTTCGCCCACCGGAGCGTTTAAGGTCGCGATCCCGGTTCTCCCGGAGCTCGGCGGCACCATCACCGACACGGATAACGTGGTCACTTTTCAGGACGACTTCAACACTCACATCAGCATCGCCTCGTTCCCCCAGGACGCCACGCAGCGCTGGGAAATGTCGACCCGGGGCCTGAAGGACTACCTCGTGTATTTCTTCAGCAATTATGTGCTCGGCGATTTCCGGCAGTCGTTTCCCGATGCCTCGATCGAAAGTGCCAAGTTTGTTCCCAGTGCCCTCGACGGCTCGCTCATCACTTACATTCTCCTCCCCGGCGGTTCGATGTTCATGGACAAAATTCCGATGATCGCCGGCGGTCCCATGCCCGTCGCAAAGCGCGGCAACCAGCTTTTCGTCAAAAACGGTCACATCTTCGTCATCAGCATCGAGCTCACCGAGCGCGTGCTGGAACGCACGACCTATAAAAAGACGGCCGCCGAAGAGGACGAACTCCTCCGTCAACGCTTGGCCGAGGTGGTTGTCCGCCTCCAGTTCACGAAGCCCGCGGGCAAGTAAGCCGGTCTCTTTCGGCGAAATCCGAACCCTGCCCGTTTCGCGATGTCGCTCGTCGGTTTCGTCTCGTTTCTTCTGATCGGAGCCCTCGCCGGGTGGCTCAGCGGGATGATCATCAAGGGTCGGGGTTTTGGCGCTCTCGGCAATATTTTGGTGGGAATCGTCGGAGCCTTCCTCGGCGGCCTGCTCTTCGGCATTCTCGGCATCCACGCGAGCGGTCTGCTCGGTCAACTCATCTTCGCCACCCTCGGCGCGCTGCTCTTTGCCTGGTTGCTGAGGTTCATCAAACGGTGAGTCACGCCAACCTCCAGCTTCGCCTCGCCGTCGCCGCCGACCTGTCGGCCATCGTCGCGATCTACAACAGCATCGTGGCCGGCCGGATGGTGACCGCCGACTTGGAGCCCGTAACGGTCGAAAGTCGCCGCGCTTGGTTTGAGAGCCACCAGACGCCCAACCGCCCGCTCTGGGTGCTTACCGATCCGGCGGCCGACCACGCCGTCTGTGCTTGGGCGAGTTTTGATTCGTTCTATCTCCGCGCCGCCTACGACGGCACTGTCATGGTCGCGCTTTATCTCGCCGAGTCCTATCGGAACCGCGGTCTCGGTGGTTGGCTTCTCAATGAACTGATCGCCCGCGCCCCGTCCCACGGCATCCACACGCTGACCGGCTACATTTTCGGCCACAACGAGCCCAGCCTCCGGCTTTTCCGCCGCCACGGGTTTGTCCAGTGGGCGCACATGCCCGGTGTGGCCGTGCTCGACGGCACCCCGCGCGATCTCATCGTGCTCGGCCGCCGGGTTCCCTGAAGACGTCCAGCTCGTCGGAAACGGTTCAGGCCAACTTCCGCTGCGCCTCAAACACTCCACGCAGGGCCAGGCTGAGCTGATCCTGCACGGCTTGCAGCGCGCGATACTTCGCCACGTTTTCTTTGTTCGGGCTGCACCGCGTGCTCTCGTCGATCGCGACGATGCCCGTCGTGAAGTCGGTGAGTTTGGCCCGTTTGTTGCCCTCGAGGATCGCCACGCACCACGCGGCTTGCAACGCGCCGCCGAGCGCCGCGCCTTCATCCTCGACCATCGCGACCACCGGCACGCCGAAAATATCGGCCATGAGTTGCCGCCACACCGCCGACTTTGCGCCGCCGCCGGTGACGCGGATTTCCTTCGCCTTCACCCCCAACGATGCGAGCCGACGGAGACCATAATTCATGCCCAGTGTCACTCCTTCCATCGCGGCGCGGGCCATGTGCCCCGAGCTAAAGTTTTGGGCGTTCAAGCCGAGCAACACGCCCGAGCCGGTCGGGACATTGGGCGTCCGCTCGCCGGCCAGATAGGGCAACAATACCAATCCGCCCGCGCCCGCCGGGGCCGCTGCCACCGCCGCGTTGAGCGCGGCGTGATCTTGGCCGAAGAGAGCGCGCACCTGCTCGGTCACGGTCGTGACATTCATGGTGCAAAGCAGCGGGAGCCAACCGCCCGTCGAGGAACAGAAGGCCGCGATTTCACCCTGTGGGTCGATCACCGGCTTCGCCGCGTGGGCGTAGATCGTGCCGCTGGTGCCGAAACTCGCGGTCACCACGCCCGGCACGACGTTGCCCGTGCCGATGGCTCCCATCATATTGTCCCCGCCGCCGGCCGAGACGACGACGTCGTTCGCAAATCCATATTTGGCGGCCAACTCGGGCCGCAGCAGACCGGCCGCTTCGTGTGAGGCCGAGAGCTTCGGCAAATAGCCCGCCAGCTTCGGGTCGATCGCATTGATCATTTTCTTGGACCACGTTCGGGTGCGCACATCCATCAGCGCCGTGCCGGACGCGTCGCCAAACTCCATCGAATAGTTTCCGGTGAGGAAATAGTTCAGGTAATCATGGGGCAGCAGCACCTGCCGCAGCAGCATGTAGTTTTCAGGCTCGTGCCGTTTCAGCCACAGAACCTTGGGAGCGGTGAACCCGGGTAAAATCAAGTTTCCCGTCAACCGGATCGCCGCTTTCGGCCCGCCCAGTTTTTTGGTGAGAATCTCGCATTCGGGGGCCGTGCTGGTGTCACACCATAGTTTGGCCGGCCGGATGACATCGCCGTTCTCGTCGAGCGCGACGAACCCGTGTTGCTGGCCCGAAACACCGATCCCCCGCACGCGTTTGGCGGCATCGGAGCCGAGTTGCGCGGCCACTTCTCCCAGCACGAAATCGAGCGCTTCGGTCCATTCGTGCGGGTGTTGCTCCATGTGCCCCACGCGCAGGCCCTCGATCATCTGATGGGGCGCCCGCGCTTCTGCGATGACCTTGCGGGTCACGAAATCGAGCACGACCGCCTTGACGCTTTGGGTGCCTGAATCGATGCCGATAAAGAGACTCATGGGATTATCTGTTGGGCCGAGGGATGAAGTTCAGCGCGCTTTGGTGTTGTTGCTCTTGAGCGCGTCCAAAAATTCCACCGGAGAAAAATCGTCCGTCAATACCCGCGCGTTTTTGACTGCCGCCTCCGGAAACGCGATGAGCTCGGCCGCCAATCCGGCGAGGTCGACTTTCTCGGCGAGCGCGGGATTGGCGCGCTTGAGTCCGGCCACATCCGGCGTGCGATTCATGTCGGGCGCGGCGTATTTGACCGCGCAGGCGATCATGTTGCCCCGCCCGGCCACTTCGTAGAGCACGACTTGGGGAAACACCGCGCGGATCGTCTTCAAGTCCGCAGCGAAGAGCTCGGTTCCTTGGTGCAAGTTCGTCACGAACACTCCGCGCTCGGTCATCCGCGCGGCGCACTCGCGGTAAAATTCCTCGGTCTTCAAATGCGGAGGCACGAAGCCGCCCCGGAAAGCATCCAAAATCAACCAGTCCCATTGCTCGCGATTCCGTTTCACGAAGAGCCGTCCGTCCATCACGGCGACCGGAGTCCGCTCGTTGGGCTTGAACGCCATTTTGCTTTGGCTGAGTTCAAACACCTTTGGATCCAGCTCCACCGACTGGATACGGGCCTGCGGATAGGCGTGGACGAACACGCGGTGAAATCCCGCGCCGCCCAGCCCGATCATCAGCACGTTTTTTGGGGCCGGCTCGTGAAACGCCGCGGCAAACAGGGTTCGCGTATAGTGCACCACCAACCGCAACGGATCAGCCAGATCGACGGCCGATTCCAAGTATTCACCCGCCCTCGAGCGCGCCCGTAGCTCCACGACCGTGCCGCGACGCTCGATCGTGAGATTGTTGTAGAGCGTATCGTGATTTTCGACGAAGTCGGCCGCCGGCAAGGCGGCGGCACTGCTCAGACATAGAACGACGAGACGGAGAAGTTTCATGGCGAGGAAGCGGGCTTGTCCGACCGCAAAAGAATGATGAGGCAACTCAAGTTAACCAAAGCCACTCCGAGCCAGAGGTAGAGCAAGGTGGAGACCGGCAGATGCGGAATCAGCACGAACGCCGTGAGCATCACCCCGGCAATGTTGCCGAGGGTGCTCACGCCATAGACCAGGCCCGAGGCCTTGCCCGGTGGCGTCCCCCGGCCCGCGAGGAACTGCACGCACTGCGGTCCGAACGAGGACAACGTCGTCACCGGCAGGAAAAACAATCCAAGGCATGCGACGAGCAGCCCGGTTGTGATCTCTGTGAACGCGATTTCGATCTGCCCCAAGACCGCCCGGCCAAAAAACGCGGTGAAAGCAAGTGAGCCGACGGCGACCGCGCCCGCGATCCACTGCGCTCGGACCCTCTGGGCGGTCGGCGCGTTGCTGATCCAACCGCCCAGAATCGAACCAACGCTGAACGCCGCCAAAAACGTCGAAATAAGCCACGCCCAAACAATGAGCGACGAGCCAAAAAACGGATTCAGCAAGCGCGAGGCGAGCAGCTGAAAACCCATGCTCAGAATACCCAGCAAAACGACCAGCGTGTAAAAGATAACGAGGGGCACCCCCAAATTCGGCGGGCGGAGTCCGCCGGTGGCGAGGGTAAATTCCAAAAAATCCCATCGCCCGCCACCGGGCGCTCCGATCACCGGGCGAGCGCGACGACCGTCAGCAAGATGGTCTGGGGCCCGAGATGGGCGTCGGTCGTGTCGAACGTTTCGTCGAGCGAATGCGCCCCGCGGTTCTGGCCGCCGCCGCGGAGGGTCAGCGCCGGGATACCCAATTGCATCGGCCAGTTCGAGTCGGTGGACCCCGAGTCGAACGAGGGTATGCCGCCCATCGCGACCACGGAGGCCCGCGCGATTCTAGCAATCGCCGAGTCGTCGGCCGTTTGT
>CALSBN010000114.1:0-15000 GCA_943373185.1 Opitutus sp. GAS368 | reverse complement strand
GCCGGCGATGAAGAGGGCGGCCATCGCGCCCCAGACGGCCCAGCCGTGGCGTTGGTTTTGCACGGTGCGGCCGAGGTAGTAGGTGAGCGCGCTGGGGATCGCGAAGATCGCGAGCATCTGGAGAAAGTTGGAGAGCGGCGTGGGATTCTCGAAGGGGTGGGCGGCGTTGGCGTTGAAGAAACCGCCGCCGTTGGTGCCGAGCATTTTGATGGCGACCTGCGAGGCCATGGGGCCTTGGGCGATGGTCTGGGTGGCGCCTTCGACGGTGGTGGCGACGGTGTAGGGTTGGAAATTTTGGATCAGGCCCTGCGAGACGAGGACGAGCGCGAAGACAAGGCACGCGGGGGCGAAGAGGTAGTAGGTGACGCGGACGAGGTCGGCCCAAAAGTTGCCGAGGGTCTGCGTGGTCTGGCGCGCGAGGCCCCGGACGAGCGCGGCGGCGACGGCGATTCCGGCGGCGGCGGACGTGAAGTTATGGAAGGTCAGGCCGACCATCTGGGAGAAATACGAGAGGGTCGATTCGCCGGCGTAGCTTTGCCAGTTGGTGTTCGTGGTGAAACTGGCGGCGGTGTTGAAGGCGAGGGCGGGGGAGAGGCCGGGGAAGTTTTGCGGATTGAGAGGGAGCAGGTGTTGGCAGCGGAGGACGATGTAGGTGAAGACGAGGCCGGTGAGGCTGAACGCGAGGAGGGCGAAGGTGTAGCCGAGCCACGATTGCTCGCGGGTGGGATCGATGCCGCAGACGCGATAGGTGAAGCGCTCGACCGGGCCGATGAGGCGGTCGAGGAAGGTGCGTCCGCGCGGGTCGAGCACGTGCACGAGGTAGAGCCCGAGCGGCTTGGTGAGGAGCAGGAGCGCGGCGAGGAAGAGGGCGAATTGGAGCCAAGCGTGGGAAGAGTTCATTTAGAATTTTTCCGGACGGAGAACGGCCGCGACGAGGTAGAGGAGGAGGGCGGCGGCGATGAGGCCGATGAGGAGATTTTCCATGGCGGGTGGCGGTCGGTGGGCGCGGGCGGGAGGAAAGGGCGGCGCCGGTCTAGCGGAGCTTTTCGCAGGCGACGGCGTAGAGCGCGCTCAGGGCGAAGAAGGCGAGGGTGGCGCCGAGGAAGAGCAGGTCGGGCGTGGTCATGGGCAGACTATGCCACGGGGTGGGCGGCGCGGGTAGTTAAGCGGGGGCGGCGGGGCGTTAAGAAAAGATCAAGATGCCGGACGATGTTCGCAGTCATGGAGCGGCCGTTGGGCGGGGCACCGTGGGCGTTGACAGGGTAAGTTGCGGGCAGATTTTCGGAGCGATGTGCCTGAAAATTCGATTTAGCCTGAGTCTTGTGGTTTGGTTGGCGGCAGTGCTGTCGGTGCTGGGACGGGCGCCGAATGTGGTCGTGATTTTGTGGGACGACATCGGGTTTGCGCAGTTCGGGTGCTACGGTTCGCCGATCGCGACGCCGAACATCGACCGGCTCGCGGCGGAAGGCGTGCGTTATACGAATTTCAACGTGGCGCCGGTGTGTTCGCCGACGCGCGCGGCGCTGCTCACCGGGCGAAACCCACACCGGGTGGGAATGGCGTGCATCACGGAGTTCGCCAACGGGGAGCGCAACAGCCGCGGAGGGCTGCGGCGTGATGCGGGCACGGTGGCGGAGTATCTGCGGACGGGCGGCTACAGCACGTTTGCCGTCGGCAAGTGGCACCTGACGCCCATGACGGATCTCAATATCGGGGCCAGCTCCGAGCATTGGCCGACCGGGCGCGGCTTCGACCATTTTTATGGATTCATGAGCGGTGAGACGAATCCTTGGGCGCCGGAGTTTTTCCGCGACCGGTCCCAACTCAAGCTCCCGCCGGTCAACGGCGACGGTTCGCCGAAGCACGCGGAAGTGGCGCTGACGGACCAGGCGATCGAGTTCATCGGTGAACAGCGGGCGACGGCCCCCCAGAAACCGTTCTTCCTCTACCTGGCCTATTGTGCGGGCCATGCGCCGCATCATGTGCCGGCCGAGTATTTGGAAAAATGGCGCGGCAAGTTCGACCAAGGTTGGGATGCGGTGCGCGCCGAGACGCTCGCCCGCCAGAAGCGGCTGGGGGTGGTGCCGGCGGACGCGGAACTGCCGCCGCGCAATCCCGGGGTGAAAGCCTGGAGCGAGCTCCCGGCGGATGAGCGCCGGCTCTATGCGCGCTACTATGAAACCTTCGCCGCCTTCGTCGAACACACGGATGCGCAAATGGGGCGGCTGCTCGATTACCTGAAAAAATCCGGCGAACTCAACAACACGCTCATTGTCCTCACCTCCGACAACGGCGCGAGTCCGGAGGGTGGTCCCGAAGGCATGTGGAACGAAGTGCGTTTGTTCACGACCAGCTCGTTTGATCGCGCGGCCGACGGACTCAAGCGCATCGACGGTCTGGGTTTGCCGCAGACGTATCCCACGTATCCGACCGGGTGGACGATGGCGGGCTGCACGCCGTTTCGCCGCACGAAAGGCACGACGCACGAAGGCGGGGTGCGGGTCCCGCTGATCATGCGCTGGCCGGCCGGAATCAAGGACGCCGGCGGGGTGCGTTCACAATTTCACAGTGTCGTCGATTTGATGCCGACGATATTGGAGACGGCGGGCGTCAAGGCGCCGGCGATGCTCGATGGCCGGGAGCAGCCAACGCTTGATGGCACCAGCATGAGCTACACGTGGGGCGACGCCGGAGCGGCCTCGCGCCGGACCACGCAATACGTGGAGATTTACGGTCACCGCTCGATCATCCACGAAGGCTGGAAGGCCGTCGCGTTTCATGTGCCCGGCAAGGCTTACGCGAACGACGTTTGGGAACTCTACAATCTCGCGGTTGATTTCAATGAGCGTAACGACCTCGCAAAGGCCCGGCCGGAAAAACTAGCCGAGATGCTGGCGGTGTGGGAACGGGAGGCCGCCGCCAACGACGTCTATCCGCTCGATGATCGTCGCGGTGCGCGGGAGATGCTGCTGCCGGCGGATTCGGCCCAACGCGGACCACGTTTTGAATTTTTTCCGCCGATGGCGGGCGTTCACAAAGGCGCCGCGCCGGACCTGCGCGGACGTTCGTGGCGGTTGACCGCCGACATTGACCCGCAGTCGGCGACGGCCCCGGGAGTGATCGCGGCGTTCGGCGGACGCTTTGCCGGCTTTGCGCTTTACGTGCGCGACGGTCGGCTCGTGTTTCACTACAACTATGCGGGGGATGAGCGGACAATGATCGCTTCGAATGAAAACGTGCCGATTGGGACGCGTCAGTTTGGGTTGAGCTTCACCCTGAATCCGGCGGGCGGCGCGGATGTGGTGCTCACGGTGGAGGGTCGCGAGGCCGGGCGGGGGCACGTGCCCCGCGTGATGGGGCAACTCACGCACGAGACGTTTGATCTCGGTTGCGATCTGTTTACGCCGGTGAGCGAAGACTATGTTTCGCCGGCGCGTTATCGCGGCGTGCTGGGCAAGGTCGTGATCGAGGCCGTGCCGTTCGCGAAACCAAATTGAAGCCGCGCGAAATCTTTACGCCCCATGAAAATCACCCGCCGTCGTTTCACGAAAGCCGCGTTGCTGGCTCCGTTCATTCTTACCCAAGCCCGGCAGGACGCCCTGGCGGATTTCGGCCGTCTCGGCGGGGCGGAGCACGAATTCACGCTGCTCTTCACCAACGATTTTCACAGCGCCTTTGAGCCGATCCCGGCCTACTGGCTGCCCGGGACGCCGAAGCTCGGCGGCGCGGCTCACCTGGCGACCTTGGTCGAGCAGGAGCGGGCGGCGGCGCGGACGAGTTTTCTGTTGGATTCGGGCGACATGTTTACCGGCACGTTGTCGAATCTCACGCAGGGCGAGGCGCTGATGGAGATGATGGCGTTGATGCGCTACGACGCGATGGGGGCGGGCAACCACGAGTTCGACTACGGCTGGCAGGCCTTCGACCGCGCGATCACGCGGGTGCCGTTTCCGATCCTGTGCTGCAACATCCGACACAAAGGCACGGCGATCCGCTACCTGCGACCCTACACGATCCTCGAGCGCAACGGCGTGCGCATCGGAGTCATCGGGGTGATGGGGCTCAACGCGGCGCGTTACACGATCATGCCGTCGAAGGTGGCCGAACTGGAGTTTACCGATCCGCGCGCGGAGGTGGCGGCCTGTGTCGCGGAGTTGCGCGAGACGGTGGATGCGATCGTGGTGCTGGGACATCAGGGCCTGCCCGGCGCGATGCAGACGGATGCGGAGAACGAGCCCGAAGTGCAGCGCCCGCTCGACGAGGACATCGCGTTTTGCGGGGCGGTGAAGGGGATCGACGTCTATCTCGGCGCGCATTCACATCACGGCCTCGAACGACCGCTGGTGCACCCGGAAACGGGCACGATCATCGGCCAAACCTACGGCTATGGCACGCGATTGGGTCGGATCCGGATCAAGGTGAAGAACCGGCGCGTCGTCGCGCATGAAGGCGAGTTGCTCAAGGTCTGGAGCGACCGGTTGCCGGCGCACACTGCGGTGGCCGACCGGATCGCGCACTATCGCGGGGTGGTCGCCGCGCAGATCGGGCCGGTGCTGGGGCGGGCGACGGAGCGGCTGGTGCGGCGCTACAATCACGAATCGCCGCTGGGCGCTTTTGTCACCGATGCGATGCGGTTGCGGGCGCAGTCCGACGTGGCGTTGACCAACGCGGGCGGATTGCGGGCGGATCTGCCGGCGGGGCCGCTCGATCGCGGCAATGTGCTCGACGCGTTTCCGTTTCTGAACGGGTCGGTCACGCTGGCGCTTTCCGGGAAAGATCTGGGGCTGGCCCTCGAGCAGGGATTTTCGCTGAAAGCCGGCATGGTGCAGGTCTCGGGGTTGCGGGCGACTTACGATCTGAAACGGTCCGCGGGTGCGCGATTGGTGTCGCTGGAAGTGGGAGGGAAACCGGTGGAGCCGGAGAAAATTTACAAGGTGACGACCAACAGTTTTCTGGCCGAGGGCGGCGATGGCTACGCGGCGTTGCGGGCGGGCCGCGAGGTCGCCCGGGATGCGAGCCTGAGCGAAGTGATCTGCGATTATCTGAAGGCGGCCGGAACAGTGTCGGCGCCGAAACTCGGACGCCTGGTGCGGGTGGCGTAGCGCGTCACGGGGCGATGCGCGCCGTTGATAAATCAGGAGGCGCGGCGTTGACGGCGGCGAAACGGGCCGGCAACTCTCGGCGATCCCCACTCGCGCATGCGCCCCATTGTGCAAATTTCGTTGGATCTCACCGATCGGGCCGAAGCGTTGGCGACGGCGGAACTCGCGCTACGGGCGGGCGTGGATTGGTTGGAGGCGGGCACGCCCTTTATCTTGGCGGAGGGCGTGCATGGCGTGAGGGCGCTGAGAGAGCGTTTTCCGGGTGTGCCGATCGTCGCGGATCTGAAAATCATGGACGGCGGTTATCTTGAGGCCGAGATGATGGCGAAGGCGGGCGCGACGCACGTGGTCGTGATGGGGCGGGCGCACGAGGAGACCTTGAAGTGTGTCGTGAAGGCCGGCCGTGATTACGGTGTGAAGATTATGGGCGATAACCTCGGATTCCCCGACATGGTGGCGGGCGCGAAGCTCATCGAGGACCTCGGCTGTGATTTTGTGATTCACCATATCGGCTACGACGAGCGGCGCGGGATCGCGGCGGCGGGGCGGCGGATGCCAAGCCCGTTGGACGATCTGCGCGCGGTCGTGGCGGCGGTGAATGTGCCGGTGCAGGCCGTGGGCGGGCTCACGCTGGAACAGGCGGTGCGCACGCCGGAGTTTGGTGCGCCGCTGGTGGTGATCGGCGCGCCGTTGGCGGTGGATGCGGATGCGTTTCGCACGGCGGACGGCAATCTCGAAGGCACACTGCGGATCATCTGTGAGCGCGTGCATAGCTACGGCGACGTGCGCGTCGGAAAAATTTCCCCATGAAAAACCCCGGTGTTGTTAACTTCTCGTCCGAACCGCACAGCGTCGAATTGCGCGAAGTCCCGCGTCCGGTAGCCGGCCTGGAGGATATTGTGTTGGCCGTCGAGGCGGTCGGGGTGTGCGGAAGCGATCTGCACCAATGGACGGCGTCGCACAGCTGGAAGGTGAATTATCCGGTGGTGCTCGGGCATGAGTTTGGCGGACGGATCGCGGAGCTGGGATCAGCGGTGCAGGGCTGGAGCGAGGGTGACCGCGTCGTGAGCGAGACGGCGGCGGTGATCGATCCCAACAGCCCGCTCACGCGCGAAGGACTTTATAACTTGGAGCCGTCACGGAAAGGATTTGGCTACGGCGTGAACGGCGCGATGACGCGCTTTGTGCGGGTGCCGGCGCGGTGTCTGCATCGGGTGCCGAGCGGGCTGGCGATGGAGCAGGCGGCGCTGACGGAGCCGTGCTGCGTGGCGTTCAACGCCGTCATCAACAACGCACGCGTGCGGCCGGGTGACCGGGTGGTGGTGCTCGGGCCGGGGCCGATCGGGATTTTGTGCGCGGCGATGGCGCGACTGGCGGGCGCGCAAGTGGCGCTCGTGGGGTTGGAGCGGGATCGCGTGCGGCTCGAAGTGGCGAAAGTTTACGGCTGCGAAGTGATCGTCGGCGACGCTTCGGAGTGGGCGAAGGCACGCGACGGGCTCGGCGTAGACGGGGTCGTCGACGCGGCGGGGGCGTCGGCGGCGTTGAAGACTGCGATGGAGTTGGTGCGGCCGAACGGTTGGATCAGCAAAGTGGGTTGGGGCCCGCAGCCGCTCGGATTCTCGCTCGATCCGCTCGTGCAGAAGAACATCACGTTGCAGGGGAGTTTTTCGCACAACTGGCCGGTTTGGGAACGCGTGTTGGCGTTGCTGGCGTCGGGTCAGCTCGATGTGCGGCCGATCATGGGTGGAGTGTGGGGACTCGAAGCATGGCACGAGGCGTTCGAGAAGATGCACTCGGGTGCGATCGTGAAAGCGGTTTTGAAGCCGGTTTGAAGCATTACTCGGTCAACTACCCACTCGCTCACGCTCGCGGCTACGACAAAAAATATGAGACTAAGGGATAAGGTTATCATCGTGACCGGCGCGACCTCCGGCATCGGCCGGGCGATCGCGGAGCGTTGCGTCGCGGAAGGAGCGCGCGTGTTGGTGCATGGAATCGTGCGGGAAGACGGCGAGATGGTCGTAAAGAAACTGGGCGCGGCGGCGGCGTTACACCTCGACGATCTGGCCGATCCCGCGAGCGCGGGGCGAATCGCGGCGGCGGCGCTGACGGCGTTTGGCCGGATCGACGCGGTGGTGAACAACGCGGCGATCGTGGCGCGGAGCAATTTGGGGACAGCGAGTGCGGAGTTTTTCGACCGGATGATGGCGGTGAACGTGCGGGCACCGCTGCTGCTGATTCAGGCTGCGTTTGCCCAGTTGAAGGCGAACGAGGGCTGCGTGTTGAACATCGGCTCGATCAATGCGCACAGCGGTCAGGCCAACCTGCTCGACTACAGTATTTCAAAGGGCGCGATGCAGACGCTGTCGCGCAATCTGGCGAACGCACACGGCACGGACCGCGTGCGGGTGAACCATCTGAATGTCGGCTGGGTGCTGACGGCCCGCGAGTATGCACACCAGATCGAGCACGGGATGGCGCCGGACTGGCCGCAGCACGTGCCCGCGCAATTCGCGCCCTCGGGACGGTTGATCCAACCGGAGGAGATTGCGGCGGCGGCGGTCTATTGGCTCGGTGATGAGTCGCGGCCGGTGAGCGGGGCGGTGGTGGAACTCGAGCAGTTTTCGGTGATCGGACGGAATCCGAACAAAAGCAGCGCCAAGTAATTACACCGCACCGCCATGCCCAAACTCGCTGCGTTTCCGAAGGCCTTTATGCGGCCGCTGTGCAAGGACGGCACGATGACGTTGCGCGAGTGGGTGGACTTGGCGGCGCCACTCGGCCTCGACGGGCTCGAATACTACAGCGGGATGTTGGAGCTGGCCGATCCGGCGCGGTGGGCGGAGGCGCGGCGCACGGTGGAAGACCGCGGACTGGTGATTCCCATGCTCTGCTGTTCGCCGGACTTTTCGCATCCGGACGCGGAGTTCCGCCAACGCGAGATCGAGAAAGAGAAGAATTGGATCCGGATGGCGGCGACGTTGGGCGCGGGGTATTGCCGCGTGCTCTCGGGGCAACGCCGGCCGGAACTCACGCGTGAGCGCGGGCTGGATTTGGTCGTTGAAAGCATCGAGGCGTGTTTGCCGGAGGCGGAGCGCTGCGGCGTCACGCTCATCATTGAGAATCACTACAAGGACGACTTTTGGAGCTACCCGGAGTTTGCGCAGAAGATGGACGTGTTTTGCGACCTGGTGGAACGCATCAAACATCCGCGTTTCGGGGTGAACTATGATCCGAGCAACGCGTTTCTGGCGGGCGACGAGCCTTTGGAGTTGTTGGAGCGGGTGAAGCACCGGGTCGTCACGATGCACGCGAGCGACCGCTATCTAGCCGAAGGCACCATCGAAGATCTGCGGCGGGACGAGACAGGCGCGGAAGGTTACGCGAAACGGCTGCGGCACGGCACGATCGGCAAGGGTTTGAACGACTACGATGCGATCTTTGGCACGCTGCGGGGGGGCGGATTCGACGGCTGGGTGAGTATCGAGGATGGCGTCGACGGGATGGAGCAACTCGCGGAAAGCGTGCGGTTCGTGCGCGGTAAACTGCGGCAGCATTGGCCGGCGCTTTAGATTTAGCTCTCATTTTGCGCGGGGTGGGGTCAGTTTGAGCCATGGAAAAACGTCTCTTCACCGAATTGGGCCTGTCGCCCGAAGTCCTCAAAGCCGTGGAAAAAATGGGCTTTGAGGAAGCCTCGCCCATTCAGACGGCGGTCATCCCGACGATTCTTTCCGGGCGCGATGTGGTGGGCCAGTCCTCGACCGGTTCCGGCAAGACGGCGGCGTTTGCGATTCCGGCGATCGACAAGGTCGATGTGCAGAGTCGGGCGGTGCAGGTGCTGATTTTGCTGCCGACGCGTGAACTCGCGGTGCAGGTGGCGGAAGAAGTGGCCAAGCTCGCTTACTTCAAACGCGGTCTGCGCGAGCTGCCGGTTTACGGCGGCCAGAGCTATGAGCGGCAATTCCGCGGGCTCGATGCGGGCGCGCAAGTCGTGATCGGGACGCCCGGCCGGTTAATGGACCACATGGAGCGCGGCTCGCTGAAGCTCGACAAGCTGAAGCTCGTGATCCTCGACGAGGCCGACCGGATGCTCGACATGGGCTTCCGCGAAGACATCGAGAAGATTCTTTCGTCGGTGCCCGAGCAGCGCCAGTTGTTGTTCTTCTCGGCGACGATGCCCCGGGCGATCCAGGACCTGATCAAGCGCTATTCGCGCGATCCGGCGTGGATCAAGGTGGAGTCGACCGCGCAGAACGCGCCGCAGGTGGAGCAGGTATATTTTGAGGTGGACCGGCGGTCCAAGGTCGAGGCGCTCACGCGCCTGATCGACGTGCATGACTTCCGCTACGGCATCATTTTTTGCAGCACCAAGATCATGTGCGACGAGCTGGCCGAGATTTTGGCGGCGCGCGGTTATGCGGTGGACCGGTTGCACGGCGACATCACGCAGATGCAGCGCAACCGCGTGATGGATAAGTTCCGCAAGCGGGGCTTTGAATTCCTCGTGGCGACCGACGTGGCCGCGCGCGGACTCGACGTGGACGACCTCGAAGTGGTCTTCAATTACGACCTGCCGAACGACGCCGAGGACTACACGCACCGCATCGGCCGCACAGGTCGCGCGGGCAAGGCGGGACGGGCGTTTACGTTCGTCTGCGGGCGCGAGCTGTGGGTGATGCAGAACTTCATCCGCTACGCGAAACTCAAGATTCGCCGCGAGACCATCCCGTCGCTCGACCAGGTCGAAGAGGCGCGGGAGAATGTCTTTTTCGAAAAACTGCGCGACACGCTCAATGGCGGGAAATTCCGCAAGCAAGAGCGGATGATCGACCGGCTGCTGGAGCAAGGCTACCCGAGCACGGATATCTGCTCGGCGCTGATTCATCTGCTCCAAGGCGGCACCCCGGAAAAGCCCGAAGCCAAACCGGCGGCAAAAGCGCCGACGAGCGCGGCCCCAAGTTGGGCCACCAAAAAAGCGACGGCGCCCGCAGCCCAGGCCCAGGCGTCGGCACCGCAGATTGCGGCGACCGTGCCGGTCAAGACGGCGGCGCCGGCCGCGACGCCGGTGGTCGCGCGAAGTTGGGCGGGCTCGACGACGGCCCACGCCGTCAAACCCAAGGTGGCGGCTCCGGTGGAGAAGCCGCGTCCGCCGGGTGAAGTGATCCGGGTGCCGATCGACGGCGCGATTGAAGTCACGCGCGCCGACGGCGACTTTGCGCCGCCCGCCCGCACGGGAGTGGAAAAGGGATTTACGACGATTTTTCTGAATGTCGGACGGAAGCACCTCGTCACTCCGGCGGACATTGTCGGCAAGGTAGCGGGGGTGACGCGCCTGCCGGGCAACGTCGTCGGCGCGATTGATATTCACCAGCGGCACACGCTGGTGGACGTCGCGGAGGATCAGGCGCTGTTCGTGATCGAAAAACTCACCGGGATTCGGGTTAAGGGCGAGTCGTTGGTGCCGTCGATCGCGACCGCGAAAGACCGGACCTAAATCAAGAGTCGGCGCGCGTGGCCCGATTTAGGTCACCGCGCGTTAGGTTTCTTCGTCGGGACGGACTTGCCGGTATCGTCCACGACGGTCGGCGTGCCGATCTCGACGGTCCCCTCTTTGGCCAAGGGTGCGGTCACGGACTCGGGAAGCTTGGTCTCGCGGCCGAAGCGCGGACCGCCGGCGGCGATCATGCCGGGAATCACCTCGGCGAGGGAGACGCGGTTGGACGGTGTGCTCATCTTGGCCTGCCAGAGGAGGACCTTTTTCTTCGTTTTCGCGGCCTCAAAGTCATAGGCGGAGACGATCACGAAGTAGCGGTCGTCGCGGGCGGCTTGAAGGATGTCTTCGCGTTGGAAACCGAAGGGACCGACGTTGCCGAGGGTGTTGCCGGCGACGAGGGCGAGCATCTCGCGCTGGTTCCAGAACAGTTGTTGGGGATTCTCGGTGTCGCCGATGTCGTCGATCTGCGGGTTCATGTAGCCCCAGTGGAACACGAGAATGATGGACGGCGGCGGGGTTTTGGTGCCCACGACGTAGTAGTGTTGGGCGGCGAGGGCCTTGGCCAAGAGCTTGGCGACGGGCGTGGGCGGCGGGCTCTTTTCTCCGGCGACGAGCGAGCCGGACTCGCGGTAGCCGGCGAGCACGGGATAGTAGAAGGCGGGACTTTCCTTGGTGGGCGGGGTGATTTTCCGGCCGGCCTCGGTCATGTCTACGACGACGTTTACATCGGTCTCTTTCGGGGTGCCGAAACCAAGGAAGCCGGCGAAGAGCGGAGAGACGCCGGCGAGGGCGACGGCGGCGAGCGCGAGACCGCGACGAAGGAGGGGCGTAGTGGAGGACATCGGCAAGGAGACGTCCCGCCGACGGTTTGGTTTCGGCGAGGGCAGGTCGGTGCGTGGCGTGGGAGGGCAGGTCGGAGACCGTGCCCTACTTTTCAGAAGTCGAACTGCTCGATGTTGCCCTTGTTGAAGATGAAGGGCTTTCCGAGGAGGATGTTGTCGCCCTCGATATTGAACGTGCCGAGAGAGCCGGCCTTGAACGTTTTGGCGCCTTTCTTGAGTTCGTCTTTGGCGACGGCGACGGCGGCGTGAATTGTGAGGTAGCCGAGGTCGCCGGTGTTCCAAAGAATGACGCTGTCGGTGACGCCTTCGCGGACGTAGCGCTTGTTCTCGTTGGGCAAGCCGAGGCCGATGACCTTAACCTTGCCGGTTTTGCCGGCCTGCTTGACGGCCTCGGCCGCGCCGGGGACGCCGGGCGAGCAGATGGCCATGATGAGCTTCAGATTGGGGTTGGCGCTGAGAAGGGCGGTGGCCTCGGACTGGGCTTTGTCCTTGAGGTCGTCGCAGGGGCGGACGGCGACGAGCTTCATCTTGGGATACTTTTCCTTCAGGCGGGCTTCGATGTGCTTTTGCCATTCGCGCTGGTTGGCGGCCGTGAGGGAGGCGACGATCATGGCGAAATCGCCTTCTCCGCCGGTGAGGCGGGCGGCTTCATCCATCAGACTGTAGCCGATGCCGGAGGGGGTGGCCTGGTTGACGAAAAAGGAGCGGGCGTCGGGGAGAGCGTCGGCGTCGAAAGTGACGACCTTGATTCCCTGTTTCTGGGCTTTGCGGAGAGCGGTGGAGATGCCCTCTTTGTTTTCGGCGGCGACGGCGATGACATCGACGCCGAGGGTGATCCAGTTCTCGACGATCTCGTTTTGTTTGGCGGCGTTGGAATCGGTGGGGCCGTCGAAGAGCAGCTGGATGCCGAGCTCTTTGGCGGCTTTGTCGGCGCCGGCCTTGACGGAGATGAAGTAGGCGTTGCCCTTGGATTTGGGCAGCATCGCGACGATCAGTTTTGAGTCGGCGGCGGCGGCGGAAACGAGCGAGCCGAGCAGAATCGCGCCGGCGGTGAAGAGACGGAGGAGGGTGTTATTCATGGGGGAGAGGGAGCGTTTTACGTAGCGCGGGCGCGGGAGCGAAAGCCAGACCAGAGTTGCGGCACGACGCCGGCGGCGAGGGCGAAGAGCAGGAGGGCGCCGGTGAGCAGGCCGGACATTTCTTCGGCGGCGTTCATGCGCATGACGACGGGGAGACAGGCGAGGCCGCTCTTCAGGACCGCGATCGCGGCGACACCGAGGAGGGTGCCGATGACGGAGCCTTTGCCGCCGAAGATGCTGGTGCCGCCGAGCACAACGGCGGTGATGGCGAAGAGTTCGTAGCCGGTGCCGGCGTCGGCTTTGGCCTGGCCGAGGCGGGCGGTGTAGATGATGGCGGCGATGGCGGCGATGAAGCCGGCGAGGATGTAGACGAAGGCGAGGCGGCGGGCGACGGGCAGACCGGCGTAGCGGGCGCCCTCGGGGGAATAGCCGATGGTGCGGAACGCGCGGCCGAACGTGGTGCGATGGACGAGCAAGCCGACGGCGAGGGCGACCGCGAAAAAGATCCACGCCTGCGTGGGGAGGCCGAGCCAGCGTTCCTGGCCGATGAAGAGAAAGCCGGCGGGGAAATCCGTGTAGGTGATGGAGCCGCGCGTGAGGGCCTCGGCGAGCCCGCGGAAGAGGGAGTAGGTCCCGAGCGTGACGATCAGCGGCGGAATGCGCAGGGCGGTGATGAGCACGGCGTTGAGGCCGCCGGCGACAGCGCCGAAAGCGAGGGTGAGGCCCGCGGCGGCGGGAATGGGTAGACCGCCGTCGTGCCAGAGTTGACCGAAGAGAATCGCGCAAAGGCCGAGCAGCGAGCCCACGGAGAGGTCGATCCCGGCGGTGATGATGATGGGCGTGAGGGCGAGGGCGAGGAGGCCGATTTCGCAGGAGTGGCGGAGGATATCAAACTGCCGGTCGAGAGTGCCGAAGCCGACGGTGACGCCGCGGCGGTTGACGGTAGTGCCGGCGAAATAGAAGAACAGCCACAGCGCGATCAGCACGTAGAAGAGCAGCATCTCGTGGGAGAGCAGCCGGGCTTTCCAGTTGCGGTTTCCGGTGGACGGTATCGGCGAGGAGGCGGCCATGGGTTAGCTTCCTCCTTTACGGCTGCGCAGGCCGTCGGCGACGACGGCGAGCAAGATGATGGCCCCTTGAATGGCTTTTTCCCAGTAGGCCTGGATGTGGAGATGGGTGAGGGCGGGCGATATGCAGGCGAGCAGGAGCAGGCCGGCGAAGGCGCCCCAGAGGTTGCCGCGGCCGCCGGAGATCGCGACGCCGCCCACGACGACGGCAGCGATGACCTTGAGTTCGAGGCCGTTGCCGGTGAGCGGTTGAACTTGGGGTGATTGCGCGAGGTTCATCATCGCGGCGAGTCCGGTGAGGGCGCCGATGAAAACGAAGACGAGAAAGGTGACGAGTTGCGGGCGGATACCGGCGAGGCGGGCGGCTTCGGCATCGGTGCCGACGGCGTAGACGAAACGGCCCGCGGCAAGGTGGCGCATCGCGAGGGCGAGGACGATCAGGAGGGAGACGGAGGCGGTGACGAGCACGAGTTGGCCGGCGGTCTGACTGAGTCCAAACCATTGGATGCGGTCGGGGAGATTTACGAATTCGCCTTGGCGAACGAGATTCAGGCCCTGTCGGAGCGTAACCATCGTTGCGAGGGTGACGACGATCGAGGGCAAGCGGAGGACGGCGACGAGGAAGCCGTTGAAGGCCCCGAAGAGGGCGCCGAGGGCGACGGACGCCGGGAGCACGAGAACGAGAGGCCAGCCGTGGGCGGCGAGGAGGCCGGCGCAAACGCTGCAGACGGAGAAAATGGAGCCGACGGAAATGTCGATCTGCCGCGAGATGATGACAAACGCCATGCCGCAGGCGACGACCAGCGTCGGGGCTTCGCGGGTGAGGAGCGAGAGAAGCGGCTGCGGCTGGTAAAACGCCGGGGCGAAGATCGCCAGGCCGATTAGCACCGCGAGGAGCGCGCCGACAACGGAGAGTTCCCGGAAGTAACGCTTCATGGTCGCGGCCTCTTGAAATGTAGGCGGGGTGATCTCACCCCGCGTAGCCGCGAGGACGGCCAAGGGGAGCGGGGTGGGGTCACCCCGCCCACATGCGGAAGAAAAAAGAAAAGGGCGTTCATGCGGCGGTGCCAAGGGCGGCGGCCATGACGACGTGGGCATCGGAACCGCCGGGGAGGATCGCGCGCAAGGTGCCGCCACCCATCACGCCGATGCGGTCGCTCATGCCGATGACTTCGTGGAGATCGCTGGAGATCAAGATGACGGCGAGGCCCTCTTTCGCGAGGCGACGAACGATTCTATGGATTTCGCTCTTGGCGCCGACGTCGACGCCTTGGGTGGGTTCGTCGAGGATGAGAAGCTTGGGCTTGGTCGCGAGCCAACGGGCGAGAGAGACTTTTTGTTGGTTGCCGCCGGAGAGGCTGCCGCCGGGGGCCTCGGGGCCGTAGCATTTCACGGCGAGGTCGCGGATGTAATCGA
>CALSBN010000113.1:0-15115 GCA_943373185.1 Opitutus sp. GAS368 | reverse complement strand
ATCGAAATGATCTCGATGTTTCTCGACGATACGCCGGAACGTTTGTCGGAGCTGGCTGCCTCTTGGCAGCGGGGAAACCTAGTCGAACTAGGGCGCGTGGCCCATATTCTTGCCGGCAGTTGTGGAATCCTTGGTCTTCAGGAGATGCGGCAAAGAAGTTTGGGTCTGGAGGAGCAGTCGAAATTGAACGTGTCGGGCGATCTGTCCGGGGAAATCGAAGCGATAGCGGAAAACTTCAAGGCGACGTGCGCGTTCTTGAACGAGCAGGTCCAACACATGCGGGCGAAGGAAGGTAAAGCCGATCGCTGAGAGAAGTCAGGGCGACTTTCGGGCGCGCCCGGCGGCCGCTTGCATCACAAAAAAGATCTGTTCGATGCGCTTCGGCGCCTCGTAGTCCGCGTGATTGGCCAGCCAACAAGCTGCGCTATCCGGTTCGCGGGGATCGAATCCATGCATCGCGGGAACGCGGTGCCGATTCATGAAGGAGGGAACGAAGATCACGCCATTGTTCAGCAGAAACCACAGTTCGCCATAGCGTCGGTCGGGAAACAAACAGCCGTTCTCTGCCAGCGCGACATCGCTGAGAATTCGCCCCTCGGTGCGCTGCTTGAGCCAAGCTTCCACTTGGGCGCGGTGGGCGGTCGCGTTCGGTCCGGGAAACCAGAAGCGAACCATGGTGGAATCCCAGACCGCAGCGTAATCGACGCCGAATCTTAATCCCAATTGATCAAAGTCGACGCACATGCGGCTGACGTCGCGGGTGTCGGTCATGCCGTGGTCGCTGAACACGTGGATCCGCACTTCCTCGTAGTGCTCGTGGGCGAGCGATGAAATCTCGTGCAGCCAGCGGTCAAACTGGGCGAAGGCCGCATCGGTGGTCGCGCTGTCAGTGGTATGGGCGTGCATCACGGCGTCGAGCCCAGCCGTGAAGAGATAGCCCAGCCGGATTTTGCCCGTCTTCAGTTCGTCCTTGAGGTGGGCCACGTTGGCGGAATCGCCGAGGCGCCAATCGGAGCGGCACCACGGCACGCCGCTCCGCTCCCACGCAGTAAAAATGTTTTCCTGTCCGTTGATAATCCCTCCGGGCAGATACAGGTCGCGTTTTTCGGTGTAGTCAAAAAACGGCAGGCGATTGAAGGGCACGCTGTAGAGTTGAAAATAACCGGTGTAGCCGAGTTTGCGTTGGCACCAGCGGCTGACGACGTTGCGGACGCGGTGGTGGGCGGCGAGCGCCCCAGGCATCCACCCGAAGGCGCGAGCCCAACCGAAGGGTGAACGGACGGGATCGTAGACGAAAAAGGAAAAATGCCCGTGCTCCTGCGGCAAGGTGCCCGTGAGGATGCTGGGGTCGCAGGTCGAGGAGTAACCCAGCAGCGTGTCGCAGGGACGTCTATAGGTGAGCAAGTCAGCCGCGAAGGCCCGGCGCTCGGCTTGCACCCAGCCTAGAGCATCGGCGAAAATAAACAGATCGACGCTCGGCGATTTCATGCGCGCAAGAAGTCTTGGGCAAGCGAGGCCAGTTCCGTCGGACTAAACGGTTTTGTGAGAAACGCCCTCACCCCCAGCTTGGCGGCTTCTTCACGGATATCGGTGTGGCCGCGAGAGGTCAGCATGATCACCGGAAGGTGATCGTTTCCTGGCAGGTTTTTAATGGCTTTGACGGCTTCGAAGCCGCTCATGCCGGGTAGACCGACGTCAATCACCAGCAGATCGATCGGCCCCGCCTGCGCGCGCGCCAGAGCCTCCTCCCCCGAGGTGGCGATCGCCAGTTTCTGTTTGGTTTTGGCGAGGGTGAATTGGAGCAGGCGCCGCATGTGGGGCTCGTCGTCGGTGATGAGAATGATTTTTTCGTTCATGGTTTCGTGGAACGTTGCACAACAACCAAAGTTCGATCGTCTGCCGGTCGGTCCTTGTTTCCCCTGAAGCTGAGGTTCTCAAGTAGGGCCGTCGCGAATGCTTTCGGCGCGGTATGCTGCACGCTGCACGCGACTTTGATGAGGCCGTCGATGCCAAGTTGCTGGCCGCTTATCCCCTCGATTTCGTAGAGGCCGTCGGTGATGAACAAAAGCCTGTCCAAGGGCTCTACGGCGAACTCGTCCGATGTGTAGACGGTGTCGCGCATAACGCCGAGAGGCACACCACCTTGGCCGCTCAAGGGGCGCATGTCCCTGGTCTCAGATCGGGCAACGAGTGCGTCACAGTGACCGGCGCTGGTGATGAGGACCCGGTTGTTCAAGGTGTCAAACCACGCGAATTGGGTGGTGATGAACATATTGAGGTCGGCCAGGTCGGCATGGAGTTGCTCGTTTATGTTAGTCATCAGGCGGCCGGGTTCAGTCACGAGATCCAGCCGAGCACGCACGGACGTGCGGAGAATCATGGCCAGGAGGGCTGCGGGCAGGCCTTTGCCCATGACATCGGCGATGACCACCAAGAAACCGACGCCGGGCTTTTCGATTATATCGAAGTAGTCGCCTCCGACTTCGTTGGCACTGTGGCACTGGCCTTCGATTTCCCAACCGGGAATCAGCGGCATTTGACGCGGCAAGAGCGATTGTTGGATTGAAGCGGCGATTTGAAACTCCCGCGCGACCCGCTGCTGGCTTTCTCTCTGTTTTTGGAGCTCGGAGGTGGTGCAAGCAATGGCGAGATAATCGCCGACCGTGCGCACGAGATTGAGTTGGCCGGCTGTAAAATATTCGCCGGTGCGACGTCCGACGACAAGAACGCCGAGCGCATGGTTGGCGAAAGAGATCGGACAAATGAAATCACCCGCCGCCATATGGCGCAGAGCTTCCCCCGCTGATGTTTGGGCGGTGTTTTCCACCGTGAGCTCCCGTTGTTCCCGCCATGCTTGGAGCTCAAGTTCGTTCGGGGTTGTCCCTAGGGGTAAGGCGGTCCCTTGTGAGCCGCTGAGTCCTCCCATGCGCCAAACTCCGTCGGCACCGGCGAAGCGCACGTAGGCTTTCCCCGCATTCACGAGGGTTCTCAGGCGGGACAACACTTCTGAAAGGAAAACCGAAAATTCAGGCGTGGTTGCGAGGAGCGTGCTGATGCTGAACAGCGCCGCCAGACTCTCGTAGCTATCGCTCAAATCCTGGGTCATGGCAGACAGCTCCTGGTCGATTTCCGCGGCGTTGCGGGGAGCCTCCAGATGACCGATATGTTTGGTCAGTCGCAGCACGTGACCGTCGGGTCCGTTTTCGTGGTCAACCTGGTCCATGAGACTTCGCATCAGAAAGCCACCACGACCGCTTTCGGCGAGTGGATCGTCGGGGGGCTCAAACCACTTCGGCCCCGGTGAAAACTGCCCTGAATCGGTGATCGAGACCTCCAACTTTCCTGAGGTTAGCTGCCAACGCAGCTTCACCGACGCGTCGATTTTACCCTTGGCCGCGTGCTTTATGGCATTGTTGAGGCCTTCAACGGTCGCGAGTTCGATGGCGGATAACATCTCTGCTGAAACGCCCCGGGAGTGCGCGAAATCGCGGAGTAATTCCACGCTGGGCTCAACGGCCCCGAGGTGGGCCGGAAGTTCGCATTCCCCCGTTTCCTTCAGGGATGTGCGGACGAGGGCGCTCAGGGTGAGGTCCATGCGAGTCGCCAGAGATTCTTCCAGACCAATTTGTTCGAGCCTGCTCCGGCCGGCACGGTTTGAAACAGGGCGTGAATCCATTCGTCGCCTTGGCCCGCACGGTGGCAGTCGTGCAAGTCGGCGAGGGAAAACACGCCGATCGGGTGGCGCAAAAGGGCGTCCCGGATGTCCGGAGCGAGGTCGGTCACAGCGGTTTCCGTGCGAGGTAGGATTCCCACGATTCTCCAGTGACCGCGAGCGACCCGATAGAGCCAGTGTCTACGGCGAACGAGCAACGGCCCGCATTGGCCGGTCGCAATATCCGTAGGCGCGGCGCGGGCGTTGAGGAAACTCTCGGAGGCAGTCGTTCGACCGTAGCGAAGCGCCAGCGCGGAGGCGAGCAGGGCAAGCAACAGACCGAGGGCTCGTTCGCCGACCGAGGGAGGCGAGCCCTGCTTATCAAGTGGGGATAGGACGAAGGCTTCACCGATTTCGACGCGGCACCCGCGAGCGACATCGAGCATGACGCCGCCGTCGGCGATCTTGTCGCGCAACGATACATGTTGGCCCACATAGGTGGCGCGAAGCGCAGCGCCACCGACAATCTCGGCATCAGCGTCGATCACGCAGGACTCGCCGACGATTCCGTCTGGCCCGATCCGCGCCCGGGGACCAATTTCCGCGTTCGCGCCGATCCAAAAAGGCGCGCTCAAGACGGCGGTAGGGTGAATCCGGGCTTTCGGGCCGATCCAACCGCCGGAAGAATGCTGCCGATCGATGCTGATGGCGTCGGATGGCCGGTGCCGGATCCAAATGGAATTTAAATCAAGCCAGCGCCAAACGAGAGAGTGTGGATCCGATGGGCTCACCTGCGCGGGTGCACCCGGCAAATGATCCATCAATTCCGAGTCGCTGGGCCAATCGGGTGGCCGCGATGACACGATTTCGGTTTCGCATGACCAGTAATTTCCGGCGGCCAAGTAGTCACGCAACATGGTGGGACGGTCGGGCGACAGGATGCGCACGCGCTTGGCACCACGGGAGACGGCCTCGTCGAGCCAATGGGCGAGCAGTGGTCGGGGGCCCACCGGCCAGAGAGCGAAGGGTTCCGATCGCCGTGCGACGGTGTCGATCGCGGCGAAGTCCGGAGCCTCAAAATGGCAGATCATGGTCAGTAAGATCCTTTGCCGAGAAGAACCGCCGGCACGGTCAGGACCAACAGTTTCACATCGAGCCAGAAACTCGTAGACTGGATGTATTGCACGTCCAAACGCACTTGGCCGGAGAAGTCGATTTCGCTGCGCCCGCCCACCTGCCAAAAGCAGGTGAGGCCGGGCTTGGCCATCAACCGTTGTCGCTCGTCGACCGAATAAAGATTCACCTCGCGGGGAACGGGTGGCCTGGGGCCGACCAAAGACATTTCGCCGCAGAGCACATTCCAAAATTGCGGCAATTCATCGATGGAAAATTTCCGGATAAAACGTCCAACCCGTGTGATGCGGGGATCGTTCTTCATCTTAAAAGTAATTCCGCCCTGCATTTCGTTTTGTTTGAGCAGCTGGTCTTTCAATTTATCGGCGTTGGGGACCATGGAACGAAATTTCCACATCCCAAAAGTGCGGCCGCGGAAACCTACCCGTGTCTGCTGAAAAAAAAGAGGCCCCCGGTCCTCCCATTTGATCGCGAGGGCGGTCACGGCAAAGACCGGCATCAAACCCAACAGAGCGCACGCTGAAGCTACAACATCCAGTGCCCGCTTAAGAACCACGGTGCTGCCCACGATTGTGAACCAAAGCAGGCGTTTGCGCTTCAGCCGAAGCTGCAACCTGAAACGACCCGGCGCAGTGCTCGCTCGGCTCCAGTGGTCGAGGGCGGCTTCGTCTTCAGGACTTAGAGGCATCGGATCAGGCGCTGCGAGCGACATTTCCTTGGCTAACCCGGGCGAAGAGCGACTCGAGGTCTCGGAGGTAGCGCTCGAAGTCGTAGTGCTCGGTCACGAACTTTAGGCCAAATTCGCCCATGGCCCGGGCCCGGGCTTTGTCGGAGAGCAGATCATCCACGCGGCGGGCAAACGCTTCAGTATCCATCCACGGAACCATGAAGCCGTTGTCGCCGTCGCGCAACCAGTCCTTGATGCCGCCGGCGTCGAAGGCGACCACCGGGAGGGCATAACGCATGACTTCGAGTCCGATGGTCGCAATCGGCTCCGGCCAGACGGATGAGAGGACGACCCCGGACGCATCGCGGTAGTAGGCTGTGAGTTCAGCCTGGGGGATGAAGCCTTTGAAGGTTACCCGATCTGCCAACCCGAGCTTTACGGCGAGGGCCTCGCAGACGGCGCGCTGGTTGCCGTCTCCGAGGATGATGAGCTCGAACTTGGATTTGACCCGGGCCATCGCGTGCAGGAGCACGTCCACACCCTTGCCCCGGATGATCTGCCCCGCGTAGATCAGCAGATTGCGGTCCGAGAATGACGGGGTGAGGGCCGCGCCGGCGCGAGGGACGGGCGGGAAGATCTCGATTTTGGCGGGGTCGAATCCGTTGATTTCGAGCTCATGCTGCATGTAGCGCGTCACCACCAGATGGCGGTGGAAGCGGCGATTGAGGGCGATTTCGCGTTTCTTGGCGAAATAGCTGAGGAACTTGATGGGGAAACGTCCCTCGCGGTCGCGTTTGATCGGAGCGAGGCAAGGGAAGATGCAGTAGCAGGATGCGGCGCGCGTGCAGATCTTCCGGGTGAAGACGTTGTATTTATAACTGCGGAGGCAGTAAATGTCGTGGTCATGCACCATGCGGATGAGCGGTTGTCCGCTTGAAAGCATCGTCTCGATGCAATCGAGGGCGTCCCACTTGTGCACATACGTTACCGTGGGCGAGAACTGGTTGCAGATTTCCGGGAAGGAGTCGCGACCGAGCCAAAAAATGTCCGAGCCGAAGAGAGCCCGCCAGGCCTCCTCGTTTTTGCCGGTGGGCCGGCTAGTAAAGAGGCCGACTCGGTGGCCGCGCTTTTTCATTTCAGTCGCGGTGATGAACACGTTGGCTTCGGCGCCGCCGAGACTTCCCAGCGATTCGTGCACGTAGAGAAGGTTCATTTTCCCTTTGAGGTTAATTCAAGAATAGCGCACTGCTAGTGCTAAGTATGGGAAAAATCATCGAAGCGACCGCGAACAAAAATGTTTTAGGGGTGACCGTAGCAGCCCGCCGCCTAGATGCCGCGTCGGCCCGGGATTTTAAATTGGAGTGTGAGGCGGCGTGGAGCGCGGCCATCACCGCCGTCGAGATCGACCTGTCGAATGTGGATTTTATCGATAGTTCCGGGGTCGGCGCGTTGCTCAGCATCTACAAAAAACTGCCCGCCCAGTCGTCGGGTGTGAAGCTGCTCCGCACCAGGCCGGCGGTCCAGTCGGTCATCGAGTTGTTGCGTCTGCACCGGATCTTCGAGTTGCACGGTTGACGTGCCCGCGATGTCCGGCGGCGTCTATTTCCCGGAGGAGGCGCCGGAACTGGCGCTTCGGCTTGATCGCTTCTTGAGCGGTCTCGCGACTCGGTTGGCGGCGGCGCCGTTTGCCTCACAGGTAACTGCACTCGTCTTGGCGGGAGGCTATGGAAGAGGCGAGGGCGGGGTTTTTCGGGCTGGCGGCGGAGGGGAGCCGCAGCTCTACAACGATCTGGAATTTTTCCTGCTCCTAGGTGACCCGTCGATCGAACCACTGGCCGCAGAATGGTGTCGGCGGGAATCCCATGCGGGCGATGTGGAGCTCGGGATCGAAGTGGAGTTCAAATTGCTCGCGGCATCCGCCTTAGCGACGGGCGAGCCGTCGATGTTCTACTACGATCTCGTAGCGGCGCATCGTTTGGTTTGGGGCGATGAACGCTTCCTCGCCGGCTTGCCTCCGAGGTTGAAGGATCCCGCTCTCATTCCGGCGCATGAGTGCACCCGGCTACTCTTCAATCGTGGGAGCGGGTTGTTCTACTGCCGGTGTGCGCTGGCGGCGGATGCCGACCCGCGCGTGAGCGACGGTTTTGTGGAGCGTAACCACGCGAAAGTCCGGCTCGCGTTGGCCGACGCCGTGCTCGCGATCAACGGCCGCTATCATTTTTCGTGTGTGGAGCGGGAACGGCGACTCGCCGAACCGCTGGCATTGGTGCCACCCGATTGGCGCGTGATCGGCGCCTGGCACGCGGACGGGGTGGAGTTCAAGCTGCGACCGCGTCACCTTCGGCCTGAGCGGGTTCGCTTGAACGGGGAGCAGGCGAAACTCGCACGGGTGTGGCTGCGGACTTTCCTGTGGGCCGAGGGAATTCATCTGCAACGCGTCTTTGCGGATGCGCCGGCTTACGCCGACGTGGCGGGGCGGTTGCACCCGCACTCGCGAGCGATTCGCAATTTATTGCTGCATGTTCGTGATCGCGTCCGGCGGGGAGGTGGCTTGCCTGGTTGGACCGACTATCCCCGGGCGGCTCTGCAGCGGGCGTTGGTGCGATTGGTGGATCCGGACTCGGGAGCCGGGGAACTGAAACAAGCCGGAGAAGCGTTGGGCGGTGTCGCGCCGGCGTGGCCCGACCTTGAAGCGGCCTATGTTCGGTGGTGGCGCTGCTACAATTGAACTAAGCGGGCCGCCTTACTTGGTTGGCCCGATGTTGATATTGACGCCGACTTGGCTTGCTCCGGGGACGGCGATGCGGGCGCCTTCGTTGGCCGCGACCGTGCGCACGAAGGTGCTGACTATTGTCCGCGCGTAGTCTTGCAAGTTTACCCACGGGTTATCGGGCACCCACACGAGATCGCGCGGCTGCAACGCGATGTCCGGCGCCCGCCCGCTCATGATCGCGCCGTAGTCGACGACCGCAACTTTCGGTTGCGTAAGGGTTCCGCGGATAATGACGACCCGGTCGGTCTGGGCGCGCGGCAACATATCCCGCGCGCTGGCAACGGCGGAGACCAACGTGATCCGATCCATGAATCCAATGGCCCGAGGTTGGCGGACGGCGCCCAAGATATAGACCTCTTTGGACAGAGCGGAGGGCAGGTAGATATAGTCCCCGTTGCGCAGGTAGAGATTCTGGGACATGTCGCCTTCGCGCAGCAGCCGGTGGAAATCTACGGGCACGAATTTGCCGTCGCGAATGAAGAAACTGTGCCGCAGGTCGGCCAATTCCTCCGTCGTGCCGGAGAAGCCTGAAGTGAACAGACCGCCGGCCCGGGAAATGCCCTCGATGATCGTCATCGGCATATCCAACGGATAGAGTCCCGGAGTGTTGACGCGTCCCATCACCCACACGCGCTGGCTGAAAACACCGCGCAGAATCACTCCCACTTGAGGAGAACGGTAGTGTTCCGAGAGTGCGGTGGCGAGGAGCCCCCGCAGTTCTTCCAGGGTGAGGCCAACTACCCGGAGGCCGGGCAGCAGGTTGTAGTGGACGATGCCGTCGGGCATGACGGTGCAGGTCTGCCGGGTGCCGGGGACCTCGAGAACTTCGACTTCGATCTTGTCGCCGATCCCAAGGCGGAACGCTTCCTGGGACGGGCGGAGCCACTCGGGCGGAATCTTGCCGGCGTCCCCCACCTCCTCGAAGGCGGGGTCCAGACCGGTGCTCTTGGGATCGAACCGCGTTGTCGAATTACAGCCGGAGAGACCGAACCAGGCCGCAACGACGCCGAGGCGGAAAAGGACCCGCAAAAGACAAGAACGATGTGACATCAGCGGGAAGGGGCGTTATCCAACTGGGGTAACTCGCCCGGTGAAACCAGATGCGGGATATTCCGTCCGGTCCACGTTGCAGTCATTGCTTGTAGGAAGGTGTCGATCGCGACATTCCCGAGTTCTTCGATCAGGGTCCAAGGCCGCGCGCTCACGTAAATGATATCTTTCGGTTGCAGTCGGAAATCGGGGGCACGGCCAGCGAGCACATCCGCCGTATCCACGATAAATCGCTCGGGATTCTGCAAGGAGCCGCGAACGACGAGAACTCGCGCGCGAAAGGCCTGAGGCGTGAAACCGCCACGGACCGCGATTGCGCCCGTGACCGTCGATTGTGAGGAGAAGCCGAGGACCCCTGGAGATGCGACCTCGCCCAGAATGTAAATCTCGTTGGTGTTGGCCGAGGGGAAATAGAGATAATCACCGGGCTCGATTTCGATGTTTTGGGCCAGATCGCCCTCTTGAAACAACTTCTCGAAATCAACCGGCATCCGCCGGCCGCCACGGATCAGAAAGGTGCGGGCGAGATCGGCGAGTTCGACGGTGTTCTGCTCGAACAAGCCGGTCTCGATCCCGCGGGCACGCGCGACGGCTTCGACGATGGTGATGGGGCGATCCATCGGAAACGCGCCCTTGTCGATGACTTTGCCAAGCATGAAGTAGCGTTTGCTGCGCAACTCAAAGGGTGAGATCATCACGGCCGGGTGCTTGTAATACTTGCGCAGTTCGGCCTCTATGGCCGCGCGCAGTTCGTCGATGGTCAGGCCGTCGGCCTGAATACCCTGGGCCTGAAGATAGGCGATGCGACCGTCCGGTTGGACGAACACGGCATTGCGGTCCAACTCCGGCCGGCCGTAGAGGCTGAAGTTCAGGATATCGCCGGCACCGAGTTGGTAGCGCACTCGCCAAGACGACTCGGGTGCGGGCGCGGCGCTCTCGGGGTTCGGTCCGCCGGTCTTCGGCTGGCCGGTGGCCGTGAGGGCGAGGAGAACGCTCAGAAAAACGCTCAGAAAAATCGCGTCGAGCCCGCGGGTCATCGTTCGTTCCATTCCACTTCGCCCAACGTTACGATTCCACGGGGTCGGCTGCCCACCTCTTGAAGTCGGGCGGCTTGCTCGCGCCAAAAGGCGAGGGTCTCGACCTGTAGCGCTATCAAGATGAGAGGTGACTCGGTCTGGCGCGCGATACTAGAGAGCGGCTCGCGGACGGGGCCGTCGCACCGGCACCAGATTTCTCGGCCGGTCGCGGCGTGGCGCTTCATCGCGGCGACCAGATTCCGGGTGTCGTCGATCGACATGGCCGAAGTGTCGATCGTGATGAGGCGCGGACCTTCGACCGGTGCCGGGCCGCCCGTGAGGGTGCCCACCGGCAGGGCGGCCAAGGTTGCCGGAGGCGGGCCGGCGGTCAGGTTTATGATAAGAAGATCCGGACAGAGCCGGCGGGCCTCGGCGAGCAGCAGTTGCCAAAACTGATCCTCCTGCGGGGAGCTGGCGGGAATCCACACGAGCCGGACCCCGCCGCCGCCAAGGTGACCGAACCAGCGGATCCAGATGCGGGAGGCGATGTCAGCCGCGGCTCCGGGGGTGGCGCCGAGACGGGGAATGGCGGCGAGCAGAGGCGAGCGCAGCGCGCGCGCGGCTTCGGGGCCGGTGCGCAAGGTGGGGTCGAGCAACTCGAGCAGCAGCGCGACCACAAACACGAGCGCTGCAATCGCCACGCACCCGGCGGCGGCGTAGGCGGCCACCTTCAGCGGCTTCCCGCGAGAGCCGACATTGTCCGCGGTCGCGGGCAGGAAGACACGGTAGTATCCGGGGGAACGTTCTTCGAACAGTTGCGCCTCTCGGAGGCGGCTGGAAATCAGCGTGCGGGAGGTTTCGAGGGCTTGGCGGGCGCGTTCGAGTTGCGCCAAACCCAACTCCTTTTCCGGTATAGCCGAAAGGGAGGCCTGCTGCGCGGTCCGCAATTTGGAGAGCTCATCGATCTGTTGTTTGAGGGCTTGCTGCTGGTTTTGCAGTTCGAGGATCTGGAGGTAGATTGTGTTACCGAGGAACGTCCCGGCAAAGCGGGAGATGTCGCCCGACACCTCGGCCGACTCCTTGGCGAGCAACTGCTCGATCGCCCGCACCTTTTCCTGTTTGTCCTGCACGATCGGATTCAGATCGGTAAGCCGGGTCTTGACGTCACCCAGTTCGAGCTGGGCGACTTTCAGCCGCTCGGCGGTCGGACTTTGGCGGGCGAGTTCGGTCAGCAGGCTCTTGAGCTTAAAATCGTTAGCGGCGAGTTCGAACCGGCTGGTTTCGTAGCGCAGGTCGATATCGCCGAGCGACCGCAGGAAGGCGTCGATCTGCTTGTCGGCGGCGATCAGGCCCTGCGAGCGGGAATACTCAAGAATGTTGGCATGGACCCGCTTCAGCTCGAGATCGGAAGATTCAACTTGTTGCTGAAGATACTGGCGCATTTCCCGGCTCTCGCGCGACTGCATCTCCCGGCTGAATTCGACGACCTCTTGGGCCCAGAGGTTGGCAAGACTCACGGTCGCGTTGGCGTCGACATAGCCGGAAATCGTGAGGTTCACGTAATCCGTGCCACGTTGTTCTTTGGCATCGATGGACTGCCGCAACAGACGCAGAGCGACGCGGGGAGAGGATTTTTCGGCGACTCGGCGCAGCACATTGTCGGAGGTGGCAAGGCCAATCAGGGTGGCACCAGAGAGTTGTTGGGGTTTGAAGGACTCGCCGATTTCTCCGGCGCGAAAGCTCGAAGTGATCTCCCGCTTGATGAGTTGCACGGTGGCTTCATAGCGGGTTTCGGTGCGCCAAAATCCGACGCCGAAGCCGAGGGCGAGTCCGAGGACCGCGCCGGCGACAATCCAGAGACGTCGTTGCCATAGTCCGCCGAGCAGTCGCATCGGGTCCACGGGCAAACCCGGAGCATCTTCGGGAGTGCTCAACGGCGATGGTGGAGTGTGAGGCGGCAAAGTCGGTGCGCTTTCAGGCGCCGGAATGGGAGCGGGCGTCGATTTCCCCCAATCACTTACGCGCATGGGCTTGGAGCCAGGCTCGTTCATACGGCGACCACTTGGGGCGTTTCGATCGCCCCGTGACGGCGCAGATCATCCACCACCGCAAGAACGTGGCTGGCGTCGACGCAATCCGCGTTTTCGGCCCGGGCGGTTTCAAGAGCAAGTTTGGCGAGTCGGTTGATCTCGCGGGGCACGCCACGGCTTTCTTCGGCGAGCAATCCTTCGGCGGCCGGCCGAAACAGTTCCCCGGTCGGATGGCCTGCGACCCGCAGGCGATGTCTCAGGTAGGAGGCGCAATCATCGGGTCGCATCCCGCCGAGGTGAAAACGCAGGCTGATGCGTTGCTCCAAAGGAGGGTGGGCATGGATCCGACCTCGAACTTCCGGTTGCCCCATGAGAATGAGCGTCACGTGGGCCCGGCCGTCGTCGTTGAAATTCAAGATGCGTTTCAGGTCGGCCAAGGTATCCGCGCGAAGATCCTGCGCTTCGTCGAAGACGAGCACCACGTGGCGACGCTCGACATCGTGCAACTTCTCGAAGGCCAGCCGCACGAGTTCGTAAACTTGGTGGGCAGTCCGGGCGCGGAGGGCTTCGTCGCCGAGGCCGGCGGTGCGGGCCAGCTGTCGAGCATGATCGGCGAATCGGAAATGGGCGTTCTCAAAGACGACGACCGCAAAGCGGGCGGGGTCGAGCGAAGAGGCGAGAACGCGCCCCGTGATTGATTTCCCACAACCGATTTCCCCGCTGAGCAGGCCGGCATACATCGTGCGTTCTTCGACGAGGTAGCGAAGCCGGGCGAGCGCCTCTTCGTGCTCACGCGACTGGAAGAAGAATCTTCGATCTGTCACGAGTTCGAACGGTCGCTCGCGAAGCGCCCAATGTTCGAGAAAAGGTTTCATGTGGTAGAAGATGGGGCCGAGGCGGCCGCGTGATAAATCTGTGATACGCTGCGGGCGGTTTCGCTCCAATCAAAAAGCTGCGCGCGCATCAAACCGCGTTTAATCCAGCCGACACGGTGCGAGTCTTCGGTGAGTTCCCCCAACGCGTCCGCGATGGCCGAGACCTGCACGGGATCGACAATCCTCGCCGCATCGCCGACGACCTCGCGGAGCGAGCCCCGGTCGGAGCAGACGACGGGGCAGGCGCACGCCATCGCTTCCGCAGGTGGCAGCCCGAATCCTTCGAAGAGCGACGGATAGACCATCGCGGTGGCGCTCGCATACCAAAAGGGAAGGTCGGCCTTATCAACGAAACCCAAAGCCCGAATCCGGTGGCGCTGCGGTGAGGCGGCGATACGGGCGTGAATGGTCGCGGCGCCGTGCCAATCCGCGCCGCCGAACAGGAGTTCGTCCGTCCGCGCGGGGGCGCGACGGCAAAACTGTTCGAAGGCTTCGATGAGGCGCACGTGGTTTTTCGCCGGATGCTCGAGGCGGGCGAGATACAAGAAATAGGGAGCGGTGAGATTCTGTTTCGCGCGAAAGCGGGCGATCTCGGCGGCCTGGCGCGGGAAGAAGACGGAATGATCGATGCCATTCCAAACGACGTGAAGGCGGCTGCGATCCAGCCCGAAATAGCGCTCAACATCGGAGGCGGTGGCCGCGCTCACGGTCATGACCTCGGTGGCCCCCCGAGCCAGCCGCGTCACGACATGTTTTCCGTAGGCCATTCGGGCCCAGTCGTATTTTCCCGAGACCGCAAAGGCGGCGCAGTCGTGGATGGTGACCACCTGCGGGACGGGCGCCCGCCAGACGATGCGGCGATAGCTGGGAATATGCAGGACATCGGCCCGCACGCGGCCGAGCACGGAGCGCAATACAGTTTGGTGCCAAAGAATGTTACGCACAGCCGGACGCCATTTTTCGTCCACGGATTCCCATTCGCAGCGATCGAGCCACCGCGCAAAAAGAGGCCGGTCTTCGGCCAATCCGAGCAGCACAATCTTTACGGGCGCATCCACGGCCGCGAGCCCGTCGAGCAAACCGAAAAGATAGCTCGCGACGCCGGAGCGACCGCGCTGGGCGACGGAGGTCGAGAGTGCGACCCGGATCATTTTGGCGTCGCCGGCAGGCCCAAGAATTCCTCCATGCGGGCGATCGCAATGACGTTGCGCACGTTGGCATTCGCGCCGCGGATTTCCAGCGCACCGTCGGTGCGGGCGGCGGCCAGCTTTCGCGCGGCGACGAGTAACCCCAGGCCGGAGCTGTCGATGAAGGTGACGCGGGACAAATCAAAGACCAAGCGCCGGGCGTCTGGCTTGGCCGCCCAAGAACTCTCCAGCCAGCGCCTGATACCGGGGCATCGCGCCGCCACGAGATCGCCGTCGCAGGTCAGCTGCAGCTCATCCGGTCCGGATGCGGGTGCTCCGCTGTTGCGCGCAAGGCCGAGAGCGAGGCGCGCTTGGGTGATCGTCTCCGCCGTCGGAATCAGCCGATCAAGATTCATCGCGGCCAACAGGGTGCGAACCGGGGCCGACGGCTGCAGCAGCACGAAACCGCCACCGGACTGTTTGCAGGCCCGGAAGCTCCGCAGCATCAGACCCAGGCCGGTGCTGTCCATGAACGTGACGGCGCTGAGATCCAAAATGACGCTGCGAATCTCGCTGGTGGGCAGTGGAGCGTCGATGCGTCCCGAGGCGACCGCCGCAGCGTCGGCGCGGTCGGTCCAACTGGCGAAGCGATGATCGTGTTCGACCGGTGCTTCTTCGGGGGCGCGGAGCTGCGGCGCTGCTGGAGGTGCGCCGCGCCGCAAAGCGGCGCGTTGACGGCGAAGCGCCCGGGCGAAAAAGAACAGGTCGAACAAGTAGCGGTTAAAAAGCCT
>CALSBN010000112.1:0-15150 GCA_943373185.1 Opitutus sp. GAS368 | reverse complement strand
GAAGCTCGGGACTCCAGCGGGCGCTACCGATCACGGCGGACGCGAAACAGTTCCACTCCAAATCCAACGTCACCTCGGCTTCATGGATCACCGGCGACAACAACACGCCCACGATTCCCCGCGACTTTATCACCTGCGACAGGCGCCGGTCCGTCATGCCGCGTTCCGCCGTCCAGAACTGCTCCAACCCGTAACCCAATGCCTCCGCCCGCGCCTTCGCCCCCAAAAACACGCGCTGTAGAAACAGGTCCCTCGCCGACTCGGTCCGCGATGTGTGCACCCAGACGAATGCAATGCGTTCTCCCGCCCCGACCGGTCGCGAGTTGCGGATGTGCGACATCAGGGCCGAAAACCGGGGATTCGGCCGGTAGCCCAGCCGCGCGGCGACTTTCTGCACCCGCATCCGCGTCTCCGGCCGGATGCGGGTGTCGTCACGCAGCGCATAGGAAACCGTCGCGAGACTGCAGTCGGCGGCGCGGGCGATTTGTTGCAGGGTGATCACGACGATGGAGCGAAGTCGCGGACCAAATCATTCGTTGGCGGCGCCGAAAGCAATCCCCTGAATTGAAGGGTTTCAAAGAAGTCAGTCTAGCCGCATCACCTTTCGCGACGACATCCTCAACAAAACCCATGCTCGCTCACCCCGGAAACTTACAACGTCTGCTTTGCACCGGCGTTGTGCTGGCGGCGACTGCATCGGCCGGAGCAGCAGAATTGTTCACTTTCAGCCGCCCTTTTGATGCGGCCCAACTCACCGCTCGAGGCGTGACGGTTGCCACGGCGGACGGTGCCTTGGAGATCAAGGGCACCACGCCGGCTTCCGGCAGTGGGGTGGTCTTTCCTTTGCCGGAAAAATGGCGGGATCTCTCGCGCTTTCGCTTCGTCGAAGCCGACATCGAAAATACCGGCGACAAGCCGATGCGTTTCACCTTTTGGGCGCGGTCGGGCAACGGCTGGGGCGGAGTGAGCACGTTTACGCCCGACGGTGGTCCCACCGCAGGACGCGAGACGCTCTCTCCGGGGCAACGCGGCACGTTCAAGATCGACCTGCACACGCGCTATCCCGGGAAAGATGTCTACACCCCGGCGACAAATCCGGCCTCGGTCCGCTGGCTGAAACTCGTCGTCGGCGACAGTCGCATCAAGCCCTCGCTGCGCGTGCGCAGCCTTCGCGCGACCGGCGACGCGCCGGCCGAACGGCCCGATGTCTCGCGCCGTGTGCAGGTGCCCGACATCCTCCGCGATGCGCCCGGTCCCGGACAGCGCGTTTATCAGCAGTTGCCAGGTTGGGAAAAGACGAGCGTCACCCACGTGCTGACTTTACCCCGCGAGTGGCAGCACGGCACAAAATTTCCAGTCGTCGTCGAATACCCCGGCAACATTTTCTACCACAAGTTCTGTCACTCGACCGGCTATACCGATCAAGGCACGATGGCCTACGGTTTGGCGCGCGGCGAAAGATTCGTCACCCTCAACCTTCCGTTCATCAGCGCGGACGGGCAACGCGAGCAGGTCGACGGCTGGGGCGACATCGACAAAACCGCCGACTACTGCGTCGCGGCGGTGCGCCACATTTGCGAACGTTATGGCGGCGATGCGGGCGCGGTGTTCTTTGTCGGTTTCTCCCGCGGCGAATACGCCGCCAACTACCTCGCGCTGCGCGACGACCGGATCGCTTCCCTGTGGCGGGGGTTTGTCGGCACCAACCCGGGCCGACCATGGAACCCCTCCGACGGCGCCGGCTGGAATAAGGTTGGACTCGGTTGGGATGAACGCGCCGCCCGGTTGCGAGGGCGGCCCTGGTTCGCCGCCCCGGCCAACCTCGGGGCCCACGTGCACGTCGACGTAGAGTATCTTGAGGACCGTCCTTCGACGGTCGCGACCCGCCGTTGGCTGCACGGAATTCTCGTCCGAGATTAAGCCGCGTCCATTCCTCCGATCTCTTTCCGACCACCTTCAAGACCACACCCGATCCCATGAAAACCAAACCCTGTTTCATCTTTCTTCTCGCAGTGAGCCTTGCTCCTTCGGCTCTCGCGCAGTTGGTCCCCGCGCCCACTGCGCCCAGCACCGAGCAAACCGTGGCTCTCTCACCGTTTGAGGTCACCGCCAGCGCGACCGACACCTACGAGGCGAACAACACCAACTCGATCACGGGGACCAACACTTCGCTCAACAAGACGCCGCTCGATGCGCGGGTTTTCAACCGCACGATGATGGACGAGTTGGATATCGTCGACGTCGCCACGATGCTCTCGACGTTTGGCGGGCTGGGCGTGCCGATATTCGGCGCCGGCTCCGAGGATCAGCGCGGCATGCAGGACGGTGATACGCTCGATTACAAAAACATGACCAGCCGCGGCCTCACTATCAGCAACCCGCGCCGCGACGGCTTCCTGCGCTCCGACACCTCGCTCATGGACTCCTTCGACGTCGAGAGCGCCGAGGCGTTGCAAGGCTCAAACTCGCTTCTCTTCGGCTCCGGCGACGCCGGCGGCGTGGTGAACATCAACTCCAAACGCGCGCGCCTGCGCCAAATGACCGCCAAACTCACCAGCCGCTTCGACTCCGAAGGCTCCGAGCGCTACACCGCCGATCTCAACGCCGGCACCAGGCAACTCGCGCTGCGTTTAAACCACGTGAATGGCCGCGACCGTTTTGATCGGCCGTTGATCTCGCTACGGCCGCAGGGCATCCAACTCGCGGGCACGGTTCAGCCGTTCAAATGGCTCGGCGTCCATGGCGAATACCGCAACTTTACCCGGCTGCACGTCCGTCCGTCCAACGCCACCGTGCGCGCCCCGACCTCCCTGCGCTTGACCACCGGCGAAACCGTGGACGGGCAATTGGCCCGCTACATCACCGGCACCGGCGGCCCGGCGTTGCTCAACAACTTCATCAACTTCTCCAATCAGGATTCTCTCACCGGCGTCTTCACCCAGCACTACTACGACAACACCTCGAAGGCCGTCACGGTCGAGCTCACGCCGTCACGGGACTTCGCCCTGCAATTCCGCTACGGCCACGACGATCGCTCCAACAACACGACCGCGCCGTCGAGCACGTCCGTGTTTCACCCCGACGCGGTGGGTAACCTGTTTCGCGACGAGAACGGCGTGCTCAAACGCGTGTGGGCGATGAACACTTCTCTCAACGTCGGCCCGTCCGCCCAAGGCACGCGTGGCTACAAGTTCACCGCCGTTGCCCGCCGCGATCTCGGCCGCTGGGGCGACCACCGGATGAACGCTTTCTTTTCGGACCAAGAGTCGTGGAGTTCGCAATTCTCGACCCGTTTCTACGAAGTCGATGCCGCCGGGAACGTCATCCAGAACCTCGCCAACCTCACCAACGCCGAGTCCGGCCGCATCGTGATGCCCGCCGTTTGGATGCCGGTCTTCCCGGAGGCCTTGATCGGCGGTATCAGCTGGCCTTCCACCGAAATCACCCACCCGAACGGCAAGCGCTACCTCTTGCGGTCGCAAATCTACGAACGTGCCGTGCCCCCCACCGCCGGCAATCCCCTCGGACTTTCCGGCCCCATCAATGCCGCCACCGGCCAGACTTCTGCCAATTACATCAAAGACGACACCAACGAGACGAGCACCGGCTTCAGTTTGTTTAGTTCCTGGTGGAAGGGTCGCATCGACTCCATGGCCGGCTTTCGTTTCGAGACCGCGGACACCGTCCGGCTCACCACCGGCGTAGCCAAGGGCCCCGTCGATTACAACAGCACCACCCTCGGCGCCGTATTTGACACGCCCGTCGATGGCCTACGCGGCTACGTGAACTATGCGACCAATGCGAAAATCAACTTTGGCACCGACACCGACATCTACAACAACCCACTCCCTATCGGCAAAGGCCTGAGCCGCGAGGCCGGGCTGAAATTCTCACTTTGGGATCACCGCATCTCCGGCAACGTCACCTACTATGTCAGCGAGGCGAAGAACTTCACCGGCTCACTCGGTGCGTTCCGCGACGATGTGGACCCCATCGGCATCAACGGCCGCAACGGCGGCCAAGGTTTCACCTACAACAAGGAGTCCGACGGCCTCAGCACCGCACTTTCGGCGCGCCCGCTCAAAAGCTGGCAGGTCACCCTCAGCTACACCCAGGCCAACGGTTCCGAGCGCAGCGACGTTAAGCTGCCGATCTTCTACAACGACGAGTTCAACACCACGACCGTCAACGGCCAGCCCGTCGTCGCCATTAGGAGCGCCAACGGCACCCTCACCCCGCTCACCGTCAGCAGCGATCCAGCAAATCCGGCCTCGGGGCAGATTCCGCTCTCCCTCGCGATGATGCGCGATCGCAACAACCCCTACTACGCCGTGCTCGATCCCGACTCCGGCCGGATTACCAATCCACAGCAACTATCCTTGCTGACGACCGGCGTCGGCACCGCCCGCACCGGGCTACCGGTCTCGAATCACCAACTCGGCTTCGTGCCGCCGACCGATTCGATCATCGTGCGAAAAGCGGGTGAAACCACGACCGGCTATGCCGAAGATGCGTTCAGCCTGATCAACCGCTTCCAAATTCGTGACGGCAAACTGCGGGGCACGGTGTTCGGGATATCGACCATCTATAAAGTCGGCATCCGAGGTTACAATTACACCGACGCCGCTGCCGGCGGAAAACGGAAAATCTTCTACTATCCGGACCAACTCCTGAACAACGTCTTCGCGCAATACAGTTTCAAGCTCGGACGCCACCTCCGCACCACCCTTCAGGCGAATGTTTCGAACGTGTTCGACGACCAGACGATCGTCGCCTTGCCACGCAACACCAACGGGACCATCCGCTATTTCGCCTACCAATACTCGCCGCGGAAGATTTCCTTCACGGCCTCAGTCGCCTTCTGAGCCTCAACCTGCCCCCAAAAAACGGCCGAAAAGTCTTCTCCCCGACGCTTCCAAAGTATCGAACGAGCAACCGCCCCGACTACTATGGCAACGATCGCGCTGGTTTCAAAATCGGTTTCGTTCCGGGGCGGGCTCGGCCGGGCCGGGGCCAAGCTCCGAATCGGCGTCATCGTGCTGCTGCTCGGTGTCGGTTGCGTGAGCTTGAGTGCCGATGGTTCCACGCCGCGTAACACCCAGTTCCGACCCGGCCAGCCGTGGCCCGACACGGACGGCACGCACATCAACGCCCACGGTTTCTGCATCCTCGATTTCGGGGGCCGCCACTACTGGTATGGGGCCCACAAGATCGCGGGCAAAACCGAGTCCGAGAAAAACGAGGCCGGCGTCCGCTGCTACGTCAGCGACGATCTGATCAACTGGCAAAATGCCGGGCTCGTGCTGGATGTCTTCGCGCCGGGTGCGCATCCCGAGCTGGCCAACGCCTCCATTCTCGACCGGCCCAAGGTCATTTATCACGCCGCGACGAAGAAATTCATCCTCTATTTTAAACTCTACCCGCCCAAGTCGCAGGGCGGAAAGTCCGGCGTAGACTTCGCCTACGTCGGCGTGGCGACCGCCACCGGGCCGACCGGACCGTTCCAATACCAGGGTCGTTTTCTCGGCGGCAACAGTCGGTTCGGCACCGGCGACTTCACGATCTTTGCCGACACCGACGGCTCGATCTACCACCTCGGCGTCCGCAAGCCCGACAAAGTTCACGTCGCCGGCCGGATGTCCGCCGACGGCCTGCGGCCCGCGGGTGACTACGTCGAGCTGGCCGGGATCACCCTCAAAACCGAAGCGCCTGCGCTGTTCCGCCGCGGCGACAAAATTTACTTCCTCGGTTCCGACAGCAGCGGTTGGGCGCCCAATGCCGCCCGCATGTTTGTAGCGGACCGGGTCACCGGCCCCTACCGGAACCTCGGCAATCCCGTCGTCGGCGTAAATCCCCACAACAATCTCGGCCCCGAAAAAACCTTCGGCGGGCAAAGCACGTTTGTTTATCCCGTCGCCGGCCGCCGCGACGCGTGGATTGCCATGTTCGACATCAATGTGCCTCAGAATCCGATCACGTCCGGCTACATCTGGCTCCCGATCGAATTCGAAGGCGACCGCCCGGTCATCCGCTGGCGCGATCAATGGGATCTCTCGGTCTTCTCCAAAAAATGAAAACGAATCTGCAATCAAAACTCCGGTGGCTGTTCACCCCGCTGCTCCTCCTCGCCACCCTCTCCGCACAGCCGCTCGCCAACGACCGCTATTCCGTTGCCCCCGCGGCTGACGGCGCCGTGCAACTCACCGCGAAGGATGCCGGTTCGTGGACCTTCCGCGGCGACTTCGTGGTGCTCATGGCCACCGTCGATCCAAAACCCGCGATGCGGCCGGGCAACATCCCGCGCGTCTCCTACAATCTCGTCACGTGGCAAACGCCGGCAACGTCAGGCGGCGCCGCGCTCAAGTCCGTGAAACGTTCCAACGAACAGGGCGGCGACGGCTTCGATGACCGGATTCTCGACGGCGATACGCGGCAGCGCACCGCCGACGTGTTCGCGGCCGCACCGACCACGCAGGTCCGCGCCACCGCCGTCACGCGCGACGGCGAGACCCTCCGCTTCGCCCTCGCCGAACACGCCGACTTCACGCTCGCCGCCACGCTCACCTTGCCCCCCGGCGACGCCGAGCCCGTGCTCGCGTTCACCCTCACGCCCAAACGCGCCGCCTGGTTTTCCGTCGGCTACACCGGCGCCCCCGCGTTCGCCGCCGCCGAACTCGCCGAGAGTTGGCAGCCCTTCATCTGGCAGGGAAAGCGGTTTCCCGACCGCTCCTACCTCACGCTGGCCTTCCTGTGCTCGCTGCCCGCCACGTTCGTGCGCACGGGCAACGTCACCCTCGGCGTGGTGGCCGATGCCGACGAACTGCCTTTCTCACCGCTGCCGCTGTTCGACAACAGCCGCTTCGGCGTCGCCCTGCGCAATCCCGCGGGCCAGGCGCAGCCGATGATCTTCGCCCCGGCGCTCGGCGGTGCCGAATCAAAGCGCACGTCCGGCCAAGCCTTCTCCTTTAGGGTCCGTCTCTTCGCCGGCGCGGGCGACGTCACCATGGCCTACGAAACCCTCGCCCGCCGGCTCTACGGTTTCCGCGACCACCGCCGCAACGCGATCGCCACGCTCAACGAGACCTTGGACAACATGATCGACTACGGGATGAGCCACTACAGTTGGTTCATCGAAGAGCTAAAGGGCTGCGCTTACTCGACCGACGTCCCGGGCGCGGTGAAGAACGTTTCCTCGCTCAACCCGCTCAACCTCGCGCTCATCACCGACGACGAGGAAATCTTTCAAAAGCGCGCCTACCCGATCCTCGAATTCATGCTCTCGCGCGAAAAATTCCTCTTCTCGCTCGACCCGAAACAAAAAATCCAAAGCCCCTCGCGCGCACTGCTCGGACCCTGCGCACCGGTCAGCGAACTCGCGACGCTCTACGGCATGACCCACGGCGCCTCCCCGGTTTTCCGTCAGCTCGCCGAGCGCATGCTCGGAAAAAACCGCACGCTCAACCTCGACGACGTTTCCGAGGGCGGCACCTGGCCCAACCAACTCGCGCTCTACCGCGGGACCGGTGATGCACGATTTCTCGCCGCCGCTCGCCGCGGCGCCGACGCTTACCTCCAGGAACTGGTGACCTCGCCCGTCACCGGATTCACCGCGCAGGGTCTCTTCTTTTGGACCGGGTTTACACCGAAGTGGATCGATTTGCTCCAGCTCTACGAATCGACCAACGACCGGCGTTACCTGGAGGCCGCGCGTCAGGGCGCCCGCCAGTATACGATGTTCACCTGGATGGCGCCGCGCATTCCCGCAGTCGACGTGACCGTCAATCCCGGCGGCAAGGCCCCGCTCTATTGGTATCTCAAGAGCAAGGGCCACACGCAGATGACCGCCCCCGAGGAAACCGTGCCCGCGTGGCGACTCTCCGAAATCGGCCTCACGCCCGAATCCTCGGGCACGATGTCGGGGCACCGCGCCATCTTCATGGCCAACTACGCGCCCTGGATGCTCCGCATCGCCGCGCTCACCGGCGACAAGCTGCTCCACGATGTCGCGCGCTCCGCCGTCGTCGGCCGCTACCGAAATTTCCCCGGCTACCACATCAACACCGCCCGCACCACGATCTACGAACGCGCCGACTATCCGCTGCGCGAGCACAAGGCGCTCAGCGTGAATTCATTTCACTATAATCACATCTGGCCGCACCTGAGTATCCTCGTCGACTTCCTCGTCACCGACACCTTCGCGCGGTCGGGCGGCAAGATCGATTTCCCCGCGCACTTCATCGAGGGCTACGCCTACCTGCAGAGCAAATTCTACGGCGACCGCCCCGGAAAGTTCTTTGATCGCGATGACGCCGTGCTCTGGCTGCCCCGCCGGTTGATCAAGAGTGGCTCCGTCGAGCTTAACACCCTCGTCGCCCGTGGCCGCGACCGCCTCTATCTCGCGTTCACCAACCAATCCACCGAACCCGTCACGACCGAGATCGCGCTCAACGCCGCGATTCTTCCGCAACTCGCCGGCAAAACCTTTCGCACGCGCGTCTTCAGCGATGGCTCGGCCACGACGCTGCGCGACGGCCGGCTCGCCGTCACCGTGCCGCCGATGGGGCTCACCGCCGTCGAGGTCGAAGGCCTCGTCGTCACGTCGAAATTCCAAGACCGCCTCGTGGGCGCCCGCGCCGCCGATGCGTGGCGCCGCGACCACGTCGAGCTGCCCTTCGGCGGCACGCACGCGATGATTCTCAACTTCGGCTCCGCCACGACCACGGCCTACGTCTACCTCCAAGCCGACGACTCGAAGTTTAAGGAGGCGACGCTCAGCTACACCATCGGCACGAAAAAGGCGACGCTCACCGACGCGAGCTACCCGTTTGAATTCACCGTCCCCGTGCCCGCCGGCGCGAACTCCTTCGATTTCGAAGTGCAGGCCGTGACGCTTTCCGGTGAAAAACAATCCTCCGGCCCGGCGGCACTCCAACGTTGAAACCGCGGCTTCAACAATTGGTGAACGACTTCACCACCACGTTGGTTGTTTGCATCCACCGGCGAGGCGACGCTCGCGATCTGAAAAACCTGCCGTAACCGTCATCGTCTACGACGCCCGGAGCGAGTCCTTCGCCCGGGCCCCCGTCATCCCCTCCCCGCCCCCAATGAAAAAAATCCCACACCTCCGCTGGTGGATCGTCGGCCTGATCTTTTTCGCGTCCGTCCTTAACTACATTGATCGGCAGGCCCTCTCGATCCTCGCGCCCACCATTCAGAAAGAGCTCAACCTTTCCAACGAAGACTACGCTTCCGTCCTCAACGCCTTTCTCATCGCCTACACCGTCGCGCTCATCCTCTCGGGCAAAATCGTGGACCGCTTTGGTGTCCGCATGAGTTTGGCGATCTTCGTCGGCTGGTGGTCCATCGCCAATATCTTCACCGGCTTCGCGCGCTCCGCCATGTCCCTCGGCGTTTGCCGCTTCTTCCTCGGCCTCGGCGAGGCGGGCAACTGGACCGCCGCGCCCAAGGCGGTTTCCGAGTGGTTCCCCGCCAAGGAGCGCGGCCTCGCCATCGGCATTTACACGCTCGGTGCCACCGTCGGCGCCACCCTCGCGCCCGTGCTCATCGTCGGCCTCGCTTCGTGGCACAGTTGGCAAGCCGCCTTCATCGTCACCGGCTCGGCCGGCCTCCTCTGGCTGATCCCTTGGCTCTGGCTGTATCGACGCCCCAGCGAACACCCCCGCCTCTCCGCCGAGGAACGCACCTTGATCGAATCCGGTCAGGCCGCCGACGCTGCCGCCACCGCAGCCTCGGCGTCAGTCCCCGCCCCCGCCGCCGACTGGGGCAAATGGCACCAGGTCCTGTTCCGCCGCGAGGTCGTGCTCCTCATCTTCGCCCGCATGTTGACCGACCCCGTCTGGTATTTCTTCCAGTTCTGGTTCGCCAAATATCTCTACGACACGCGCGGTCTCGACCAGAAATCCCTCAGCGTCACCTGGGTCGTTTACCTCGCCGCCGATGTCGGCGTCCTCGCCGGCGGCTGGCTCTCCGGCCTGCTCATCGCGCGCGGCACCACTCCCGTCCGCAGCCGGCTGTGGATCATGCTCGGCTGCGCCGCTCTCGTCCCCCTCGGCGCGATGATCCCGCACGTCGACGCCTTGTGGCTCGTCCTCGCCTTCGGCATGGCCGCCGTGCTGGCGCATCTTGCGTGGCTCATCAACCTCAGCGCGCTCGTCGTCGACCTGGTCCCACGCGGTTCGCTCGCGTTTGCCTTCGGCGTGATCGCCGCCGGCAGTTCCTTGGGCGGCCTGATGATGAACAAAGCCGTCGGCTCCCTCGTGACCAACACGTCCTACGACCCCGCCTTCGCCTTCATGCTGCTCCTGCACCCGCTCGCATGGATGCTCGCCTGGCAACTCCGCTCGCGATCCAAAACCGCCTGATCTTCCCCTTTCTCAATCTCTCCGTCTCGCTTCCCCAAGATGATCGTCTCCCCTCCCGTCGCGCACCGCGCACTCACCCGAAAAAATCTCTCCGCCGATCTCGTCGTGGTCGGCGGCGGTCTCGCCGGCACGTGCTGCGCCATCACCGCCGCCCGCGCCGGTCTCAAGGTCATCCTCGTGCAGGACCGTCCCGTCCTCGGCGGCAACGCCTCCAGCGAAGTGCGGCTTTGGGTCCTCGGCGCCACTTCCCATCTCGGCAACAACAACCGTTGGGCCCGCGAGGGCGGCGTCATCGACGAGTTTCTCCTCGAGAACCAATACCGCAATCCAGAGGGCAACCCGCTCATCTGGGACACCATTCTCCTCGAGAAAACCATCGCCGAGAAAAGCCTCACGCTCCTGCTCAACACCGCCGTTCACGACCTCGATAAATCCGGCCCCGACACGATCCGTGCCGTCCGCGCCTTCAATTCCCAGAACTCCACCAGCTACGAAATCGCCGCGCCGCTCTTCGTCGACGCCTCGGGTGACGGTATCGTCGGTTTCCTCGCTGGTGCCGCGTTCCGCATCGGCGCCGAGGCTGCCGCCGAATTCGACGAGGCCTTCGCGCCCGCGACCGCCAACAATGAGCTCCTCGGTCACTCGATCTATTTCTACTCCAAAGACACCGGCCGTCCGGTGAAATTCACGCCGCCCAGCTACGCGCTCCAAGACATCACGCAGGTCCCGCGCTTCCGCGATTTTAACGCCGCCGAGTTCGGCTGCCGCCTCTGGTGGATCGAATACGGCGGCCTCCGCGACACCGTGCACGACACCGAAGAGATCAAGTGGGAGCTCTGGAAAGTCGCCTATGGCGTCTGGCACTACATCAAAAATTCCGGCAAATTTCCCGAGGCCGCCAACCTGACTCTCGAATGGGTCGGCACCATCCCCGGCAAACGCGAGAGCCGCCGCTTCGAGGGGGATTTCATGGTTTCCCAACGCGACCTCATCGAGCAACGCCCGCAACCCGACGCCGTATCGTTCGGCGGCTGGTCCATCGATCTCCATCCTCCCGCGGGTGTCTACAGCCCGAAACCCGGTTGTCAGCAATGGCACGCCAAGGGCGTGTTTCCGATTCCCTACCGCAGCCTCTACTCGCGCAACATCACCAATCTCTTTCTCGCCGGCCGTATCACCAGCGCGACGCACATCGCCTTCGGTTCGACCCGCGTCATGGCCACCTGCGCGCACAGCGGCCAAGCCGTCGGCCTCGCCGCCGCCCTGTGCGCGCGCGACGGACTCGCCCCGCGCGATCTCGTCGCCCCCGCGCGTATGGCGGAACTGCAACGTCGCCTCATTCGCGCCGGTCAGTTCATTCCCGGCGTCGCGCTCCAAGACGCCGCCGACCTCGCCGCCCGCGCGACCGTCACCGCTTCTTCGGCCTATCAACTCTCCGAGCTCCCCGCCGGCACCGACCGTCTCCCGCTCACCGATGCTTGGGCGATGCTGCTCCCCGTGGCCCCCGGCCCCATGCCCGCCGTCACCTTCACGCTCGACGTCGCCACCGCCACCGAGCTCGTCGCCGAACTCCGCGTGAGTTCAAAACTCAACAACCACACGCCCGACGTCACCCTCGCCACACTCCGCGTCCCGCTCACCGCCGGCGCCGCGCAGGCCGTCACGCTCAAGTTCCCCGCGTCGATCGACGCCCCGCGCTACGCCTTCGTGTGCCTCGCCGCCAATCCGGCGACCACCGCGCACCTCAGTGATCAACGCCTCACCGGCGTCCTCTCGGTCACCCAAAAATTCAACCGCGCCGTCGCCAAATCCCCGCGCCAAGAGCCACCACCCGGCACCGGCATCGAGAGCTTCGAGTTCTGGATTCCCCAGCGCCGCCCCGGCGGGAAAAACCTCGCGCTCCGCGTCGAACCTCCGCTCGCGCTCTTCGCTCCGGAAAATCTCCGCAACGGTTTCAGCCGTCCGACCAACCAGCCCAACGTCTGGCTCGCCGCGCTCACCGATACCGCGCCAACCCTCACGCTCGAATGGCCCGAACCCGTTGAAATCTCGCGACTCGAATTCGACCTCGACGCCGACTTCGACCACCCGCTCGAAACCGTGCTCATGCTGAATCCCGAGACCGTCGCGCCGTTTTGCGTGCCCGCTCTCCGCGTCCTCGACGACGCCGGCCGCCAGGTCGGCGAGCTGCGCGACCTACACCTCAGCCAAGCCGCACTCACGCTCGCCGCGCCTGTGCGCACGCGGCGCCTGACCGTCCAACTCACCCGACCCGCCAGCGGCGCCCCCGCCGCCCTCTTCCGCGTCTCCGCCTATTGAGACGGCTCAACCCTGCACATGATCGCGGGTCGGAGGCTCTCCGCTCCTCGTTATTCGTTCCTCCGCTCCCGGTTTGGCTGAACGTTCTGCGAGGGCTGGGGACGTGATCCAAATCCGGCGCAGCCACGTGAGAGTTGGCTCTCCCGGCCACCGTCCAGCCGCCGGCCTGAACCATCCCGTGGTTCCACCGCGTCCTCCCGCCCACGGTTGCGGTGAACGGTTTCACTAACGCGGGGATTGTTGGGCAGTGGTCCGGACTGTTTCGCTTCGACGATCCACCGGGCGTCCGTCGCCTGTTCCCTCCGCTCACCCCACTCCCCCTGGCCTGCCCCCGGCCCGTTTTTCCCATGCAACTACCCTCGTCTCAGCGCGTCCCCGTTTCGTTCCTCATCCTGGCCGCCGCGCTCGCTGCATCCGCCTCGCTCTCCGCCCAAATCGCGCCCGCTGCCGGCGCCAAACCCGCGACGCCCCCCGTCGCCCCGAAGGAGGAAGCGATCACGTTGAACACGTTTCAGGTCACAGCCGATGCCGGCGACACCTACGACGCCACCAACACCAACTCCGTCACCGGAACCAACACCCCCCTGAGCAAGACCCCGCTCGACGCCAAAGTTTTCAACCGCCAGTTGATGGACGAGCTCGGCATCGTCGACGCCACCGAAATGCTCGCCAAGTTCGGCGGCCTCGGCCCCGCCGTCATCGGCTCCGGCAACGAGGATGTGCGCGGCAATCTCGAGGGCGACCGGCAGGACCCGAAGAGCATGTCGATGCGCGGTCTCCAGATTAACAATCCCCGCCGCGACGGATTTCTCCGCTCCGACACCACGTTGCTCGACTCCTTTGATATCGAACGCGTCGAAGCCATCGGCGGCTCCAATTCCCTCCTCTTCGGCTCCGGTGACGCCGGCGGCGTGGTGACCAGCAACTCCAAACGCGCCTACCTCAACCGCCGCTCGCTGATCCTCAACGCGACCGCCGACTCCGAGGGCTCGCTCCGCTACACCGTCGACGCCAACGCGGGCAACCGCATGTTCGCCGTCCGCGTCAACGCCGTGAAGGGCGACACCAAATACTTCCGTCCCAACATCAGCCAGGCCACGGAAGGTATCCATGTCACCGCCACGATCCGCCCATGGAAGTGGCTCGAGGTCCGCGGCGAATACCGCGACTACCGGCGCGATTCCATTTTGGCGCAGGCGGTGATCGTCCGCGCTCCGCTGACCCTCCTCCTGCCCACCGGCGAGCGCGTGGATAACCAAAACTCCCGCTACCTCGCCGCCTTCCCCGAGTCCCGCAACCTCACCGGCGGCAAATTCGACCTTACCACCGTGGACTCCGCGATCGGGCCCTACCGCCGCGACGCTTATTTTAACGAGCTCAAGTCCGTCGTCGCCGAAGCGACGCTCGCCCCCGGTCTCGCCGTCCAGCTGCGCTACGGCCACGATGCCCGCGTCAACCAGAGCCTGAACCCCAGTTCGACGAGCGTGTTCGCGCCCGGCGCCACGGGCAATCTCTACACCGATCCCGCCACCGGCGCCATCGGCACCAAATGGGCCATGAACCAGACCCTCAACGACGCACCGTTTTGGACCGGCGCCCGCGGCTATCGGGGTTCGGTCGTCTACCAAAAAAATCTCGGCCGCTGGGGCACGCATCAGGCGAGCGCCTTTTACCAAGACATGTTCTCATGGGTGAATTCCGAGGCGTGGCGTTTCTACGAGACCGACAGCAGCGGCAAGATCATCCAAGACCCTGCCCGCATCACCAACACCGATTCCGGTCGCAACGTGATGCCTTCCGTCTGGGTCGAGGCGTTTCCGAAAAATCTTTTTGGTAACATCTCTTGGTTTGCCGATTCCCTCGTCCACCCGAACGGCAAGACCTACAAGCTCTCGCCCATGATCTATCCCTACGCCGTGCCCAAGACCGCCGGCAATCCCCTCGGGCTTTCCGGTCCCATCAACGCCACCACCGGTCAGACTTCTGTCAGCACCGGCGTCTACGGCTACGACGATACCCGCGAGACCAGTTACGGCTTCAGCGCTTTCAGCTCTTGGTGGAAAGAACGCATCGACACCATGGTCGGCTACCGCTCCGAAGAAGCCGTCGCCAAGCGCGTGCAGACCGGCCTCCTGCGCGGACCCATCACCTACGACAGCCTCACGACCGGCGCGGTTTTCGACACGGGCATCAAGGGCCTGCGCGGTTCGGTCAACTACTCCACCAACGCCAAGATCAATTTCGACACCACCCGCGACATCTACAACCAGCCGCTCCCTCCCGGCAAAGGCACGAGCAAAGACATCGGCCTGAAGTTCGGCCTCTTCGACAACCGCATCTCGGGGAATTTCAATTACTACATCTCCGAAGCCCTCAACTTCACCGCCGGCCTGCCCAGCCGCAACGACGTGGACCCCGACGGCATCAACGGCCGCTTCGGCGGCAACGC
>CALSBN010000111.1:0-15332 GCA_943373185.1 Opitutus sp. GAS368 | reverse complement strand
AGGCGAAATCTTTTTTCAAAAACTTCGGTTTCGAAACGCAATCGGAGGTTTTGCGTTTTCATCGGCGCGGAGCGAGGCGGGCGCGCTCGGCCGAGGCAATGGGTTTTTCCGGAGAAGCGCCCGAAATGTTTCCAGCGGCAACACACTCTAGGCAAAAGGCCTAGATCAGAGGACCGAGGACAGAAGACAGAAGGCGGAGGTCGGAAACCAGAGGTCGACGACCAGAGGGCGGAGGCAGCGTCCCCAAAACCTCAGAGGGAGGAACCGCTAGTCATCGCGAGTTAACCCGTTTTGAACAGAATCCAACGTGATCGGTGATTCACCTCCCGAACAATTCTTTCTCCTGAATTAGCGGGAATTAGCGGAGATTTGCGGTTAACCCCCTGCCGAATTCGGGATCATGTCGTTGGGCGGCCTCGTCGCTGCGCCCCTCGCCATGATAGGTGGCGGGACCCATCGGGAGCGTGGCGAACTCACGGGCAAGATGCCCGTGCCACTTTTAGGAGGCGAGCAGGTCGCGTGAGCGGGCCAGCAGCGCGCGTTTGGCGGGGAGGTCGAGCGAGAGGGGGAGTTGGGCGACGCCGATGAGGCGGCGCATTATCTCCACGCCGACGTAGTGGCGGATGAGCCCGGCGTCGCGGTCGGCGGCGGTTTTTTCCAGCCAGCGGGCGCGGACCGGCTCGGGGTGGTTGCTCAAAATCAGGTGGGCGTAGAACACGCCGAGGTCGAACTCGGGTTCGCCGCCAAAGGAAAACTCGGGGTCGATCAGCAGGATCGACCCACCCGGCGCGCGGAGCAGGCTACCGAGGAAAAGGTCGCCGTGGAGCAGGTGCGGATGGTCTTGATCGAGGTAGCGGTGGCCGAGCGCGGTGACGCGTCGCACGGTGGTGGAGTCGGCACGGAACTCGCGGGCGAGGTCGGCGAGGCCGGGGGTGATTGATTCGAGAAACGTGTCGAACGGTCCGTCGGCGCGGAGCGGCAGATCGAAAATGTGCGCGTGGTTAAGCGTGCGCATCGCGTGGTTGCGCAGGGCGGCGACCTCGGCGGGCGGGAGCGCGAGGTGGTGCAGGCGGTTGATCGTGGCGGCGAGGTTGTCGATGGCGGCGGGGTCGAGGTGGGGGGAAACGAGAGCGGTTTCCGGAGACGTGGGATTTGCCGAATGGAGGCGGTCGGGCGGGACGCCCGGCCGCTCACGGGCGGGACGCCCGTGCCACGTCTCGGAGCAGTCGGCGAAGCCGGTGTAGCAGATTTCCAGCGGGCTGGCGGGGGCGAGGTCGGCGAGCACGAGCACGTGGGCGGCGGGGTCGTGGTCGAGGACGGCGGGGAGACGGGCGGCGAGGTGCGGGTCCCGGGCCGCGAGGCGGTAGAAACGGGCTTCGGCCTCGGTGCGTTCGACGGGGGCGGCGATGGTGGGATACTTTTCCACCCATGGGCGGGCTTGTTTGAGGATGAGGCTGCGGCCAGGAAGACGGGCGCGCCAGACGCAGTTCATGTTGCTCGAGCCGGGGCGCTCGAGGACGAGGGATTCGTCGGGGGCCGCGAGGCGGCGGAGGACGAGATACGCCTGCACGGCGGCGAGGCCGGCGGCATCGGCGACCACGGGCAGTTGGAACGCGGGAACGGAGGAGGGATGGGGATCGCTCGGCATGTCGGAATGGGAAGCTGGGATGGAAGCATTATTCCTGCAAATCGGGGTTGGCGGGCGAGGCGGCGGGACCGATGTTGGGCGGCGGAATAAACCACCCCGCCGTCGCTCTCATTTTCACCATGCTCATTCGATCTCTGTTCGTCGGGTTGTCGTTTGTTTTAGGCGCGTTGACGGTTTTCGGCGCCGAGGGTTTTGACCAAAGTCACGCGCGGTGGGGCCGGGTGCTCACGGCGGTGGTGGAGAACGGGCGGGTCGATTATGCGAAGCTCAAGACCGCGCCGGCCGAGCTGGATTCTTATTTGCAGGAGATCGCCACGGTGCCGGCGGCGGAGTTTGCGAAGTGGTCCGAGGCCGACCGGCTCGCGTTGCTCATCAACCTCTACAACGCCCAGACGCTGCGGTTGATCATCACTCACTATCCGCTGAAGAGCATCCGGTCCATCGGCGCGTTGCCGGGGGCGGCGTGGCGGGAGATGATCGTGCGGCAGGGCGGGCGGATCATGACGCTCGATCATCTCGAAAACAAAGTGATCCGCGTGGAGTATAGCAACGAGCCGCGCATCCACTTCGCGCTCGTATGCGCGGCGGTGAGTTGTCCGGTGCTGCGGGGCGAGCCGTATACCGGGGCGCGGCTGGACGCGCAGCTCGCCGACCAGACGAAGGGCTTTTTGGCGACGGCGGAAATCAACCGCTTCGATGCGGCGACGGGGACGCTCTATCTCTCGCCGATTTTCAAATGGTATGCGGAGGACTTCACCAAGCCGGCGGGATCGTTGGCGGCGTATGTGAAGCCGTTTTTGCCGGAAGCGCAGCGCATCGCGTTGGTCGATCTGGCGAAGGTGAAGGTGAAATTCACGGACTACGATTGGGCGCTGAACGAGCGGAAGTAGGACGAGCGCTCTGTTTTCTGGTGGCGACGTGACCTTCGGGCGCGACGGGGTTGGCTGTGTTCCGTGACGCCGCGCCCGGAGGTCGCGGCGTCACCACAAGCCGCAAATGCGCTCTGATTAGGCGACCAAGTGGGTGCGCGAGCGCCGGAGCCAAACGATGCCGGCCGCGCCGGCGAGGAGCAGGGCGAGCGCGATGCCTTGCTGGTGCGAGAGGCCGAAAAACCGCTCGGGCCGGCCGTCGATGCGCAGCGGGTCGAGGACGAGGCGCAACGTGCCGTAGAGCACGCCGTAGGTGCAGAAGGCCGTGCCGCGGGCGAGGCGTCCGGCGTTGACCGCGAGGAGCACGCGATCGGTGAGGAACGCGATCACGAGCAGGCCGGCGGCTTCGTAGAGTTGCAGCGGATGCGGAGCGCGTCCGCCGCAGCAGCCCTGCGAGTAACAGCCCACGCGGCCCAAGGCGTGGCCGAGGGGCAGGGCGACGCCGAAGTAGTCGGCCCCGCGCCAGAAGCTGAGCCTGCGCCGCCAAGCGAAGATGCCGCCGGCGAGCGCGGCGCCGATCAGACCGCCGAAGAAGACGAAGCCCGAGCCGAAGTCGGCCCAGAAGTGCAGCTCGCCGCTCGCGAAATGGTGCCAGCCGAGGACGACGAAGAGAGCTTTGGCGCCGGCGACAGCGCCCGCGACGATGAGCCAGAGCGCGGCCCAAAATTCGTTTTCCGAGAGGCCCATCGCGCGGTGGTGGCGCCGCAGCCAGGCGATGGCCGTGACGGCACCGGCGGCCGCGAAGAAGCCGTAGGGCGTCATGTCAGCGCGACGACGGCGGACGGCGCGGCGGCGGGCCGGCCTTCGCGGTAGAATTCCTCGCGGAGGCCGAGGGCGTTGACGGCGCACATGGACTCGAGTTTGCCGTTGATCGGGACTTTGAAGGCGCACACGTCGAGCCGGGCCTGGCCCTCGGGCGTGGCGGTCTCGGCGGCGCTCATGAAGTGATGGCTGACGAGGGCGAAGTAGTTTCCGCGCAAGGTGCCGGCGCGGCGCCAGAGTTTCCAGGCCTGCGGGAGCAGGCGGGTGAGGGCGAAGCCGCCGTGGCGTAGCAGCAGCCAGGCGGCGCGGCGCAACGCGGTCCAACGATCGTCGAGGCGAAACGACATGCCGCCGGTGCGATCGAACAATTCGGAGAGGGCGCGAAGTTCGTCGGGTTGGTCGCGGCGGTAGAAAGGAAAGAGCCGGGGCCGACCGGGCGCGGGGTTTTTCACGGCGAGACCCTGCACGAAGCGCGAGCACGACGGATGGCCGAGCGAGCCCTCGCCGAGCCGGAGCGCGGGGTCGCCCACGCCTTCGGCGATTTTTTCCCAGAGCTCGTCGGGGTGGACGCCGCGCAGTTCCGGATCGGTGCGGCCGACCTCGGCGAGGGGCTGGAAGCTGACCATCTTGAACGCATCGGCTTGGGCCAGCAGGCAGCGGACGATGCCGGGGACGGCGGCGAGGTTGTCGCGCGTGACCGTGACGGTGGATGCGGCTTCGAGCCGGCGGCCGGTGGCGCGGCGGGCGCGGCGGATCATCGCGGCGAATTCGGCGCGGAGCGGATCGAGATCGGCCTCGGTGCGGGCGAGGGCAAAACGGTCGCGGCGGCCGCGCTGCGTCGTATCGATGTGGACGCTGATTTCGGTGAGTCCGCCTTCGACCATGAGCCGTTCGAGCAGGCCGGGTTTGCGGCGAAACGTCTCGCCGTGGGTCATGAGCATCGGGACGAGACCGATTTCCCGGGCGTAACGGATCAGCGCGATGAGTTCGGCCTCGGGGCGGAGGGAGACCTCGCCATCGGTGAGTTGGACGTTGCCGGCGGGGCCGAGCCAGGCGCGGAGTTCGCGGAGCTGGGTCTTGATCTGCGCGAGGGAGCGGGGTTTGGCGCGATTGGCATCCTCGCCGAGGTAGCAGCCGGCGCAGGCGAAGTCGCATTTCGGCATGGCGCCGATGGTGGCGCCGCAGCCGGCGTAGTGCCGGCCGAGATATTGCGTCGGCGTGCGGAGGGCCTCGGGCAGGCGCGCCCAAGCCGCGGCGAGCGCGGAGCGGGCCTCCGTGTCGTCCTGTCGGATCCGCGCCATGCGCGCGGGTTTACTTCTTGGCCGGCTGGGCGGCGGGGGCGGCGGGATCCGGCTTGGAGGACGGGGTGAAACAGGCGGTGCCGAGGGCGAAAACGGCGGCGAAGCCGAGGAGCATGAGGATGTTTTTCTTCATAGGAAAAGGAAGGAGCTAGAAGGTAAGAGCACGGGCGAGGCGTTTTATTCCCAAGCCGGCGGCCGAAGACAAGGCGCGGAGAAAGCCGGACATCTGCCCACGGGCAAGATACCCGTGCCACTTTTGCGGGCGGGCACCGCCGCTGATCACGGCGAGACGACCGCCGGTCCAAGGAGAGTGGCGTTGGCGGGAGGTTAAGGAATGAAGTGGCGGTGATGAAACCGAACCCAGCTCCGACGACGATGGCGGGTCCCGCAACGCGGAAGCCGAAGCGCTGGCAGGCTTGGGGATTTGCGGCGGTGGGTGCGGTGATCGGTGGGGGCGTGGGCTATGGGCTGGCGGGTCTGTTGCCCGGGCTGATGGTGGTGGGCGAGTTCTCGAAGCTGCATAAGCTTGGGGTGCTCGCGTTGTGCGCGCCGGCGACGTTTTTGGGTATCCTCGTGCACGAGCTCGGGCATGTGGCGGGCGGGAAACTGGCGGGGTTTCGGTTTCTGCTGCTGCTGGCAGGGCCGTTCAAACTGCAGCGCACGCCGGACGGATTGCGGTTGGGGTTGAACTTCAGCGCAAACCTCGCGGGTGGACTGGCGTGTTTGCTGCCGGAGGACGACCGCAACCTGACCCGGCGGATGGCGGTCTTCATCGCCGGTGGGCCGGTCGCGAGCCTTTTGCTGGGGCTGGTGGCGGGGCTGGGCGGGTGGGCGTGGTATGGCTCGTTTACGCCGCTGGCACCGCCGAGCTACGGGGCGCTGGCCGGGGCGTTGGGGCTGGTGATCACGGGTGCAATCTCTTTGGCGTTGTTCGTGGTGTCGGCGCTGCCGGCGACCGCGGGCGGTTTTGCGACGGACGGCCGACGACTGGCCATGCTGGCGCAAAAAGGTGAGCGCGCGGAGCGGGAGGCGGCGCTGACGGTGCTCGTGAGTGCGGCGATGTCGGGCGTGCGGGCGGGGGACTATCCGGCGGAGCTGGTGGCGCGGGTGGCGGAGCACGCCGACGCGTCGGGGTTTGGGCTGATGGGCAAGCTTATGGGCTACTACCACGCTCTCGACCGCGGCGAGTTGGCGACGGCGGGGGCTCGGTTGACGGAGGTGGTGGCGGGGGCGGCGGAGCTGCCGCAGATGACCCGGGAATCGGTGCACGCCGAGCATGCTTACTGGCTGGCGGTGCATGGCGGCGACGTGGCCGGGGCGCGGGCGGCGTTGGCGCAGGCGGGAGGCTGCACCTTTGATCCGGCGACGAAGTTGCGGGCGGAGGCGGCGGTGTTGCGCGCGGAGGGCGACCAAGCGGGCGCGACGGCGAAGGCGGATGCGGCGTTGGTCGCGCTGCGGAAACGGACGATGGCGCTGAAACCGAGCGCGGACGTGGTGGAGTGGATCGAGGCGCTGCGGAGTTGAGGGGCTTTTAAGGCGCGAGATCGACTTCCTGCCAAGGGAACGAGTCGTTCAGGTTGGTGCGGAAATTGCGGACCTTCGTGCTGACGAGACGGGGCATGGTGTAAAAGTAGAGCGGGCAGACGGGCATCTCGTCGCCCAGAATTTTTTCCATCTGCCGGTAGCGATCGTAGCGGGCGGCGTCGGTGGGGGCGGCGATGGCTTCGCTGAGTATGCGGTCGTAATCGGGATGGCTCCATTGGGCGTAGTTGCTCGCGTGGCCGGTGCGCCAGCGTTCGAGGTGATCGTGAGGCTCGGCGGTGACCCAGGCAGCGCGGGCGACTTGAAACGCGTGCGATTTGGAGATGACGTCGAGGTAAACTTTCCACTCCTGGTTGGCGAGGGTGACCTCGGCGCCGAGGTTTTTGCGCCACATCTGCTGGATCGCCTCGGCGATGGCGCGGTGATTGTCCTGGGTATTGTAGAGCAGTTCGATCGGTGGCAGGCCTTTGCCATCGGGGAAGCCGGCGGCCGCGAGGAGTTGGCGCGCGGTGGCCACGTCACCCTTGAAGAGGGCCGGACTTTCATAGCCGAGCAGAGCGGGCGGCACAAAGCTGTAGGCGGGTTTCTCTCCGGCGAGCGTGACGCGGGCCACGAGAGTTTCGCGGTCGATGGCGAGGGTGAAGGCGCGCCGCACACGCACGTCGTCGAAGGGCGGCTTTTTGGTGTTAAAGATGAAGTAGTAATGCCCCGCGTAAGGGTCGATGCGCAGCTCGGCTGGGTTTTTGGCGCGGTAGGTGGCGATCTTGGTGTTCGGCACGGTGAAGGTGATGTGCAACTGGCCCGCGCGGAACATCCGCTCCTCGTCCGTGGGATTTTGGATGGGGTAGAAGTGGATTTCATCGAGCGGCACGCGGTCCCGGCTCCAATACGTGGGTGAGCGTGCGACCACGATCTTTTGCCCGTTGCGGGCGGACTTGAGGACGAAGGGGCCGTTGCCGACATAGTTGCCTGCGTTGGTCCACCGGTTGACGGGTTCATAGGCGTCGCCGTGCTTGGCGATCACCGTCAGGGGAACGGGTGAGAACTCGGGCTGGGTGAGAAAATAAAGAAAAAAGGTCGCCGGTTGACTCAGGCGGAGCTGCAGCGTGTGGGCGTCGAGGGCCTGCACGCCGACTTTGGAAAAATCGGTGGTCCCGCCGCGGTGAAAGGCTTCGGCCCCGGCGATGGGGTAGGCTTCGCTGGCATTTTCGGCTGCAAGCGACGGCGTGAGCAGCCGCCGGTAGGAGCGCACGAAATCCTCGGCGGTCAACGGGCGGCCGTCGGACCAGCGCGCCTCGGGGCGCAGATGAAACGTGTAGACCAATTTGTCGGCGGAGATTTCCCAAGAATGGGCGAGGGCGGGGACGATTCTCGTGTCGCCATCCATGCGGACGAGACCCTCGTTCAACGCGCGGCTGATGCGGGCCTCCGCCACGCCGGTCAAAAGTTGCGGGTCGAGCGTCTGTGGATCCACGGCGATATTGACGTGGAGGATTTTCGGGGCGGCGGCGCTGAGAGCGGTAGTGCAAACCAGCCCCGCGGAGACCAGGAACCGGCGAAAAACGAGCGGAAGAGCGGGATGCATGGCGGAACGTGGGAGCAAGATTCGTGCGCACTCGGCACATGCGGGCGTCTCCGCGATGCCGGTGAGCGGGCAGGTGCAACGGCAAAGGAGGGCGCGGCGGGATGGGGCGGGTCGAGCACCGCGGGCGATGGGCCGTTGGGCGGCACGCGGTGCCGGATCTTGGCGGTGCCGCCCTCTGGCGTGATCTACCGGCCGCGCTGGGTCAGAAACGGTTCAAGCTCGGCGGCGCCGAAGTCGGCCAAGATCTCACCGGACCAATTCAAGACCGGGGCCTTGGTCTGGCCGGAGAGACGCTGCATCTCGGCGGCGGCGGCGGCATCGGTCGTGACGACCTTTTCGTCGTAAACGATGCCGCGGCGGTCGAGGACTTCGCGGGCTTCGATGCACCACGGGCACCCGATCTTGGTGTAGAAAACAGGACGAGATGAGGACATAGCCGAGAGGTTGCCTAGAATGTGAGGATTTGAAAGCCGTCGCGTTGCAATCCGAGCAGGCTGGGCAGACCGGTGGTGCCAGGGACGGCATTCGTGGTGATACGATCGAGGCCTTGGTCGTCCGCCCCGAAAACATCGGCACAGCCGCACGAGACGCCGACGACGGTGTCGAGCACCTGTCGGTAAAGAGCGTGGGCTGGATGACCGGCCTTGTTCAACTTGGCCGGCCAGCGGGTGCCAGCTCCCGCAAAGATCAATTGGACGGTCTCGCCGGCCTGTTTGAACTCGAGGGCGACAGCGAGCGCGTTGAAGACCCGGCCGAGAGCTTCCTCGGTGTTGGCGTGGGGATCGGAGAGGACAAGCAGAGCGGTTTTCATTTGAATGGGATTGTGGTTCTGTGGAGGAACAGGTGGCTGAGGCGGAAGGGTTAGGCGGCGACGGACAAAGCGGCGGCTTTCGGGAAATCGACGACGGTGCGCGCGACGTTGTTCGTGTAGTTGGTGAGGATGTTGAGGGCCACGTGGGCCACGGTTTCGATGATTTCGGCCTCGGTGGCGCCCGCGGTGCGGACTTGAGCGAGATCGCCGTCGGAAACGACGCCGCGAGTCGCCACGACGACGGCGGCGAACTTGAGCAGCGCGTCGGTCTTGGGGTCGGTCGCGTTCGTGCGGCGGGCGGCGAGGATGGCCTCGGGGGTCAGGCCGGCGCCTTTGCCGATGAGGCTGTGGGCGGCGAGGCAGTAGTCGCAGCCGTTGGTCTCGGCGACGGCGAGGGCGATTTGTTCGCGGGTGGTGGCCGGGAGCGCGCCGGTGGCGAGCGTGGCGCTCAAGCCGAGGTAGGCCTCGAGCGTGGCGGGCGAATGCGCGAACGTGCGCATGAGATTCGGCACGACGCCGAGTTTGGACTTCACGGCGGTGAAGAGTTGGGCGGTCTTGCCGGTGGCGGTGACGGGATCGATAGCGGTGATGCGGGACATGATGTTATTTTTGTTTTGGTTTCTGTTTTGGCTCCGGCCGGGGTATCCGGCCGGAAAGGGAAAATTTTATGGGCGCGCCCAGAGGAATTTGCGGTCGGCCTTGGCGATCTGCAGATCGTTGATGCTGGCGTAGCGGCGGTGCATGAAGCCGAGCGCGTCGAACTCCCAGTTTTCGTTGCCGTAGGCGCGCCACCATTGCCCGGAGGCGTCGTGGAATTCGTATTCGAAGCGCACGGCGATGCGGTTGCCCTGAAAGGCCCAGAGTTCCTTGTTTAGCCGGTAGTCGAGTTCGCGCTCCCATTTGCGGCGGAGAAACGCAACGACGGCGGCACGGCCGTGGACGAAGTCGGTCCGGTTGCGCCACTCGGTATCGACCGTGTAGGCGAGCGCCACGCGTTCGGGATCGCGGCTGTTCCAGGCCTCCTCGGCGGCTTGGATTTTCTGCCGGGCGGTTTCCTCGGTGAACGGCGGGAGCGGTGGACGTGGATTCACGGGACGGGAGAGGGGATTCAGGCTTTGGCGTTCAGCTGCGCCTCGAGTTCAGCGATGCGGCGGTGGAGCGGAGCGGCGGCGCGTTCGACTTCCTCGGCGGTGAAGCGGGGCGTGATGTATTTCGGGCAGTTCCAATCGAAGCCGGTTACGCGAATGCGGAACATCCGCTCAACGAGCCGTGCGGGCACTCCGTCGGGAGCCAACTCGGCGGCGAGCGCGGGGTTCTCTTTAGCGGAGATCACTTCCGCGTGACCGATGAGCTTCAGGCGCTCGCGGCGGGCGTAATCCATGAGGAAGAGGGCGACGCGGTCATTGCCGGCGACGTTGCCGGTCGTGAGCAACTGGCGGTTGCCGGAGAGGTCGGCGAAACCGAGCGTGTGGGCGTCGAGCAGTTTCAGGAAACCGCGCGGGCCACCCCGATGTTGGATGTAGGGCCAGCCGTCGGCGTTGACCGAGGCGAGGTAGAAGCTGTCGCGGCGTTGGATGAACACTTCCTCCTGCGCGCCCAGCTCGTCCGGGCCGGGGGCCGGTGGGACTTTTTGGGAGCGACCGTAGTAGGCCTCTTGGGCGAGGAGGACTTCGGGAGTGAAGGCGGTGCTGATGAAGTGGTGGGCCATGGCGACGCAGATAACTAGACAGACCTGTCTGCTTAATTGCAAGCGCTAAATAGACAATTCTGTCTATTTGATTGCGGCGAGGGCGTGAAACTCCATGGTCGGGCCATGTCCGAACCGGAAATTTCCTCGCCCAAACGCGATCACCTCATGGCTACGGCGTGGCGGTTGTTTTACCGCGACGGATTTCGGGCGGTCGGGATCGATCTCATTTTGGCCGAAGCGGGCGTGGCGAAAATGACCCTCTACAATCACTTCGCCTCGAAGGAGGAGTTGATCGTGGCGCTCCTGGTAAAGCGGGATCGGGAATTGCGCGCGTCGATCGTTGCAACCGTTGAGGCAGCGGGAAAGTCACCGATGAAGCGGCTGCTCGCGGTGTTCGACTGGTTGGAGGAGTGGTTCGGCAGTGCCGACTTCAATGGCTGCGTTTTCATCCGCGCCTTGAGCGAATATCCCGAGGCGGTGCACGTGATCCATCGCACGGCGTGGAACCACAAGGTGGCGGTGAAAGCGATGCTCGCCGAGCTCTGCGCGGCGGTGGGAGTGACGAATTCGGACGGTATGGCCGAAACCCTCAGCTTGCTGATCGACGGTGCGATTGTGGCGGCGCACGGCACGCGTGAGATTGGCTCGGCCCGGGTGGCTCGCGCGACGGCGGTGACTCTGTTGAAAGCGGTGGTGTAGCGGGTGTAGACGCGATGGCGCTGCTGCGGTGCGGCCGGCCGGCCGAATAGGGGCCTGGAGGGGCGGGCGGAGGCCGAGCGCCCGGACTATCGGCGGCGGCGTTGGACGGCGACGATCAAGGCGAGGCCGCTCGCGAGGAGGAGATACGTCGAAGGCTCGGGGACGGGCACAAAGGTCGTTAGCGTGAGGTTGCCGGTGGTGGCGAGTTGAGAGGTATCCCAGACCCAGCCGGAGCTCGTGTAGGGCAGGTTAAACGAGGCGAAGCTGCCGGTGATGGCGGTGGCAGAGAAGAGATTCCAGGTCTGGCCGGAGGAGAACGAAGCGGTGAGGGCGACGATGTCGAGTTGCCCGCCGAGGGTGAGGTTGGTGAGGCCGGTGATGCGGTCGTGGGAGGAAGGACCGAGTTCCATCGTGGTGACCGTGCCGGCGCCGAGGGTGAGATTGCCGAGGATGTTGAGGGTGCCGGTGGAGTTGCCGGGGGCGAGGGTGCCGCCGGTGAAAATGAGATTGCCGGTGATGGTGCCGGCGCCGGTGACGCTGCCGCCGGCGACGGTGGTGAGGGGCCGGTTGACGTTGAGGTTGCCGGCGACGACGTTGATCGCGCCCTGGTTGGTGACGGGGTTGGCGATCGGGGTGCGGATAAAGGCGCTGCCGCCGTTGACGGTGAGGCTGGCGCCCGGGGCGTTGGAGAAGGTGTAACCGGCGGAGTTGCTCCCGATCTCGAAAGAGCCGGCGTTGATGATGAGGCTGCCGGCGTTGACGGCGGTGCGGGCATAGAAATACCCGAAGCTGCTGGTGTGGGTGAGTGTGCCCTGGTTGGTGAGGGCAGTGCCGGTGTTGCCGGAGTCGTAGAATTGGATTTGGCCGGTGGCGGTGGTGGTTGCGCCGAGCGTGACGGATTGGTTGACGCCGTTGATGTAGACGTAGGAGCCCGAGCCGAAGGTGAGGGCTTTGCCGGTGAGGGTGCCGACCTGCTCCCAGTAGATGAAGGAGTTGTTGCCCAACGAGAGATTGGAGCCGGTGAAGGTGGCAGTGTTGGTCAGCCGGACGTAGGCGCTGGCGGGCAGGGTGAGATCGCCGAGGAGGGATGCGTTGTTCAAGTAGCCGCCCGACGAGGTGAATGTGAGGGCGCCGGCGGCGATGGTGCCGCCGATGATCGTGCCGCCGAAGAGCGAGTAAGGACCGCCGGAGGGAGCGGCGAGGGTGGCGCTGGTGTTGGTGAGCGTGCCGGTGAGTTGGGCTTTGCCGCCGGAGGCGAGCTGGACGGTGCCGAGGTTGGCGGTGGTGTTGGTGCCGTTGAAGACGAGCGCGCCGGCGTTTTGAGCGCGGAGGGTGCCGGTGTTGACGACGTTGCCGCTGATGTTGACGGAGGCGGTGGCGCCGTCGGCGGTCACGGTGCCGGAGTTGGTGGTCGTGTAGCTGGCGGAAGTATTGCCAAAGATGAGATTGCCGCCAGTCGCGGTGATGGTGCCGGAGTTGACGGCGGTGCGGGCGTAGAAGTAGCCGGAGCCGGCGGTGTGGGTGAGGGTGCCTTGGTTGGTGAGGGAGTTGCCGGCGTTGCCGTCGTCGTAGAATTGGACCTGGCCGGTGCCGGTGGTGGCGGCATCGAGGGTGAGAGCGCGGCTGGCCCCGGAGAGGTAAATGTAGGAGTTGGTGCCGAACGTGAGGGCCTTGCCGGTGAGCGTGCCGACCTGTTGCCAGTAAATGAAGGAGCTGGCAGCGAGCGTGAGATTGGTGCCGGTGAAAGAGGCGCCGTTGGTAAAACGAACGTGAGCGCCGGCGGGCAAGACAAGGTCGCCGGTGAGCGACGTGTTGTCCAGATAACCGCCGGAGGAGGTGAAGGTGAGGGCGTTGTTGGCAATGGTGCCGCCGGTGATGGTGCCGCCGTAGAGTTCGAAGGCGCCACCGGTGGGGGCGGTGAGGGTGGTGTTGGTGATCGTGCCGGCGAGGCGGGCTTTGCCTCCGGTGGCGAGGGTGACGGCGCCCAAGTTGCCGGTGGTGTTGTTGCCGTCGAAATGGAGGATGCCGGAATTTTGGGCGGTAAGGGTGCCGAGATTGGCGAAGTTGCCGCGGAGGGAGACCGTGGTGCCCGAGCCGGAAGAGGTGATCGTGCCGGTCGAGGTGTTGGTGGAGTTGTAGCCGGCGCTGGGATGACCGAGGTTGAGCGTGCCGGCGGTGGCGGTGATCGCTCCGGAGTTGGTAAAAGTGATGGCGTAGATCTGACCGTTGCCTCCGGTGTGGGTGAGGGTGCCTAGATTGGTGATCGCAGAGGTGGCGTTGCCGTCGGAATAAATTTGAACCTGACCGGTGCCGGTGGTGGTGGCGGCGAGGGTGAGGGTCCGACCGACTCCTGAAAGATAGACGTAGGAGTTGGCCCCGAACGTGAGGGCCTTGCCGGTGAGAGTGGCGGCCTGTTCCCAATACAAAAACGAGTTGGCGGCGAAGGTGAGGTTGGTGCCGGTGAACGTGGCCGCATTGGTGAAGCGCACGTAAGCGCCGGCGGGCAGGCCGAGGTCGCCGGTGAAGGTGGCACCGTCGATATAACCGCCGGAGGAGGTGAAGGTGAGGGCGTTGTTGGCGATGGTGCCGCCGGTGATGGTGCCGCCGTAGAGATCGAAGGTGCCGCCGGTGGGGGCGGTGAGGAGGGAGCTGGTATTGGTGAGCGTGCCGGCGAGGCGGGCTTTGCCGCCGGTGGCGAGGGTAACCGCGCCAAGGTTGCCGGTGGTGTTGGTGCCGTCGAAATGGAGGATGCCGGAGTTTTGGGCGGTGATGCTGCCGAGATTGGCGAAGTTGCCGCGGATGGTGACGTTGGTGCCGGCACCGGAGGAGGTGATCGACCCGGTGAGAGAATTGGTGGACGTGGCGCCGGCGGCGGTGGTGCCGAGGGTGAGGGCACCGGTGGTGGCGGAGATCGCGCCGGAGTTGGTGAAGCTGACGTTGCCGTAGATATTGCCGGAACCGCCCGACTGGGTGTAGGTGCCGGAATTGACGACGGTGTTGGCGTAGACTTGGCCGGAGCCGGTGGTGTTGGTGAGAACGCCCTGGTTGGTGATGGCGGTGCCGGCGCTGCCGTCGTGGTAGACCTGGATTTGCCCTGAGCCGGTGGACGTGGAATCGAAGGTGAGGGCGCGGTTAAGGCCGCTCAGATAGAGATACGCGCCCGAGCCGAAAGTGACGGTCTTGCCGTTGAGGATGCCGCTCTGTTGCCAGTAAATGCCGGAGCTGGCCGCGAGGTTGAGATTAGCCCCGGTGAAGGTGGCGCCGTTGGTGAAGCGCACGTAGGTGTTGGCGGGCAGGCTGAGGTCGCCGGTGAGACTGGAGGCGTCGAGGTATCCGCCGGAAGTGGTGAATGTCAGCGCACCGGAGTTGATGGTGCCGCCGGTGATGGTGCCACCGAAGAGGGTGATGGCGCCGCCGGAAGGGGCGGCGAGAGTGGCGGAAGCGTTGTTGATTGTGCCGGTGAGCCGGATGACACCGCCAGTGGAGATCGAGAGCAGGCCGAGGTTGGCGGTGGTGACGGTGCCGGCGAGTTGGACTAAGCCGCCGTTGGCCGCGGAGAGGGAGCCGGCGTTGGCGAGACCGTAGAGGGAGAGGATGCTGGACGCGCCCGAAACAGTGGCGGTGCCGCCTGAGTTGATGGTGAGCGTGGTGCCGCTCTGAAACAGAAGGCTGCCGTCGGAGACGGCGAGGGTGCCGGAGTTGGTGACGTGGTCGTAGACGTAGGTGTTGCCGGAGCCGGAGCGGGTGAAGTTGGCGGTGGCGGGCACGGTGAAAGTGAAGGGACCGCCGCCCGTATAGCTCAGATAGGAGTTGGCGCCGGTGAAGTCGTAGGTGGAACCGGCGGCGGCCGAGAGATTGGTGCCGAGGTAGAGGGTGGCGTTGTTGACTGTGGTGGTGCCGGTGGCGCCGCCGGAGTTTTTCAGGGTGAGGACTTCGCCGCTGGCGAGGGTGATGTTCCCGGAGACGGTTGCGCCGTCGAGGGTGCCGCCGGAAGAGGTGAACGTCAGCGCGCCCGAGGCGACGGTGCCGCCGGTGATGGTGCCACCGAAGAGGGTGATGGCGCCGCCGGAAGGGGCGGCGAGGGTGGCGGAAGCGTTGTTGATTGTGCCGGTGAGCCGGATGACACCGCCGGAGGAGATCGAAAGTAGGCCAAGGTCGGCGGTGGTGACGGTGCCGGCGAGTTGGATGAGGCCGCTGTTGGCGACGGAGAGGGAGCCGGCGTTGGCGAGACCGTAAAGAGAGAGGATGCTGGACGCGCCCGAAACGGTGGCGGTGCCGCCTGAGTTGATGGTGAGCGTGGTGCCGCTCTGAAACAGGAGGCTGCCACCGGAGACGGCGAGGGTGCCGGAGTTGGTGACGTGATCG
>CALSBN010000110.1:0-15462 GCA_943373185.1 Opitutus sp. GAS368 | reverse complement strand
GAGGAGGTTCATAAAGGGAGGAAGACGGAGCCGGACGTGATCAACTACTTGGATTTTTCGCGCCTGGATTTGCGCTCGACGTTTTTCGCGTGGCGGCCGGATTCATCGCCTGTGTCCGGGATGCCGCCGGCAGGATTCAATTGCGCGAGGGCGGCAGCGAGTCGTTGGCGTGCGGCCTGGCCGGCGGGACTTTCGGTGCCGGGAGCGACAGGTTTCTCAACAAACGGCGCGTCGCTCATGTCGAACAGTTCACCCGCTTGGTTCAGTTTCCAGTCTGTTTCGCGCACATACCAGTTACGCGCGAGCTGATGGAATACCCATGAGCGCGGTCCGCTCTTCTTTCCCAGCATCTGCGCGGCAAAACTTCGGCCGTCGATCACGGTTTTCTCCGGCAGTTTGGCCCCCGCCAATTCGGCAAACGTCGGGAGAAAATCGCTGGAGTCCACCAGATCGGAGGAAACCCGGCCGGCGGGGGTTGCGCCCGGCCAGCTGACGATCATCGGCACGCGGCCGCCGCCATCAAGCACCGAGCCTTTGGCTCCGGCCAATTGTCGGCCGCCGATGGTGGCGCGGTCGGACCGACCGCCGGTGGTGCCGTTGTCACCGAAGAAAATCACGAGTGTCTTTTCGCGCAACTGCAGCCGATCCAACTCCGCCATCAGCTTGCCGACTAACTTATCCATATAGACCACATTGTCCGTATAATGGTCTTTGCTGTCGGGCGCGCTGTCGGGCGTCGGCAAAATTTCACCGTGCGTGTGCGACAGCGAGTAGTGGGCGTAAAAAGGACGGTCGCGATGCTTCGTGATGAATTCGACGAGATGCCGGTGCATCAGATCGGGCATGTATTCCTTATCGCGCAAAGGCCGCGTCTCGCCGTTGACCACGTAGGTTTTCACCCGTTCTTGGGTGTTCCAGTAAGCCCCGCTGCCTGCGTAGCGCAGATAGTCGTCGAAGCCGAAGTCGGACGGCTGCCGCGAAAACTGGCTCCACTTGCCGATCATCGTCGTGACGTAGCCGGCAGGTTTCAGCACGCTTGGGATCAATGTCTCCTTGGCCGGTGAGATTTCGCCGACCGCATCCTGATTGCTGCCGCCGGTGCGGAAGCCGTAACGGCCGGAGAGAATCTGCGCCCGCGAGGGCCCGCAAAGTGAGATCGTGTAGCCGTGCGTGTAGCGCGTGCCGCCGCGAGCGAGCGCGTCGATATTCGGCGTCTTGTAATTGTCGGAGCCGTAGCAGCCGACTTCGCCGATCCCGTAATCGTCGGCGAGGATGAAGATGATGTTGGGCTTGGCGGGCGTCGGAGCGGTGGCCGCAACCAACACCGAGGCCGTCGCGACTAGCAGGGGGAGGAAATGGGCAAAGCGTTTCATGAAGAGAACTCGTTCAGAATTTGACGGTGACCTCCGCGCTGTATTGCGGCGGCATCACATAAGAGAAGCGGTAGACGTTGGCGCCGCTCGCGAGCGTGGTGAAACTGGTCTTGCGGACATCGTTGTTTTCGAGGTCCACCAGATTTCTGACGCCGACCCGAATGCGCGTCTGCTGGCCCCAGATTTTCTGATCGCGCATGACATAGGCATGCACGAGGTGGGACGAGCCACCGATCATCTTTTGGCGGTTGGGAACACCAAAGAGATAGTTGTCCCGCCAGATGCCGTTCACGCCCATGCGCACGCCGCGGAGGACGCCGGGCGCATCCTTGGCGAACGCGTAGTCCGCCACCCAACTCGCCGACCAAGGCGCGGCGCGTGCTCCGGTGGCACCGGCGGAATTGTCGAGCGTGTCGAGCAGGTTCTTCGCATCCAAGAGCAACGTCGGACTTTCGTCCGGCCGCTTTTGCGCCGCCTCATAGTAGGCCCGGAACGAGGACAAATCCGGTTGGCTCGCGACCTTGGCGCGACCGACGGTGAGCCGCAGTTGCACGCCCTTCACCGGGCGGGCCATCAACGTGAGATCGAAGCCCTTCGACTGCTCTACGGCGGTGAAATTGCGGGACGCGCTGGCCGTGCCGGGTTCGCGGAATTTGTAGTTCGGATCACCGGGCAGGACGTTGTTGGGATTCATCAGGTCCTCTGTCTGCGTATCGGAAAAGCTCACCAGGTTGTTCCAACTCAGCACCACGTTTTGCCGGTCGATCTCGAACGCGCCCAAGGTGAAGGAAACGCGCTCGTCGAGGAGCGTGCCTTTGAGACCCACTTCCTTCGTCACGCCATCAATCGGGCCGATCGTCTGCCGATCAAAGGTGCGGGCATCCTGAAACCGGAACGACTCGGAGTAGACTCCGTAGACGTTGATGTTCTTCGTCAGCACATAGGTGAGGCCGCCGGTGAAGCTCGTGTTTGAGAGCCGCAGATTCCGATTTTGCGCGTATTCGCCGGGCAACGCGTCTTTGCGGCTTGGCGGTGCGATATCCTCATTCCAACGGCCTTCCTTGCGCAGCGCGAGGTAGTCCCAGCTGCGGCCAAAATCGCTGCGCACTCCGAACAGTGAGAGAAGTTTGCCGTTGAAGTATCGGCCGCTGGCCGAGAGCGAACCGGAGTAGGCTTGGCGCCACTCCGTGCCGTCTGTCGCCGACGTGCCGGAGGCAAAATACCGGAGCGCCACCATGTTGACCGCATTGGTGACCGGCAGCACGTCCGGCTTCATCCGATCAAAGATCTCCCGCGAATAGAAAGCCGGATCATCGAGATAAATGCGGAGTCGGCCACGATCGTTGGTCGTGTTGATCGTCGTCGCCGTGCCGTTCTCAACCGGCTTGGTGTTGAAATACTGCCAACGCAGGTTCAGCACCTGATCTTCACGATATTCGGCGCTGGCGACGAGGATCTGCTGCATCCACTTAAACCGGTCGAAGCGATATACCGCCGACCCGCGGAAGGCGTGGACGTCGTTGCGAAAATGCTTCCGGTCGAGCGACGAGTCGATGAAGGGGCGACCCTTGACGTCGACGCTGATCGTCTGGTCGAAGGAGTTATCGTTCCGCTCCTCCTGCTGCGTCTGATAATTGTAGGCGAGCTCGGTGTTGATCGGCCCAAGCTGCTGCTCGACGGTGACGGAGTAGGTGTGAAACGGCCGCGAGTGATTGTCGAAGGAGCCGCGGATGTTGTATTTTTTCGGGAACGCGTTGATCCGCTTCGTGCCGACGATCAGCCCGGCCGCATTGCGCATCTGCACGTCAAAGAACTGCCCCTCGATCAGCGACGGCTGGCCGCCGAAGACGCCGTTGGCGGCGCCCCGGTCGATTGCCGGTAAAGGCGCCGATGGAATCCAAACGCGGTCCGAGGTGTAGTAGGTTCCCGCCGTGTTGAAACTCAGGCCGCGGCCCGATTGCTCGCGCACAAAGATGCCGGCAAACCCCCGGGCGTTTTCATAGCTGCCCTGCTCGGCCTCGAACCTGATCGAGGTGGTCTTGAACGGCTGCCAAAGCGCCGCGATCGTTTCCCCGGCAAATTTGTAAGTGGAGGCGTCCTGAAACGTCCGGTCCTGACGACGCACGGCGTTGAACCGCAGGGCGAGATTCGACCCAATCTTTCGGTTGTAATCCAACTGCCCGCGATAGGCTCCATCGCTGTTGTAGAACGCCATCACCTCACCGAAGTTCGCATAGCGCGGACGCTTCGTGAAGACCGCGCCGTTACCACCGGGTTCGACCTCGCCGAAGATGAGCGAATTCGAGCCTTTGCCAAAGTCGATGCGCTCGACGTTGTAGGTGTCCGACGGGATATACCAACGGAAGTAATTCCGGCTGACGTTGTTCGTCTGGCTGAGACCGCGAAACGCAAAGTTGCCCTTGGCGTTGTCGTTTTCCATCACCGGCGCCGCGTAAACGTTGGCGACATATCCGGCCACATCGTCCGCCGAAAAGAGCCCAAGATCCTGAATGAAGTCCGCCGTGATCGCATCGATGTTCACCGGCACGTCCTTCAAGGCCTGCTTGGTGCGATTCGCCGACAACGTGTCGTTGGCCGACCATCCCGTATCGCGCTCCGTCGAAAGCACGAAGGGCGAGAGTTGGACCGCCTCCTCAAGCGCGGCCGCTCGCTGGGCGGCGGGCTCGGACACCGCCTGACCGGACAAGGTCGAGGTCAATAGAGCTCCGGCCAGACATCCGGACAGAAACACGCGACGAGACGCCGTGAAGAAATCAATTTTCATTGGGTTTGGGGTTTAAACGGACTTAACTTTGCGAACGACTTATTGGCAAAGGATAGTCTACTGGCATTGTTGAGTAAGACTCGCTTGTCCACGCTGCTCGCGCCGATTTCCCCTTCGATCATCGTTTCCCATCACCTAAACACCCGCCCACGTATCCGAATCCAAAGTGCGGTTACACCCTGCAACCGCCCGTGCGATGAAACTGAAACTGTCCAAATCTCCGACTGCCGTTAAAGCACCCGGACTCGTCTCCATGCGCGAAGTTGCCGATTTGGCCGGAGTGTCGCGCTCGGCCGTTTCACTGGCTTTGCAGGATCACCCCAGTATTCCCGCCACCACCCGCGAACGTATCCACAAAGCCGCCGCGCAACTCGGCTACCGCAAAAATCCGCTCGTCGCCGCGCTCATGCGCACGCGACGTTCGCCGGCCAAGGCTGCGCCTTTCCAAGCCACTCTCGCCTATCTGACCGCCGATACCCCGAATGATGCGTGGCGCTCCGCCGCAGTCTTGCGGAGCTTTTACGCCTCGGCGTCGGCCCGTGCCGTGCAGCGAGGCTTTCGGCTTGAAGAATTCTCCCTGTCCGGCCCGCGAATCAGCCCCAAACGCCTCTCGGTTTTGCTGAAGACCCGGGGCATTCACGGCATCATGGTCGCCCCGTTGCCCGGAAATCAACGCACACTCGATTTTGAACTCACCGATTTTGCTGCGGTCGGCCTCGGCACCAGTATCATCGACCCCGCGATCGACCGCATCGCCGATGACCACTTTCGCAGTCTGCAGATCGCTTTTGAACAGACGTGGGCGCTCGGCTACCGCCGCATCGGACTGGCCGTGGCGGCCAACGTCAGCCGCCGCCTCGAACATCGCTGGTTGTCCGGTTTTCTCGTTGCTCAACAGTCCTTGCCCGCCCGTCAGCGCGTGCCCGCCCTGATGCCGGAGACGCGCGAAGAACTTCCGCCCCAGCTCAACCCGTGGATTGCCCGGCATCGGGTGGACGCCGTGATCTTCGCCCTTCGCAACGAGGAACTGATGGGCCGGGCACCCCGCGAGGTGGGACTGGTTTCGCTTTCAGTGCACGGCCCCGGTGAGGCCATGGCCGGAATTCGCCAGGACGAAGCCCAGATCGGCGCCGACGCCACAGATCTTCTCATAGAAAAAGTGCAACGCTGGGAAACCGGCACCCACCGCTCTCCCCGCCTTCAATTGGTCCAAGGTGCGTGGTCCGGCGGCTTGAGTGCGCCCGGTGCCGGCCAACCGCGGCGGTCGTTCTTGCCGCAGAGAACCTGATCCCCGGGTTTCCCGCACCAGACTTCGCTCACCCAACCGAAATAGCTTTCACCCCGCCCGCCGCTCCTCGCAGCTTCAACCGCCATGCGCGCGCTGCTCGCCTTCGACAAATTCAAGGACGCCCTCTCCGCCCCCCAGGCCTGCGCCCTCGCGGCCGGGAGCCTCCGCGCCCGCCGGCCCGATTGGACCCTCGACTCGTGCCCGCTCACCGATGGCGGCGAAGGCTTTTGCGAGATCCTCACCCAAGCTCTCGGCGGCACATTTGAGGCGCACACCGTCACCGGCCCGCGCGGCGAACCCGTCGTCGCCCGGCTTGGTTTCGTCCCGCTCGCCAAAATCCCCGTCGCCGCCCGCCACCTGCTCGATCTTCCGGACTCTCAACTCTCAGCTCTCAACTCTCAACTCCACGGTGACGCCCGCGTCGCGATCATCGAGATGGCCGCCGCATCCGGCCTCGCTCTGCTTGCGCCGGAGGCCCGCGATCCTTGGCTCACCTCGACCACCGGCACCGGCGAACTCATCCGCCTCGCCGCCCGTCCCGGCGTCGCTGCCATTTTGCTCGGGCTCGGCGGCAGCGCCACCAGCGACCTTGGCCTCGGCGCCCTCGCCGCCCTCGGGCTCAACTTCGTCTCTGCCACCGGTGCGCTGATCGACCCGCCCACGCCCGCAGGTTGGCCCGAAATCGCCCGGATCGACGGCACGTTGCCCACCGACCTGCCCCCGCTGCGGATCGCCTGCGACGTCGCCAATCCCCTCCTCGGCCCCAACGGTGCCGCCGCGATTTACGGCCCGCAAAAAGGCCTCCGCCCCGCCGACCTCGGCCGCCTCGACAACGAAGCCGCCCGCCTCGCCCTGCTGCTCTGCACCCACGGCGCGAAGCCCGACACCCTCATGGACGTCCCCGGCGCCGGTGCGGCCGGCGGCATTTCGTTCGGCCTCATGGCGGCAGCCTCCGCGCAACTCATATCCGGCTTCGACCTCGTCTCTGCTTGGCTCGATCTCGATTCCCGCCTCGCCGCCGCCGATCTTGTCCTCACCGGCGAGGGTCGTTTCGACGCCAGCTCGCTCAGTGGCAAAGGCCCCGGCGCTCTCGCCGCCCGCGCCGCCGCCCTCGGCAAACCGACCCACGTCTTCGCCGGTGCCATCACGGCCGCACCCGTCCCCGGCCTGGCCCTGCACGCGATCACGCCTCCCGGCACGCCCCTGCCCGCCGCCCTCCGCGCCGCCGCCGCCAACCTCACGGCTGCCGTCGGCCGCACGTTTGATCCAGCGTCACCTTCCGGCTCGACGGCCTGAGCACCCCACGCAACGCTTACGAAACCCATGGCCGTCCCCGAGCGCGTTTCTGCCGTCCGATTCTTCGTCGCCCTCGCGACGGCCACCTTCGGCCTCTTCGGTTGCGCCGCCACTCCCGCCGCCCCGTCAACCCGGCCCGCCGCCGCTCCCGCGGCAAAGACCCCGCCCCCCCGGGTCTACTTCACCCTGCCGCGGGCCGATCCCGCCCCACGCGTCATGCTCGGCATCGATGTCCTCGAGGCCGACGGTTTCGCCGCGGTGCGCGGGAAACGCCTCGGCCTCCTCACCCATCCCGCCGGCGTGAATCGCAACGGCGTCAGCACGGTCGATGTCCTCCGGCGCGCCCCCGGCGTGAAACTCGTCGCCCTCTACGCGGGCGAACACGGCGTCTACGGCGCGCTTCCCGCCGAGAAAAAGTATCCCGACCAGATCGACCCGCGCACCGGCCTCATGGTCTACTCGCTTTACAGCGGCGTCGCCTACAAAGGCAAAAGCTTCAAAGCCTCCCCCGCCCAGCTCAAAGACATCGACGCCCTCGTCGTCGACCTGCAGGACATCGGCACGCGGAGCTACACGTTCACCAGCGCGATGAAACTCGCCCTCGAAGCCTGCTTCGAAAACGGCAAAGAACTCATCGTCCTCGACCGACCCAATCCCCTCGGCGGCCTAAAGGTCGACGGTCCTCCGCTCGACGCCAAATGGATGAGCTACGTCGGCGCCTTCCGCGTGCCTTACGTCCACGGCCTCACCATGGGCGAACTCGCCCGGCTCGCCCGCGACGCCCAGGCCCCCGGCGGCATCGACGTTACGCCCGCGCAACGCGCCGCCGGCAAACTCACCGTCATTCCCATGCGCGGTTGGACCCGCTCGATGCGCTGGCCCGAAACCGGGCTCACGTGGGTGCCCACGTCCGGCGGCATCCAAGATTACGCGGCGGTGATCGGCTACCCGATGACGGGCCTCGGCACCTACCTCGGCGGCTTTCGCAGCGGCGTCGGCTCCGAACATATCTTCCGCGGCGTGTCCCACAAAACCACTCCCCGCGAAGCGCTCGAAAAAGAACTCCGCGCCTTGCCGGTCGCCGGCGTTCGCTTCCGCACCATCAGCGTGCCCAACACCCGGACCGGCAAACCCGCCGTCGGCATCTACACCGAGATCTCCGATTTCGACGCCTGGCAGCCCACCGAGCTCGGTTTCCATCTCATGCGCCTCGCCTGCAAATTGGAGCCAAAAAACCCGTTCGCCGCCGCAAAGCCCGGCGAGGTCAACGGCTTCATCCGCCATCTCGGCAGCGAAGCCTTTGTCCGCGCCCTCCAGCGTGACGGCGCCCGCATCGACCTCGATTTTTGGTTCAAACAATGGCGCGAACAGGCCCGCCTTTACCAAGAACAGAGCAAGCGCTACTGGCTCTACCGCTGACCGCGCCTTCGGAATGTAGGGCGGGGTCGCCGAACCCCGCCGCCTCCACGTCCACCTGACTGCTGTCGACCGCACGGTCGCGCCGCGTGGCCTGCTGCTCGGGAAACGCCACTCCGGAAAAAAAGAAGCAGACGAATAAGAACGATCGCCCGATGCATTTATCCGTAGCCGGACCTTGGTCCGCGCCGCGCTCGCTGGCCAGCAACGTAGGCATCGACCAAGGTCGAGCCCAAAGATGCAAAAGGATCGGACGACTGGTATAAACCGCCCGGAGAATTCTAACGCCTCCGGTCAGCCGGATGGACGTCGAGAATTTTGATCTGCTGGTCGGCGTGATCCACCCAGAACTTGATCGCAAACGCGCCGCAGATGTTGATCGCCACCTCCCGACCGACGGCATCGTGCTCGACGTAATCCGAGCGATGAGCGGGAAAATCTCGAATTTCAACCAGTCGGTCCCGGATCGCGCGCCGGTCGGTCTTCGGGAGCCCTTCCACGTATACGACTACTTCGTAATCGATGAGCAGCCGGAACAAGGCCATATCGGCCGCTCAGTCTTGTTTGGCCGCCAAACGACGATCGAGTTCTTCAATGGAAACCCAGCGCTTGGGATCCCGATCATCGATCTTCCCTGCGAGCACCCCGCGGTATGAGGCATCCTGACCATCCTGGAGCGACAAAAGAAACGCCATGATCCGGGAACGATCGGCCGGCGCCAGACCGGCGAGCTCTTGTTTCAAGACCTCAATACTCATGCGCGAAACCTAAATCCCGGGTCACGTGAAGCAAGAGCTGAAACCAAATTGGGCCTGAATCTGAAGTTCGAAATTATCGCCGCCGCGAAACCCGGCGAGGTCAACGGCGTCATCCGCCACCTCGGCAGCGAAGCCTTTGTCCGATCTCCAGCAGATTGGCGCGGCACTCGGCAATATTGTCGGGGAGCAGCTCGATCCCGTAGATGCACATCAAACCGAGCAGCGCGAAGTGCCGTTTCTCAAAGTCGGATTTGCCGTAATCCAGCTCCACGCGGGCGAGTTTACGCCGCAGAATCTGCACCAAGAAGTTGCCGTCCCCGCAGGCCGGTTCCAAAAAACGCGAATCGATGCGCTCGGTCTCGCCCTTCACCAAGTCGAGCATCGCCTCGACCATCCATGCGGGCGTGAAGACCTCCCCGTGATCGGCGACGCGTTGCCTAGATTTGACCAGAGTCATTCAGGGCACGACTCCGCACTACCGCCAAGGGGGTTTAAAGAGCTCACTACCGCCGGGGGTGTGTTCGGGTAAACACGCTCCGGCTAAAGTTCGCTGTGACAAACGACACGGCGAAACGTCTGCTAATGCGGGTAAAGGAGCTCCGAAAGGTGCTCGGACTCAGCCAAGAGACATTCGCCGAGCGCGCGGGCTTGAAGTATAAGCACTACCAAGCGCTCGAGGCCGGTCGCAAAAACGAGTTCCATTTCTCCACTTTCGAAAAACTCGCCAAGGCCTGCGGACTCAAGCCGTGTGAGTTGATCGATTTTGACGTTGAACCCTCGATTCTCGCTGGGGACCCTCAGGAAACCGTGTCTCGAACCGCTTCAAGCCGCCGACCACGCAAGATACCCAAGCCCGGAAAAAACAAGGACTGAGGTCGTTAACCTCCTCTGACCGCGGCAAGCGTGTTTTCGCGATAGCAGATGCAAAACAAAGCGAACTTGTTAGGCGCCGACGGCTAGAGGCGAGGTGCTTCCCCCCGCTTTCCGCCTTGCCCGATCCCGCGTGATCTTGCGGTGTGAATCACCGACGCTGCTTACCCCGCGTCCTTTCTATGAATCCCCAACGAAAAATCGTCACGGCGTCCCCGGAGAACAGCGAAACTCCGCTGGAAAACTCCGCCGGTTGGGTCACTCCGAACCGGCTCTTCTTTGTCCGCAACCACTTCGAGCCGCCCGCCGTTTCCGACGCGGCAAACTGGGAGTGCACGCTCGGTGGTCTCGTCGCCCGGCCGACCTCATGGACGTTCGCCCAGCTCGCGGCGATGCCGCAGCACGCCGTGTTTGCGACCGTCGAATGCGCCGGCAACGGCCGCTCGTTCCTGCGGCAACGGGCCGAGGGTGTGCAGTGGGGCGCCGGCGCCATCGGCAACGCGGAGTGGAGCGGCGTGCGGCTGCATACGTTGCTCGAGTCCACCGGCCTCGCCGCCGGCGCGAAGGAAGTGGTCTTCGACGGCGCCGATCACGGTGAGGAGCATGGCCACGCCATGAATTTTTCCCGCAGCCTGCCGCTCGCGAAAGCGCTGCATCCCGACACAATCATCGCCCTGCGCATGAACGGCGAGCGGCTGGAACCGAACCACGGCGCGCCAATGCGGCTCTTCGTGCCGGGCCATTATGGTGTCGCCTCGGTGAAGTGGCTGCGCGCCATGCGCGTGATCGACCACGCCTATCCGGGCTTTTTTCAAACGACCAAATACTCGGTCAACCGGCCCGGCCCCGGCGGCAAGATCCGTCAGCCCATCGGCGCAGGCGCGGTGAAGAGCGCGATTTTGCAACCGCCCGAAGGCGCAAACATCGGCCTCGGCAGCCATCATGTCGCCGGCTTGGCCTGGGCCGGCGAGGAACGCATCGCGCGCGTCGATGTTTCCACGGATGGTGGCCGCACGTGGCAGGCCGCCCGGCTCAAGGGCATCCGCCAAGCCTATTGCTGGTGCCAGTGGGAAACCTTGTGGACGGTCACCGCACCGGGCAACTACACGCTGCTGGCGCGCGCCCATACCGAATCGGGCGAGCTCCAACCGCTCGACTACGATCCCGACAATCTCGGCTACATCATCAATCTGCCGATCGGCCGCCACGTGAGCGTGACCGCCCAGCGGCCCGCGCCGGTCTACCTGGCGGCCGCCCCCGCGTGGAACGATTTCATGGAAGCCTACGCCGAGGAAAACTCCCGCCGCCCCCTCGACGTCGAACTGGCCCTCACCGCCGGCGACGGCATCTAGGCTTCACCCCGCCCGCCGTTATCACCCCGAATCCGTTTCGCCCAATGAATGCCAAAATTGCCCGCTCCTTGGTTTCCTGCGCGCTGCTGTTGCCCGTCCTCACCTCAGCCCTGCTCGCCCAATCGCAGCCCGCCCCCTCAACCGCTCCGGCCCCGGCGGTTGCCGTCGTTTCCGCCCCCAAGCCGATGGGCAGCGTGCTGTTCATCGGAAACAGCTTTATTTTTGGCTCCGGTTCCGCCGTCCGCTTTCACCGGGCCCACACCGTCACCGATCTAAACGGCGGAGGCATCGGTGGCGTGCCCGCTGTTTTCAAGACCTTCGCGACGCAGGCCGGCCTCGACTTCCAAGTCAGCCTCCAAACCGTCGGCGGCATGGGCCTCGACTTTCACCTGGAGAAAAAAGCCGACCTCATCGGCCGGCCTTGGGATCGCGTCGTGATGCAGAGCCACAGCCTGCTCAACCGCGAAAAACCCGGAAATCCCGATGTCCTCATCCGCTCGGCCAAACAACTTGCCGAACTGTTGCACCGCCACAATCCGGCGGTCGATATTCGCCTGCTGGCCACCTGGTCGCGCGCCGATCAGGTTTACCCGGCGAAAGGCCACTGGCACGGCAAGCCCATCGAGCAGATGGCCAAAGACGTTCGCGCCGCCTACGACCAAGCCGCCGCCACCACGCCTTTGATTCGCGGAGTCATCCCGGTGGGCGAAGCCTGGAATCGCGCGATGGCGACCGGAGTGGCCGATCCGAATCCCTACGACGGTGTGGCTTTCGGCCAAGTCGTCCTCTGGACCCACGATCATTATCACGCGAGCTCCCACGGCTACTACCTGGAGGCACTGGTGATTTTCGGCGATCTCACCGGCCTCGACCCGCGCTCGCTCGGGAAAGACGAGCGTTCGGCCTTCGAGCTTGGCCTCTCCTCCGCGCAGGCGACCGCTTTGCAACAGGTGGCATTCGATGAATTGACGGCGCAGAATCCCAAACGGACGCTGGAGTCGTTCACCCCGGTCAGTCTCGGAAAAAACGGCTGAGCTTCTGCTCCCGCCGGTCCCGGTTCATTTGCTTACCCAATAACTAAAATCCCGTGTCGCACCACCCCCACCTCATCGCGGAAGCCAAAGCCGCCGCCACTGGCGCAATCGAACATCCGGCCCACTTCGGCATGCGCCAATGGTCGGGCTGGATCCTCGGACCGGGCGCATTGCTGGTCACATTGCTTCTGCCGCCGCCCGACGGCCTGAGCGTCGAAGGCTGGCGCACGGCCGGTGCCGCGATGTTGATGGCGGTGTTTTGGATCTGCGAGTCCGTGCCCATCCCGGTGACCGCGTTGCTCCCGCTCGTCTTGTTTCCCGCGCTCCATCTCGGCGACATCCGCGAGACGGCCGCACCGTTTGCGAATCCGGTGATTTATCTTTTCTTCGGCGGCTTCTTGATCGCCCTCGCGATGCAGCGGTGGGGTCTTCATCGGCGCGTCGCCATCAACCTGATCGGAGCGATGGGCACGCAACCCTCCCGCCTCGTCGGCGGATTTCTGCTCGCTTCGGCGGCTGTCAGCATGTGGGTCAGCAACACCGCCACCGCGCTGATGATGCTGCCCATCGCCGTGTCGATCATCCAAATGATGCCGGCAACGGGCGACAACGTCCGCGCCCGGAAAACATTCGGGGCCGCGCTGATGTTGGCCGTGGCCTACGGCGCGACGACAGGCGGAATGGCCACGTTGATCGGCACGCCGCCCAACGCCCTGCTCGCGGCCTACGTGGGCAAGGTCTACGGCTTCAACATCGGCTTCGGCCAGTGGATGCTGCTCGGTGTGCCCGTGATGCTCATCGCCCTGCCCGCCGTCTATCTCGTGCTGACGCGGGTGAGCTTCAAACTCGAAAAGGGCGAAATCCCCGGCATGGCGGAACGCATCCGGTCCGAGCGCGCCGGCCTCGGGTCGTGGTCGCGCGGCGAAATCGGTGTGCTTGTGGTGTTCATGTTCACGGCCCTCGGCTGGATCTTTCAGCCCCTGCTCGTCAAAAGCCTGCCTCTGCTGACCGACACCACCATCGCCATCATGGGCGGACTCGCGCTTTTTTTCATTCCGATCAACCTGAAGCGCGGAGAATTTCTGATGAACTGGGAGGCGACCAAGACGATGCCTTGGGATGTTCTTCTGCTTTTCGGCGGCGGTCTGAGCCTCGCCGGTAACATCGAGAAGCACGGCCTCTCGCGCTACCTTGGCACGCTGTGCGCCGGGCTCGAAGGCATTCCGATGATGGCGATCCTCTGCGTCGTCTGCTTCGGGATTTTGATGCTCACCGAGCTGACGAGCAACACGGCGACCGCCGCGACCTTTTTGCCCATCGCGGCGGCACTCGGCACCAGCCTCGGGGAAAATCCCCTCCTTTTCCTGATCCCCACCGCGCTCGCCGCCAACTGCTCCTACATGCTGCCCGTGGGCACGCCACCCAACGCGATCGTCTTCGGCAGCGGCCACGTCACCCTCCCGCAGATGGCCAAAGCCGGCATGTGGCTCAATGTCTTGCTCGTGCCCATCATCATCGGCCTCGTGCTGTTGCTGGGGCGTTTCGTCTTCGGGATTGAGGCGGGCGTAATCCCGACGTGGGTGCGCTAAGGTCCGGCCAAAGCCTCGGCCTTGGCTTCAATCTCCCGCCGACTAATAATTTATTGCCCCGTTTTGGTTGTTATTAAACCTCGGCGGCCATGCCCCGCCCCCGCAAAATCTCCCAAACCCAGCTGGCCGACCAACTCGGCATCTCCCAGGCGCTGGTCTCCCTCGCCCTCAACGGTCGCAGCGCGGGCATAAACCCGGACACCTACAAACGCATCTGGGACCACGCCGTCCGCGCCGGCTACTTGCCCAAGGGCATGAGGGTGGACTCCTCGCCGGATTCCTCCCGGGTCAAACAGATTGGTTTCATCCTCCGCGCTCCGCTGCGGCTCTACATCCCGAGCACTTACTTCGGGCACGTCCAACACGGCTTGCACCACGGGCTCGAAGCCCGGGGTTACCGCTCCGTCTTTCTGGGCGCCGAGGATGAACTCACGCCCGCCAAACTCGGCCAGATTTTGCACCCCAGCCATGAAATTGGCGGCGTCGTCGTCCTCGGCGAGGTGGCCCTGCCGTTCATGTCCGAACTCACCCGGCTCACGCGTCGCGTGGTCGCCGTCTCGGCGCACTACCGCGGGCTCTGTCACTCGGTCTTGGGCAACGAACCCCAGGCCTTGACCGAGGTCGTCCGCCACCTTCACGGCCTCGGCCACCGCCGGATCGGCTGGCTCGGCGGCAACGCCGCCCTCGGTCGGCACGATGCCCGACTGCTCGCGCTCAAGAACGCCCTCAACGCCCACGACCTGAGCCTCGACCCGCGCTACACCACCGTCGTCGCCGAGGCCGACCGCGCCGAGGGCGGCGAAGCCATTCATGCGCTGCTCCCCCACGCCAAGCGCCGTGACTTCCCCACCGCCTTCGTCACCTACAACACCCAAATGGCTTACGGCGCCGCGCTCGCGCTCCAACGCGAAGGCTGGAAAGTCCCGGCCGACCTCAGCCTCGCGTCCGCCGACGTCTCCCGCCTGAGCATCGAGGGCGCGCTCCGCATCACCGGTGCCGGGACCAGCCCCGACAAACTCGGCGAGACCGCCGCCCGTCTCGTGCTCGGGGAAAACATGCCCGACGAGGGCTACACCGATCTGATGCTGCCCGGCCCCCTCGTCATCGGCAACTCGACCGGGCCTGCCCCCAAGTAGGGCGAAGTCTCCGACCCACCCTCCGCCCTTGCCCGCCCGAACGCTCGTTTCTACCTTGGCAGTTCATAATTATAACTGTTGGATCGGAACTGCGGCCGCTTTCTGCCCACGCCCCCACCCATGACATCCTACGACTACGCCGTCCTCATCTTCTATTTCGTCTACATGCTGGCGATCAGTTGGGTCTTCCGGAAGTTCGTGACCAACGTCTCCGAATATTTTCGCGGCGGCGGCAAAGCCCTCTGGTGGATGGTCGGCGGTTCCGCCTTCATGGTCGCTTTCAGCGCGTGGACGTTCACCGGTGCCTCCAGCAAAGCCTACAGCGACGGCTGGCCGATCATCATCATCTACATCGGCAATTCCCTCGGCTTTCTCGTCAACGCCTACCACTTCGGCCCTCGTTTCCGCCAGCTTCGGGTGGTCACGAGCATCCAGGCCATCCGCACCCGTTTCGGCGCCGCCAGCGAACAGGTGTTCACCTGGCTTCAGGTGCCCTTCGGCCTCCTTCAAGCCGGGATCTGGCTCAATTCCCTGGGCGTCTTCTTCGCCGCCGTCTTCGGTCTGG
>CALSBN010000109.1:0-15492 GCA_943373185.1 Opitutus sp. GAS368 | reverse complement strand
ATTTGCCGATGGCGCGCATCTCCAGTTGGTGCACACACGGCTCAAGATCATCGACCTCTCCGAAGCTTCGGCGCAGCCCATGCGGTTGCCGGCCGTCGATCCGCGTGTCGGCGAAGAGTTGGTGTTGGTTTTCAACGGCGAGATCTACAACTTCCCCGCGCTGCGGTCCGAGTTGACCGCGCGGGGGCACCGGTTTCGCAGTGCCGGCGATACGGAGGTCCTGCTGCGGGGATTTGCCGAGTGGGGGGTCGAGGTCTTCGCCCGGCTCGACGGCATGTTTGCGTTTGCCGTTTACGACGGGCCGCAACGGAGGCTCGTGTTGGGTCGCGACCACGCGGGGATCAAGCCGCTTTACTTCACGCGCACGCGGGACGGCGGGCTGTTGTTTGCGTCCGAAGTGCGGGCGATCACGGGCTCCGGTCTGATCGAGAACCGGCTCGATCGGGTGGCGCTGGCGGACTATCTGCGCTTCGGTTCCTGCCAGGAACCGCGGACGTTGGTCGAGGGCGTGCGGGCGTTTCCGCCGGGACACTACGGGGTGATCCGGCTCGACGAAGGGGCACCCGGGGCTTTGGTCACGCGGCCGTTTTGGCTGCCCGAGCGGCAGGCCACTGGAGCCGCGATCGATGCGAAAGGGTGGCTGGAAGAGCATCAAGCCTGCTTGGCCGCGACGGTGCGCGAGCAGATGGTTTCCGACGTGCCGTTGGGCGTGTTTTTGTCCGGCGGGATCGATTCGACGTTGCTGCTGGAATTGGCCGCGGCGGCCGGGAAAGAAAAGATCGTGGCCTTCACGCTGGGAGGTGGCCTCACGGAGTATAACGAAGGCGCCGTTGCGATGAAGTCGGCCCGGCGCGCCGGGGTCCACCATCTGTTGGTCCAGTTGAACGAAGCGGAAGTGAGTTCGTGGGTCAGGGACGGTCTGGCGGCAATGGATCTGCCCTCGTCGGATGGAATGAACACCTATCTTGTTTCGCGGGCGGCGCGAAAGGAAGGGTTGGTCGCGGTGCTGGCCGGCACCGGCGCCGACGAATTGCACGGGGCTTATGGTCATGCGCGCTCGTTGGGGCGATTGATTGCGGCGGTCAAAGCTGCGGGGCCGTTGCGGCGGACGCTGTCGCAGCTCGCCGTTGCCGGATTGAGGTGGGGCGCCGGCGCGGTGCCGGGCGACCGTTTGGCGGGGATGCTCGCCGCAGCGCCCTCGGCGTGGCAGGTGGATATGGAGAAACGACGTTTCTTCACGGTCGCCCAGATCGCGGCGCTGTGGCCGGGCGGTGGCGGGGTGGGGCCGGGTTGGTCTCCGCCCTTCGTGGATCAGTCGGCATTTTTGGGGCAGGACGTGCGGGAGCAAATTCGGCTGACGGAATTGCGCGGTTACCTTTTGAACACCTTGCTGCGGGATTGCGATTGGGCGACGATGGCCAACCAGCAGGAACTCCGGGTTCCGTTTCTTGGGCGTCGCTACATGGAGTGCGTGTTGCGCGCCCCGGAGTGCATGACCGCCGCCGAAGGTGGTCCAAAACCAAGGCTGGCCGCCCTACTTTCGCCGGAGTCCCGCCGTCAGGCGGCAATGCCCAAGCGCGGATTTACCATGGATTATGTGGGCTGGCTCACGGGCCCTTTGGCGTCCGATCTCGCCAACGCCGGCGCGGTGCTGCGGGACGCGGTCGGCCTTGACTTCGAGCCCGAGAGCCGGGTTGAGGCTCTTCGGGTCAATCGCTCCCAGAAAGATGCGCGCCGGTTGTGGGCGCTGCTGGCGCTCGGACGCTACATCGAGGCGAATCAGTTGATCCCTTCACGCGATGCACGCTGACATCTTGGGGCTTTTCGGGGGATTTTCGGGCGCGATGCTGGCGAGTTGGGTGCTCGTCTGGTTGCTGATCCGGCTCGCGCCGCGAATCGGTTTGGTCGACCGGCCCAACGAGCGGAGCTTGCACACCCGGGTGACGCCGCGCGGCGGCGGAATCGGCTTCGTGCTTACGCTGGCCGGGGCGCTCGGGTGGTGGCTGGCGGGGAATGCCCAGCCGGAAGAGTTGAAAACCGGAGTTTTGGTTTTTCTCGTCGCGGCCTTGTTTATCGGAGCGGTGAGCCTGCGGGACGATTTCGTTTCGTTGGGCGCCGGAGTGCGTTTTTTGTGTCACATCGGGGCCGCCGGGGCGGCGGTCTGGTGGATCGGAACTCCGGTTGAGGTGGTTTTGCCGGGGGTCGGGGTTTGGGCTCCCGGGTGGCTGGCACCGGTGATCACGGTGGTGTGGATCGTGGGACTGACCAACGTGTATAACTTCATGGACGGAATCGATGGCATCGCCGGGGTGCAGGGGCTCGTTGCCGGTTTGGTGTGGGCCGGCTGCGGTATTGGTTGGGGGCTGCCGGCGGTGACGATGATCGGACTGGTGTTGGCGGGCGGCGGGGCGGGTTTCCTGCTGCACAATTGGTCACCGGCGAAAATTTTTATGGGTGATGTCGGCAGCGCGTTTCTCGGCTATTGTTTTGGCGTGCTGCCCCTGATCGCCGGGCGCGAACTGGGCGTGGTGGGCGCCACCGGATCGGGAGCGCTGGTGCCGATTTTTGCCCTGCTCGCCGTTTGGCCGTTCGTAGGCGACGGTTTTTTCACCTTCCTGCGGCGAGCCCGAAGATTCGAACCGGTTTGGAAAGCGCACCGGTCGCACCTTTATCAACGGCTGGTGCGAACCGGTCGAAGTCACGCCGAGGTCAGTGCGCTCTACGGCGGGTGGTGTCTTTTGTGCGCGGCGACCGGTGCCTACTGGCTGGCGCAAGGTCCGGGCGCCGGCGTAGCCGCGGTGTTGGTCCCTGTGCTCTCGTTGCTTGGAGTTTACCGGACGGTGGCGAAAGCCGAAAAAAAGGCGGGAATCGATGACTGATTGCCGCCGAAGCTTTTGGTTTCTCCGGTGGGTGGGGCTGGTTTTCGGGTGCGCTTTGTGGGCTGCGGCGGAAACGGAAATTTTCCGCGAAGGCCGGGTTTTGTCGCCGATTTTCGTTTCGAGCGAATCAACGGCCGACGAGCGGGCGGCGGCCGACGAGTTGGCGAGAGTCCTCGGGCTGATGTCCGGCCTTGGTTGGTCGGTGCGCGTGGAAAACGCGGCGGAGCGCCGGGGAATTTTTGTCGGTCGCACGCGCGCGGCGGCCGAGCGGGGAACTCCGCTCGTGGCCGGCCAAGATTTGCTCGAACTGAAGGCGGGCGAGACCGGTCCCGATTCGTTCCGGATTCGCGCGGGAGCCGGGCGGGTCTTGATCGAGGCGGCCACACCGGAAGGCACCGGTTTCGCGGTGGCGTGGTGGCTGCAACGCGAGGCCGGAGTGCGATGGTATGTGCCCGGTCCGACAGGGGAAGTGATCCCGCGCCGCGAACGATGGGCGGTGCGGGATCTCGATCTGACCCGTGCGCCCGCGTATCGCTCGCGCGAAGTCTATGACCTAAGTGATCCGGCCGCGAAAACCTGGGCGCAGCGCAACGGTCTCCGTGGCCGGTTGGACTACAGCCACGCGCTCAACCACATTTTTCTGCCGGCGACCTTGGCCGAGCACACCGACTGGGCGGCCTTGGTGCGAGGCCAACGTTACCAGCCGGCCAGTGTGGCGGACTATCACTGGCAGCCGAATCTGGCTTTGCCCGAGGTGGCGGCGTTTGCGGCGCGGGCGGCGGTGGCGGGCTTTGAGCGCGAACCGGGCCGGGCCAGCGTTTCGCTCGGGATCAACGACACGATGCGTTTCGATCAAAGCGCGGCGACCCGCGCACTGGTCGAACCGTTGCGCTACTTTCGCGGGATGCCGGATTACTCTCCGTTGGTGTTTACCTTCATGAACCGCGCGGCCGAGGCGGTCGCGGCATCGGGCCCGGGGAGGTATCTGGGTTGTCTCGCTTATTTTTGGTGCGAGGCGCCTCCGCCGTTTTCGGTGCATCCCAATGTCGTGCCCTATATCACGACCGACCGGAGCCAGTATTACGACGCGGCGTATCGCGCGGCCGATCTCGAGTTGATGTCGAAGTGGAGCAAGTCGGGGGTGAAGGCATTCGGGCTCTGGGAATATGGTGAAGGGGCGAATTTCCTGATCCCACGGGTGCCGGTCGGCGCTTTGGCGGAAGGTCTGCGGGAGGGATGGCGCCGGGGAGCGCGGGGCTACTTCGTCGAGGTGGGGCCGCAGTGGGGGTTCGACGCGTTCAAGGTCTGGTTGTTGGCCCGTTTGCTTTGGGAACCGGAACGGTCGCCCGCCGAGCTTGCGGATGATTTTTACGCGGGTTTTTTTGGTCCGGCGGCGGAGCCCATGCGCCGATTTTTTGAGCGGTGCGAAGCCCAATGGATGGCCCAATCCGGCCCGCCGCATTGGCTCAAGTTTTACCAACAGGAAGACCAAGCGCGGCTGTTTCCGGCCGACGTGCGCACAGAATTGCGCTCGTGGTTGTCGGCCGCGGAGGTTGCGGCGCAGCACGACCGGGCGGTCGCGGCCCGGGTCGCGCTTACGTCGCGGGCTTTTGCGGTGACCGAGGCGTATGCGCGCTTTGACGAAACGCGGCAGAAACTCGCGGCCTTGGACGGTAGCGACGCAAAGCTGGCCGGGGCGGCGGAGTGGATCGGGCAACTCCGCCGGGAGGAAGCGGAGTTTCGGGTGCGCTTTGAAGCGGCCACGACCGGGGAATTGCCAGCCATGACGCCCGTCGCGCTGGCTCCGTTTCTGCGCAATGATCCGGTGCCGCGGCTGCTGACGTTGGTTGGCCGCCAAGATCCGGCCGCGCCCCGCCGCTTGCTGGCGGCCGCCGATGCTGCGGAAGTTGCGCCATGGGCCCGACTCGCGACCGCCTGGGCGGACGGGAGTCTGGCCGCCGCGGAGAACATCGCGGTGAATGCCGCGTTTGCCGATCGGGCCGAGCGCGGGGCGGACCCGGAGTTTCTCTATCCACGCGGCGGGGTTCTGCCCGCAAGCTGGGAAGTGCGGGCGATGCCAACCGAAAACGGACGGGTGGGGCGCGTGCCCAATGGACCGGCGGCCCGGGCGCTGCGCATCGAGGGCGGCTGGGATACCCAAGTCTTTCAATGGCTGCCCGCCGTGCCGGGTCGGCTCTACGTCGCGTCCGCCCGCTTGCGGGGTAACTCCTATCCGGGCAACGACGCCGGGCTCTTTCTGACCTTTCTCACCGCAAGCAAGACACCGACCGGCGTGCATCGGATGCAGTCCTTGCCAAAGGGTCTGACGACCGATTGGCGCGAACATACGTTGGCCGACGAGGCGCCGGCGGACGCCGCTTGGGTGGGAGTGGGGGTTGGGGCATCGCGCCAAGTGGCCGCCGATTGGCTCGAAGCGGCGGCGGTTGAGTTGCGGGCGGTCGGCGGGGGAGGCGCGCCGTGAAGCGGGCGTTCGATGTGTCGGTGGCGTTGGTTGCTTTGGCGCTGCTCTGGCCGTTGCTCGTGTTGATCGGAGTAGTCGTCCGCCTGAAACTGGGTTCGCCGGTTCTGTTTTGTCAGGCGCGTCCGGGCCGCGGCGGAAAGATTTTCACGCTCTGGAAATTTCGCACTATGACGGAGGCCCGGGACGCCAAGGGCCGTTTGCGGTCGGACGCGGAGCGCTTGACGCCTGTCGGCCGATGGTTGCGGGCGAGCAGTCTGGACGAATTGCCGGAGCTGTTGAACGTCTTGCGGGGCGAGATGAGTCTGGTGGGACCGAGGCCGTTGCTCGTCGAGTATCTCGGGCGCTACACGCCCGAACAGGCGCGACGGCATGAGATCCGCCCGGGCATCACCGGATGGGCCCAGATCAACGGGCGCAACGGCCTTTCGTGGGAGGAGAAATTTCGGCTCGATGTCTGGTATGTGGACAACCGCTCGTTCGTCCTCGATTTGAAGATCATCGCGATCACCGCCGCACGGATTTGGTCGCGAGACGGAGTCGCCGCTCCGGGCGAGGCGACGATGCCTCGTTTCACCGGCACGGTTGCCCCGAAAGCGGACCGAAACTAAGCGGGCCCCAGTCGCGGAATTGTAACCTGCGGCACCTCGACTCACCGCGTCATTCCCGGGCAGGTTTTGGGAATGAGCGGAAATGAAAAGACTCTCCCCGAGAACGTCCGGCAACTCGTGTTGCAGACGTTGCCCACGGGCTTCACGGGAGAAGCGATATTCGGCGCGGCCGGTGGGCTCGACAGCCTGGGCTTGGTCAACTTTCTGGCCGATCTCGAATATCGGATCGCGGAGGTTTTTGGCCGCGAAATCGTGCTCGCGAGCGAGCGGGCCATGAGCCGGAGCCAATCGCCGTTTCGCGATGTCGCGGCGCTCACCGACTACATCGTGGAATTGCTGCACGAATGACGCCGCCCCGCATCATCGTCATCACGGGAACGAGTCGTGGGATCGGGCTCGGGCTGGCCGAACATCACCTCGGGCGGGGCGATTTCGTGTGTGGTTGCAGCCGGGCCGCGTCCCCGCTGCGGCATGACCGTTACTCCCACTACACACTCGATGTCGCGGATGAGCCGGCGGTCGTGGCCATGGTGCGGTCGGTCGTGCGCACGCACGGCCGGATCGACGGGCTGCTCAACAACGCCGGAATCGCCTCGATGAACGCCGCGCTGCTTTCACCGGCGGCCACGGCGCAGGCAATTTTCGCGACCAATTTTCACGGCACCTTTCTCTTTTCCCGGGAAATCGCCAAGGCCATGGTCCGGCAAAAATCGGGCCGGATCGTCAATTTCACCACCGTGGCCACGCCGCTGCGATTGGAAGGGGAATCGCTTTATGCCGCGAGCAAGGCGGCGGTGGAATCGTTTACCCGGGTGTTGGCCCGTGAGTTGGGTCCGGCCGGCGTGACGGTAAACGCGGTGGGACCGACCCCGATCCCGACTGACCTGATCAAGAGCGTGCCGAAAGCAAAAATGGAGGCTCTGTTGGCGCGCCAAGCGATCGCCCGGTTCGGGGCGGTGGCGGATGTGGCCAACGTCGTCGAATTTTTTCTCGCCCCGGCGAGCGACTTTATCACCGGTCAGATCGTTTATCTCGGAGGGGTGAGCGGCTGAGCGACGCCCCGGATGATTTCGAGATCGCCCGCGCCCGTTCGCCGATGACTGAGGGATCCCCGATTTTCTCGGTTGAAGGAATCGCGGCTTTGGCCGCGCAGCGCTCCGGGCAAACGCTCTGGATCGACGACTTGGGCGAGCGCAGTTGGGCGGAGTTTGGGGCGGCGGTGGCGGACGTTCGGTCGCGGGGCGGTGAGGCGGGGGTGAAGCCGGGCGAGATCGTCGTCACGCCGGGAGCCGGGAGTTTCGAAGCATTGGCATGGCTTTTCGGCGCGGCGGCGCTCGGGGCGGTGGTGGCGCCGTTGCGGCCGGAACGGAGGGATGAGGCGACCGGCTGGGGCGATTTCGTAACGGTGGCGTGGCAAGTGCACGACGGTCTCGTGCGCGGAGGGGGAGGCACGCCGTCGGCACACGCTGAACGCCTCTTCGGCGAACTGCGCGCTCGGGCGCATCCCGGCCTGATTTTGGCGACGGGCGGGACCACCGGCACGCCGAAACTTGTGCTGCACGACTTGGCCGCGTTGTTGGCCGTGGTCCCGGTCAAAACGGGGAGACCCTCACGCACGCTGCCGTTGATGCGCTTCGACCATATCGGTGGTCTCGACATGGCATGGCGGGCGTTGGCCGGCGGACAGATCTTGGTCGCGCCGCCGGCGGAAATTTCGCCCGAGACCGTGGCCCGGTCCATCGCGTTGCACCGGGTCGAAGTGCTGCCGGCCACGCCGAGTTTCCTAAACCTGATGCTCGTGGCCGACGTGGCCCGGAACCATGATCTCGGCTCGCTGCGATTGGTGCCGTATGGGGCGGAGCCAATGCCGGCGGGGCTTTTGGCGCGCCTGCGTGCGGCTTGGCCCCAGGTAAATTTTGTGCAGCGTTTCGGCACGAGCGAAACGGGGGCACTGCCCGTGCGCTCGACCCCGGCCGGCTTGGAGTTGGTCGCCGGCGGTGCCGGCTACAATTGGAAAGTGATCGACGGCGAACTCTGGGTGCAGAGTCCGGCCCGGGCGCTCGGTTATCTTTCGGGTCCGGCGGACGGGCTTGAGATTGCCGGCTGGTTCAAGACCGGGGATTTGGCGGAGCAGGGGGGCGATGGGGTGGTTCGCGTGCTGGGTCGCCGCACGGATGTGATCAATGTGGGTGGCGAAAAGGTGCGCCCCGATGCAGTCGAGGCGGAATTGTCGGCCCACCCGGCCGTGGCGGATTGCCGGGTGTTCGCGGTGCCCAACGCGTTGCTCGGACAAGTCGTTGGGGCCGAGGTGGTCTGGCGCGGTCCCGAACAGGACGCGCTCGCGGTAAAGCGGATCCTGCACGAGTGGACGGCGGCGTTGCCCAATTGTCACCGACCGGCGGTTGTGCGGCTGGTCGCAACCATCTATACCGGTGGGAATTTTAAGAAACAACGGAGCGATGGCTGAATGAAACAACTTGTGATCATCGGTGCGGGAGGATTCGGGCGCGAAGTGCTGGCTTGGGCCCGGCAGGGATCGCCGGCCTGGACCGTGCGGGGATTCGTCGATGACAATCCCCAGGCGCTCGCTGGTTTCGAAAAAGATGTGACGGTGCTGGGCGGCATCGACGACTACACCCCGGCGGAGGAAGATTTATTTGTGTGCGCGCTCGGTCGGATCGAGTTCAAGCGCCGGTGTGTGGAGCGCGTGCGGCTGCGCGGCGGATGTTTCACCGTGTTGACGCATCGCACCGCGGCGATCGGGGAAAATGTGGTTTTGGGGCAGGGGGTGATCCTCTGCCCGCACACGACCTTGGGTTCGGATGCGCGTCTGGGCGATTTCGTCACGGTAAACCTGCATTCCTCGATCGCGCACGATGCGGTGGTCGGGCGCTGGACCCAGTTGCACTGCCACGTGGACATCACGGGCGGGGTGGTGATCGGCGAGGGCGTGACGATCGGGAGCCACGCCTCGATTTTGCCCGGCATCAAGGTCGGTGATGGTGCCATGATCGGGGCCGGAGCGGTGGTGATGCGCGACGTCCCGGCGGGTGCGACGGTTTTCGGGGTGCCGGCCCGGCCCCACTTGATCCGGGAGGTCGCCCATGTCTGACGGCAAATTGACCGGCCGATGGTGGCTGCAATGGTCGCTGGTCGTGCCGATCTGTGCGGTCGGGCTTGCCTCGGTGTTGCAAGGCGGCGGCGCGGTTCGGGAAACGGCAAAGCCGCGTGAGCCGCATCTGGTGCAGGCCGTCACCGCGCCGATACCCGGGTGGATCGGCCGCGATTTGCCGCTCGGGCCGACGGAGTTTGTGGCGAACGAAGTCGAGAAGGTGCTCAACTACGACGAGGTCATCAATCGCGAGTATGTGCGTGGCAGTGAGAATTTCGGCCTCTATGCGGCGTATTGGGGACCTGGAAAAATGCCGACCCGTTTTGTGGCGTCGCATACTCCCGACCGTTGTTGGACGGAAAACGGGATGCGCTGCGTCGAGATGAAATTCAAACAGGAGATCCCGTTTGCGGGAGGGGTGCTCCAGCCGGCCGAGTGGCGCCGCTTCGAGACGGCGCGCGGTGAACACCCGATCTACGTGGTTTATTGGCACCTGGTCGAGGGTCGCATTTACGATTACGGCAGCCGGTTCAACGCCGTGCCGAGCCCGAGCCTCTGGGTGAAGGATGCGGTGCAACAGGTGCTGTTGGGCAGCCGCGAGCAGTATTTCATCCGCCTGACCAGCAGCGAACCTTTGGAGGAATTGTGGAATGATCCCGGATTTGCGGAGATTCTCAACCGCCTGGGCCGCCTCGGCCTCGCGGTGCCCCAAAAAACCGCTCACCCCTGATCAAAGTCATGGCGCCTCCTTCCCATTCGCCGTCGCGCATCTATCTCTCGCCACCCCATGTGGGTGAAGAAGAACGACGGAACGTCGAGTCTGCATTCGCCACGAACTGGATCGCGCCCGCCGGCCCGCATTTGGCCGCACTCGAATCTGAAATCTGCGCGTTGAGCGGCATCAAAGATGCGGTGGCCCTCTCGTCGGGCACCGCGGCGCTGCATCTCGCGGTCCGGCTGATGGACGTAAAGCCCGGCGACGAGGTTTTCTGCTCGACGTTCACCTTTGTCGCGAGCGCCAACCCGATCGTTTACCAGGGAGCCCGGCCGGTGTTCATCGACGCGGACACCCGCTCTTGGAACATGGATCCGGGTCTTTTGGCCGAGGCGCTGGCGAAACGGGCCAAGGCGGGGCGGTTGCCGAGGGCGATCATTGTCGCGGATATCTACGGGCAGTGTGCGGCGTGGACCGAGATTTTGGCGGCCGCGGCGGAGTATGGGGTGCCGGTCATCGAGGATGCGGCCGAAGCGGTGGGTGCGACCTATCGCGGCGCATGGGCCGGCGGCTTCGGGGTGCTCGGCATATTCTCATTTAACGGCAACAAGATCCTCACGACCGGCGGCGGCGGCATGTTGTTGTCGGGCGATTCCAAATTGATCGACCGCGCGCACAACCTCGCGACGCAGGCCCGGGAGTCGGCGGACCATTACGAACACAGCGAATTGGGCTACAATTACCGGCTGAGCAATGTGCTCGCCGGAATCGGCCGCGGCCAGCTTCTGACATTGAACCAGCGGATCGCGCGGCGTCGGGAAATTTTTGAGATTTACCGGGCGGCGTTGGGCGATCTGCCAGGAGTGGAGTTTATGCCGGAGGCACCGCACTGCCGGAGCACGCGTTGGCTGACCTGTATGACGATCGATCCGGCTTTGGCCGGGGTGGACTGCCATGCGGTGCTGTCGGCGTTGGCGGCGGCAAACATCGAGGCCCGACCGTTGTGGAAGCCGTTGCATCGCCAGCCGCTCTACCGCGAGGCCATGGTATTTGGCGGCGCGGTCGCCGACCGGCTTTTCGAACAGGGTCTGTGTATTCCCTCCGGTTCGGCGCTCACCGCCGATGAGTTGCAGCGGGTGATTGATGTGGTGCGGCGGGTTTTTGGGCGTAGCTGAAAGGGGACCTCCGTCGAACGATGAATGCTGCTGCGTTACCTTCACCCGCCAAGGCCCGGACCGGGTCGGCCGGACCTTCGCCGCAGCAGCGGATGGCGGTGGGCGCCCGCCGGCTGCTCGAGTGGGTGGACCAAACGATCGGGCGAAACAGCACCGTCCGGTTTACGACGATCCTGTTGATTTACGCTTTGGAACTCACGGCGGCTTTCTGGCTCGCCTACGAGTTGCGCTGGGATTTCGACGTGCCGGAGGACTATCACGCGCAACGGCTGATGCTGATCATCCCGATCGTGATGTGTAAGATTTTCCTTTTGGACTCTTTCGGCCAGTTCCGCAGCGTGCTCAGCTATTTCGGGCTCGCGGATTTTACCGGCGTGGTGGTCGCGATGTGCACGGTGTCGGGATTTATGTTTGGGCTCTGGTATTTTGCGGAGACCAGCGCCGCGCCTCCCCGTGGTGTGATCGTGATGGATTTCGTGCTCAGTGTGGCGCTCATCTCGTCGTTCCGGCTTACGCTCCGGGTGGCCCGCACCTGGTCGATTGCCCGCCAGTTAGCCCCGGCAGGAGTTGAGCGGCGGGTGGCGATCATCGGGGCCGGCGACGTGGGCGAAGCGTTGGCGAAAGAACTGCTCCAACGGAGCGCGGGCGGTTTGCGGCTGGTCGGGTTCATCGACAACGACCGGCACAAGATTGGCCGCAGTATTCATGGCCTGCCGGTTTACGGTCCGCTGGAGAGCCTGCCAAAACTCGCTCCGCTCATCGGGGTCAACGAGCTGATCATAACGCTTACGGCCGTGTCGCCGAAGCGGGTAAAGGAAATTGTCGAGCTCGGCCGGTTGATCGGGGCGACCACCCAGATCGTGCCGTCGTTCACGCAACTGGCGTCGGGAGAAGTGAAGATCGAACGCTCCCGCCCTGTGGCCATCGAAGATTTGTTGGGGCGCGTTCCGGTGAAACTCGACTCGACCGGAATCACGCGGATGTTGCGCGGGAGGGTCGTCATGGTAACCGGAGCCGGCGGCAGCATCGGCAGCGAACTTTGTAGGCAGATCCTGGCGCAGGAGCCGAAAGAGCTCGTGCTGGTGGAGCAGACCGAGATCGCACTTTTCGAAATCGAACAGGAACTGATCAAAACGCACGACGGCGGGCGAGTGCTGCCGTTGATCGTGGATATCACCGACGATTCGGCGATCCGCCCGGTCTTTGCGCGTTGCCGGCCCGAAATCGTCTTTCACGCGGCGGCGCACAAGCATGTCCCGCTCATGGAGCGCCAACCCGGCGAAGCGGTGAAAAACAACACGCTCGCGACCGCGGCGCTGACCCGGCTGGCGAGCGAGTATGGGGTGGAGCGGTTTGTTTTTATCTCGACCGACAAAGCCATCAACCCGACCAGCGTGATGGGCTGCAGCAAGCGGCTCGCGGAAAAAGCGCTCCAGGCCCGGCAGCGCGCCACGGGCAATACCACCGCATTCATGGCGGTGCGTTTTGGCAACGTCCTTGGCTCCAGCGGCAGTGTGATCCCGACGTTCCGGCGGCAGATCGCCCAAGGCGGACCGGTGACGGTGACCCATGCGGAAATGACCCGTTACTTCATGACGATTCCCGAAGCCGTGGGGCTCGTTTTGCAAACGGCGACGCTCGGCGGCGGCGGCGAGATCTTCATTTTGGACATGGGCGAGCCGGTTAAGATCATCGATATGGCAAGGCAGATGATCGAGCTGAGCGGCTACCAACCCGAGGTCGACATTGAGATCAAGATCACCGGTTTGCGCCCCGGGGAAAAGCTTTACGAGGAGCTGCGGCACACGGACGAATCGCACGAAGCCACGGAACATCCGCGCATTTTCAAACTCAAGAGCGAGCCCGCGGCTGGCGATGCCGATGTTTGGCTGGACGAGCTTCGGACCGTGGCGGCCCAAAATCCGCCGGCAATCAAGGCGACGATGAAACGCCTGGTGCCGGAATACACCCCGTTCGTCGATTGAGGATTCAAGGGCACGGGAATTCCCCGGTCCTGATACGGGAGTCAACGGATAGGCGCCCGGAGGAAGTTGGGCTAGGGTGGGGGTGTTCAAATCACTCCCATGACCCTCTTCCTCACTCTCTTCGTCGGCATTCAACTCTTCCTGGGCTTGGGCGCCTTGGTCTATTTGACCGTTTGCTCCAACGGGCGACGGGCTTCGGTTCAAGGGCGTTTCGCGTTATCCGCTCCTGTTCCTTCGAATCGCACGGGCCACGGAACGCCTGAGACCGCAGTGCCCCGCGGCGCTTGGTCACACGCCTGAGCCGTATCGCATTTCTGCAACGCCCGAGGGCGTGCCGCCGACGATAGAGCCTAGCTCTGCGCGGCGACGGGCGGGTCTGAGAGTCTTCGACGCTCCGGCGAACTGGCCGTGAATTTCGCAGGGAGTGGAGCCGTCCATTGACGCCGGGCACGCGGTCGGCCCGCCCCGACCGACGACGACCGCAGCGGTTCCGATTCGAAGCGAGGTGCCGAAGCTTCGGACATGTATTGTCCGTCGCTTTCGGCGAGTTTGCTGCACGCAAAAAAATCACGTGGCACCCTTGCGCACGGCCAATGCGTTGGCCGGCGCGAGGCCGACACAGCGACGCGACGCGGGTCGGCGCAAATTGTTCGCGCTTAAGGCGTGTTTTCATTCGTCGCGAATTTGTCACAGGTGCAACTGGTAGATTGGGGCGTCGAAAATGGTCTTACCTCCGTAAACCTACTTACACGAAAATTTCTCCTCCCTGCGAAGAAAACTAAACGACGTCGCCGAACCCATTCACACATGAATCGCCTCGCTCTTCTTCTGTCTCTTTTTCTCAGCGCGGGCATCTTTGGTGCCTCGGCTCAGAGTCTTCTCCCGGCGATCCAATTCAACTACGCCAATTTGGCGGGGCAATCGATCAGCATCGATAGCGCGACCAAGAAGATCACGTTTGACGTGAACTCGAGCGGTGCGGGTCTTCAGGTCATCTCTCCGAATGGCTTTGGTCTTGGCGGCTTGCTGGGGGCGATCGAAGGGGAGTTCACCATTGGGACAGTAACGAGCGGACCAGGTCCGATTGAAACGGCTCCGGTTTCCGGCTCGGGCGTTTTTAGGCTTTTTGATTCGGCGATGGTGGCTCTGACCGCCGACCTTACTTGGAGCGATTCGCTGACCTTTGGAACCCTCGGTGTGCTCAATGCAAACGCCGGAATCAACATGACGAATTTTGCTTACGCGGGGTCCAACGTTGACCTGCAAAATTTGCGGGACAGCAGCGAGACGGGCGTTTCGATCCTCACCTTTCAGTTCATCCCCCCTTCGGGTCAGCCTGCCCGTTCGCTCACTTGGCTCACGACCTCCGGAAACGGGGTGAATGAGACTTCCTACTCCGGCTCGGTCGTGACGAACGCTCCGATGGTGGTGGTTCCCGAGCCGACAACCTACGCGGCGCTGCTCGCGGGCGTGGTGCTGCTCGCCGTCTGCGTCGGGCGCCGTTCGCGTCCCGTCGTCGCCTGAACCTTGCGATTTTTTCGCCTTCCCGTTCCTCCGGCCCTCTTCCGCCCAGCGACCATGAAAAAATTCCTCTCCACCCTTTCAGCGTTATCCGCCTTTGCGGTCGGTGCCTCCACCAGCGCGGCGGCGTCTTTTGATTTCAGCGCGCTTGCTCCAATCGTAATCAACGGTGCGACCGATCAGATCTCGTTCAGCGTGAATCCCGGCGGCTATGCGTTCGAGATTGGGAATTCCAGCGATCCGGCGCTCAACAATTATTTCGGCTCGATCACCGGCACATTCCTGATCGACGCGGCCACGATCACCGGTCCGTCGACCGGAATTCAGACCGCAACGGTGACGGGTTCGGGTTTGTTCAACATCTTTGAACCCGGATCAACGACGGCGAAACTCTCGGCCGATCTGACTTTGCTCAATTCATCATCGGTGAAGTTTTCACCCTTCGGTTCCTCGGGCGTTCTGAATCTGATTTCGGCGGTGAATCTGACAAACTTCCAATACACCGGGAGCGATTTGGCTCTGCAGACTTTGTTGGCCGGCAGTTTCGACGGCGTGACTGCAATCACGTTTCAATTTACTCCGGGCAAGTCGCTCACGGACCTCACGGACGCCGGCGCCGTGAACTCTTCGACCTCCTACTCCGGCTCGGTCCTGACGCAAATTCCCGAGCCTTCGACCTACGCCGCCGGAGTCGCCGCGCTGTCGCTCTTGGTCGTGTTTCTCCGCCGACGTTCTGCAGTGACCCTCTGAGGCGGTTCGTCTCGTGACTGGAATCGGCGGGGTGAGCACATCTTTTTCCTATGCATAAATATTCCCCGGTTTGCCGTTTGATTGCCTTGATTGCGCTGCTTTCCGCCCCGTCGGCGTTCGCTCAGTTTACTGTGGCCAACGGCTCGACGGTCGGAGCCCAGACTCTCGTCGGAAACTCAGGCACGGTGAATTCGGGCGGGACCATTTCCACGGCCGGCAGCACCGTCGGTGTTACGATCAACGGTGTGTCCACCCTGACGAACAA
>CALSBN010000108.1:0-15627 GCA_943373185.1 Opitutus sp. GAS368 | reverse complement strand
ATCCTCATGCCGGTCTGTCTCGCCGTCACCGTGCTCGCGCTGCTGAAGGTCGGCGGGCTTGATGGCTTCGTCTCCCAACTGCCCGCCGGCCATCTCGATCTCAACCAAGTGTTCACCCAGGAATTCCTTTGGCTCTGGTGTCTCGCGATGATTCTCAAACAACTTTTCTCAACCAACAATCTCAACGACGCCAACCGCTACCTCTGCGTCAAGGACGGTCGCCACGCCCGCTGGGCCGGACTGCTCGGCTCCGGCCTCTTCATCGTCGGCATCATCATCTGGTTCATCCCGCCGATGGTTGCCCGCATTCTTTACCCGGACCTCGGCGTCGTCTTCCCCAATCTGAAAAATCCCGAGGAAGCCGCATTCATCGCCGTCGCCCGCGACGTCATGCCGGTCGGCATGATGGGGCTGCTCGTCAGCGGTATCTTCGCCGCGACCATGTCGTCGATGGACTCCGGCCTGAACAAGAACGCCGGTTACTTCATCAAGAATTTCTACCAGCCGATCATCAAACCCAACGCCCCCGACGCCCACCTCCTCCGCGTCAGCAAGATCGCCACCGCGACGCTCGGCATTCTCGTGATTCTGGTCGGGCTGAAACTCAGCGAGCTCAAGGGCATGGACCTGTTCACCATGACGCAGCGTCTGAGCATTCTCATCGGCACGCCCATTCTCGTGCCGTTGGTGCTCGGCCTCATCGTCCGCCGCACACCGCCTTGGTCGGCGTGGAGCACCGTCCTCGTCGGTTTTGCCGGCTCGCTTTTTATCAGCCGGTTTCTCACGCCCGAGTGGGCCGCGCCGCTTTTTGGCTACACGGAGCCGCTGGATCTCACCGCCAAGGAATACTGGCGCCAGGGCATCGAGCTCTTCGGCAACATCGCCATCGGATCCACCTGGTTCATCGGCACCATGTTCTTTTGGAAGGGCACCACCGCCGAGCACAAGGCCAACGTCGCCGAATTCTTCGCCCGCTTCAACCAGCCCGTCGACTTCACCAAGGAAGAAGGCGCCGGCAACGACGCCCAGCAGTCCGCCGCCGTCGGCTGGCTCTGCCTCGCCTACGGTGGCTTCGTGCTCCTGCTCGCGCTCATTCCCAATCCCTTGATCGGCCGCCTCGCCTTCGTCGGCTGCGGCATCCTCGTCGCCGGCATCGGCGCGCTCCTCCTGTTCACGTCCCGCAAAAAACCCGTCCTATGAAAACCACCCGCCCACTCCTCCTCGCCGGCCTGCTCGCCGCGGGCCCGGCCCTCGTCGCCCAGACCGCACCCACCGCCCCCACCGCTCCGGAGTCCACCGAGATCGTCACCCTCCCCGAGTTCTCCGTCACCACCACCGCCGCGACGGAATACACCTCCGCCGAGTCCACCACCGGCACCCGCGTCGCCAGCAAGATCCAAGATCTCCCGTTCAGCGTAAATGTCATCACGGGTGAACTGCTCGACGACTTCAACGCCCTCGAATTCCGCGACCAGATGTCGTTCACGAGCAACGTTACTGCCTACGAAACCGTTGCCACCGGCTACAGCGTGCGCGGCTTCGACGCCGATGTGCAGCTGCGCAACGGTTTCCGACGCATCGGTCTCATCGACAAGGTCAACGTCGAGCGCGTCGAAATCATCAAGGGCCCCGCCGCCTCCATCTACGGCGCGGTCACGCCCGGCGGCACTGTCAACATCATCACCCGCAAACCGCAGACCAAGCCCCGCCAACGCGTCGCCGTCACGTTCGGCGACTACGATCTCTACCGCGGCCAGCTTTCCTCGACCGGCCCGCTCGGTTCCTCCGGCACTTTGTTCTACCGCATCGATGCCGCCGCCGACACCCGCACCTACGCCCAAAAATTTAAGGAGAAGAACCAGTCCACCGCCTCGGCCCAGCTGCTTTGGCGACCTTCGTCCGCGACCAGTCTGCTCGTCGAGGCCGAGTGGCTCGAGCGCCGCGAGCGCGGGATCTCGCAGGCCAGCACGCCTTTTCGCATCCAGACCCTCGTCCTCGATCCCTACCGCGTTCAGCCCGCCACCGGCGCCGCCCGCACCTACACGCGCTACGTCGCCATCGCCCTCGACCGGCTCGATTTCAACGTCCAGGGGCCGCACAACTTTTCCAACCGCTACGTCAAGAATCTCACCGCCACGTTCGAGCACCGCCTCAGCAGCATGTTCTCCCTCCGCAGCAGCGCCAACTGGTTCGACCGCGGCGCCGTCCGCCAAGAGGTCGGCGGTCGCGATCAGTTCAACCCCATCACCCGCACCGTCCAGCGCGGCACCGCCCGCTACCGGCCGTTTCCCGAGGGCGGCATTACTGCGCAAAACGACCTGCTCGCGTCGTTCTCCACCGGTCCGGTGAAACACAAACTGCTCTTCACGCTCGATTATCAGCGTCAGACCCAGCAGCCCGAGCAATACGACGCCGCGGTCAACGCCGCCTTCGCCCCCGCCACCGCCGCCGGCCTCAGCGTCGACAATCCCAACTATTCTTTCACGAGCTACATCGACAATCCCGCGCTCTACACCGTCATCCAAAAGGCCGATGACACCGTCGATATCTACGGCGCCTTCCTCAGCGAGCGCGCGACCTTTCTCGACGGCCGCGTGATCGCCCTCGCCGGTGTGCGTTACGACTCCGTCCGCAACATCGCCCGCAGCGTCAACGTCGGCTCCCGCACCGAGTCCACCTCCAGCGCCGTCACCCATCAGGCTGGCCTCAATTTCCGCGTCGTCCGCGACGTCACGCTCTACGCCAACACCAGCAAGTCCTTCGTGCCCCAGTTCGGCAGCGGCTTCGACCTCAACGGCAACCGCTTCTCTCTGCCCAACCAAAACGGCCGCGGCTGGGAGACCGGCCTGAAGACTTCCCTCTTCGACAACCGGCTCACGTTCACCGCCGGCTATTTCGACATCAACCTCGACAACATCGTCAACAACGTCACCGACGCCGATACCGGCCGGCTCGTCACCCTCGTCACCGGCAAGCAGGCGTCCACCGGCTACGAACTCGATTTCAACTGGGCCGTCCTGCCCGAGCTCCAACTCTTCGGCGGCTACGGCAACACGAAATCCATTATCGAGAGCTCCGACGCCGCCCGCCACCTGATCGGCACGCCCACCCGCCGCACCCCGCGCCAGACCGTGGGCATCGGCGGCAAATACGACTTCAAGGCCGGCCCGCTCAAAGGCGTCTACCTCACCGCCAGCTACAAATACAACGACCGGTCCCTGCCCAATCCCTCCACCGGCCGCAATCTCACCGCCTCCGTCGCCAATCCGATCGTCAACAATCCGCTGCCCAACGGTCTTCTGCCCTTCGCAAACCGCGCGGCCGGAGCCCTCGTCACCGTCGGCTCCGTTCGCGTCAACGACGGCCGCGAAGCCATCTACAACGCCGCCTACAGCATCGTTGATTTGGGCGTCGGCTACAAATTCAAGACCGCCAAACGCTACTCGCACAAAATCCAGGTCAACGCCGGCAACATCACCGACAAGCGCTACACCTTCGGCTCAAACGGCCAGGGCGACCGCCGCATGATCAGCACGACCTACGACCTGTCGTTCTAAACCCGAGAGTGGCACGGGCATCTTGCCCGTGGGCTCAACTCGATACTCAGCCTTTTCAACTCAACTGCTCTGGACCCATGTCCGACCCGCGCCCGCCGCTGCTCCGTCTCCCGCCGAACCGCGTTTGGCGCACCTACCTCGGTGGGCGCGAGCTCGACCGTCTCGCCATTTCCGAGGTGGGGTCGCGACCTCCGGGCGCGACCTGCGCACCCGCCGACACCCATTTCCCCGAGGACTGGATCGCCTCCACCACCCGCGCGGTCAATCCACCCGACGCCACCCGCCACGGGACCGCATCCGATCAATCAAGAATCGAGAATCAAAAATCAAAAATTTCCGAAGGCCTCTCCCCCGTTCTCCTCGGCTCCGATCCGACTCCCCGCAACTTCGCCGACCTCCTCGCCGCCGATCCCGTCCCCTACCTCGGCGCCGCGCACGTCGCCCGCTACGGCGCATCGCCCCAGCTCCTCGTCAAGTTCCTCGACCCGTCGATCCGCCTTCACTTCCAAGTTCATCCCACCGCCGCGTTCGCCCAAAAGTTTCTCAATGCACCCTCGGGCAAAACCGAGGCCTACCATATCCTCGCGATCCGCGACGATCTCCCGCACCCGCCCTATCTCTACCTCGGTTTCCAACGCCCGCCCACGCGCGACCAACTCCGCCGCCTGATCGAGACCCAGGACATCGCCGGCCTCGAGGCCTGCTTCGACAAAATCCCCGTCAGTGTCGGCGACACGCTCATCGTCCCCGGCGGCGTGCCCCATGCCCTCGGACCCGGCCTGCTCCTCGCCGAGATCATGGAGCCCAGCGATCTCGTCGTGCGCTTCGAATTCGAGCGAGGCGGCTACACGCTCCCCGAAAGTGCGCGCTTCATGAACCGCGGCCTCGAGTTCTGCCTCGATGTTTTCGACCTCGATCCGTGGCCGGCAGACCGCGTCCTCGCCGAAGCCTTTTGCCCGCCCCGCCGCGCCCGCGCCCTCGGCCCCGACTCCTACCAAGACACGCTCATCGGCCGTGAGCGCACCTCCTGTTTCCGCATTCGCAAGAGTCACATTCGCGGTCCGGTCTCGCGCCACGATTCGGAGTGCTTCGTCGGCATCGTCACCGCCGGCTCCGGCTCCCTCAGCGTCGGCGGCGAAACTCACGCTCTCCGGCCCTTCGACAAAATTTTCGTCCCCGCCGCCCTCGGCCCTTGGCAACTGAATCCTTCGCCGACGCTCGACCTCCTCGAGTGCCTGCCGCCCTCGGCCTGACTCCTTCACCACGTCCATGCCCGACCGTTCTCTCCTCGCCGTCCTCACGCCTTACGAGGCCGAGCATTTTCTTCCCGCTCCGTTGCTCGCCGAACTCCGCGCGCTCTTCCCCGGCTTCAGCCTGCTCGATCCCACCGGACTGAGTCTCACCGCCTTCGCGCAAAAACTCGCCGCCGCCGATCCCACGATTTTGCTCGCCTGCTGGAAAACGCCCCTGCTGCCGACCGTGCTCCCGGCCCGTCTCCGCTACGTCTGCTACCTCACCGGCTCGATCAAGACCCTCGTCACCCGCGCCCATCTCGAACAGGGCCTGCTTCTCACCAATTGGGGCGGTGCGATCAGCCGCGTCGTCGCGGAGTGCGCCCTCCTCCACACCCTTTCCTGCCTCCGCCGCGCCACGCACTGGACCTTCGCCATGCACCAAAAGGGCGCCTGGAAAAACGGTCCCACCGCCGCCGTTTCGCTGTTCGAACGCCGCGTCGGCATCCACGGCTTCGGCCCCGTCGCCCGCGAATTCGTCCGCCTGATCCGTCCGTTCAATTGCGCGGTCACAGTCTTCGCTCCCGACGTCGACACCGCCCACGAGCGCGAATTCGGCCTGCGTCGTGCGCCGTCGCTGGAAGCGCTCTTCGCCGGCAGCGATGTCCTCGTCGAACTCGCTCCGCTCATTCCCGCCACCGCCGGCCTGATCGGTGAAGAACTTCTCCGCCTGCTCCCGCCCGGCGCCGCGTTCGTCAATGTCGGACGCGGCGCCGTCGTCGACGAGGCCGCGCTCATCCGCGTCGCCCGCGAGGGACAAATCCAATTCGGGCTCGATGTGTTCGCCCACGAGCCCCTCGCCCCTGATCACGCGCTGCGCGGCCTGCCCAACGTCTTCCTCACCCCGCATTTCGCCGGCCCCACGCTCGACCGCTACCCCGACGCCACCGCCCAAGCCCTGCGCAACCTCCGCGCCTTCACCCAAGGCCTCCCCCTCGAAGCCATCGTCACCCCCGAGGTCTACGACCGATCCACGTGACCTTCCTCCCGCCCGCCCTCCGCTTGAAGTAGGGCAGGGTCTCCGACCCGCCCTCCCTTGCCCGCCCATTTCCCAACCATGAAACCCCTCTTTCTCTTTCTTCTTTCTCTTACTCTTTCTCCCGCCCTCCGCTCCGCCACACACCCCGCGAGCCTCGTGCCCGCCTCCGCCCCGCGCACCAACATCCTCGCCGGGCGCGCCGACGCCTTCCGCGCCTACTGCCTTACCGGCGACGGCGCCAAGGCCTACGCCCTCATCAAGCGCGACCTCGACCGTGATTACATGTCGATGCCGTTCCCCGCCGAGCCCCTCACCTACGGCGATCCGACTCCCTCCAAACGCGACTCCGCCAAAGCCGACAAATGGCGCAACGTCCAAGATGTCTGCGGCCGTATCACCGGCATCGCCGAAGCCGCCACGCTTTGCTGGATCGTCACCGGCGAAGAAAAATACTTCGCCAAAGCCCGCGAGATTCTTCTCGGCGTCGCCGCCTGGCACTTCGCCCCCGACTGGAAATCCGGCGATGTCGTCGGCGCCACCGACATTTACTACAACGACGAAGCCCACTTCCGCCTTTGGCGAAAACTTCCCCTCGTTTACGACCAGCTCCGCGCAAAACTCTCCCCCGCCGACCGCGCCACGATCCTCGCGCACTTCAAAATCCGCGGCACCCGCTCCGCCGAGTGGATCGAGAAAGAAGGCAACATCTCGCAGGTCACCCGCAACTCCATCGCCGCCGACCTCTCCTCGCACCCGGTCCGCTTCATGCCCATGACCGGCCTCACCGCCCTCGCGCTCTGGGACGATCTCCCTGAAGCCCGCGCTTGGTGGGCCTACGCATACAAATTTTACCGCGACCAATTCAGTCCTTGGGGCGGCGACGACGGCGGCTGGGGCGAGGGCACCGCCTACTGGCGCGGCACCTTCGAACACGCCGCGTTCCAAGACGCGCTCCTCGCCCTCGGCGATCCCATCGCCTACGCCTCGCCCTTCTGGAAAAACTCTCCGCTCTTCGCGATCTACAACGTCCAACCCTACCTCCACACAACCTTTGGCGACACCTCCAACGCCGGCCGCTTCAACCTCGAGCCCGTCATCGCCGACTACATGGAGCACCTCGCCCGCGTGCAGCAAAACGGCGTCCTCCTCTCCTACGCCGCCCTCTGCACCGACACCCGCACCCGCCCCGTCGACAAGGGCCTCGAAGACCTCAGCCGCACCTACCCCGTCGCCGCCGAGTTCCTCTTCCGCAACTTCATCGCCTCCGGCCGCGCCCTCCCCGCCCCCGTCGCCCTGTCCACGTTACCCTCTCACCGCTACTTCCGCGACGTGGGTTGGGTGTCGCTCCACAGCGCCCTCGGCCGGCCCGCGGACGACATCCACGTCACTTTCAAATCCTCGCCCTATGGCTCCTTCAGCCACAGCCACGCCGACCAAAATGCGTTCATCCTAAACGCCTATGGCGAAGGCCTCGCCATCAACTCCGCCTACCGCGAATTCCACAACTCGCCGCATCACCGCGAGTGGACGCGCCAGACAACTTCCAAAAACGCCCTGCTCATCGACGGCCTCGGCCAAAAAGCGCAGTCCAAAGCGTCTACCGGCAAGATCACCCGCTACGAGGAAACGCCCCGCACCGTCTGGACCACCGGCGACGCCACCAAAGCCTACTCCACGCTCCAACCCAAAGACCGCGTGAAGCGCGTCACCCGCGACCTCGTGTTTGTCGACAACCGCTACGTCGTCCTGCGCGACCGCGTCGTCCTCACCGCGCCCGCCAAACTCTCCTGGCTCCTTCACGCCGACGAAACCCTCGCTTGGGACGCCGCCACTTCCACCTCGACCATCGTCGGCGCGAAGAAAAAAGCCTCGCTCACGACCCAAATTCTCGCGGCCAACCTCACGTGGCGCAGCACTGTCACGGATAAATTCCCCGTTCCCATCGACCCGAAATACGCGAGCGGCACTGTGAGCGGCGCCCACCTCACGGGCAAGTGGACCCCGCATCAGCACCTAACGCTCGAGAGCAACGAAACCGCCGCCGAGTTTACGATCTACTCCATCCTCTGGCCCGAACGCGGGGCCAAACCCGCCCCCTTGGCCGCGACCCTCGCCCCCGACGGCACCCTAAAGATCCTGCGCCCCGACGGTAAAACCGATAGCCTCCTCCTCACCGACACCGCCCTCGTCTTGAAGTAAGGCAGGGTCTCCGACCCGCCCTCTCATTCGGCTCTGGAGACGCGACGCCCCCGTCGCGTTCCGCCCTCGGCGCTCCATCGAACTCAAGACAGCCGAACCCTTGACGCCGGCAATCTAAAGGAATCTATAGCCCGGATGGCCACGCTCTCCTTTCACGCTCCCGCCGGAACGGCCCGCAAGATTCGCACCGCCGCCCGCAAGCGCGGCATACCCATGTCGAGGTTTCTTCGGGAAACCGCCGAACGCGCCGCCGACGGCGACCCGGTAAGCGGTTTGGGCCGCGAACTTGAAAAGTTCGCCATCGACAGCATGGCCGTCGTCTCGCTCGAACGTATTCGCACCCGTGCCGCCGCGACCGGGCTGGACAAAACCACCCCGGCCCAAATCACTGCGGCGATCCGGTCCGCTCGGCGCGCCCGAGGGTGAAGGCGGTCGTGCTCGATACGAGCGTGCTCGTGGCGGGCTTGCTCTCCCGGCAGGGCGCAGCCTCTTCCTTGGTCGAGGCCCTGTTTCAGGATCGGCTAAGAATCGCCTACACTCCCGCTATTCTGGGCGAATACGCCGAAGTGCTGGGCCGACCGGAATTCGGCGACGCGATCACGTCACATGACCGAATCGGCATTTTGATGAAGCTGCGGGCGTCCGGTATCCTCGTTGATCCCATGGTGGTCCCGGCGGCGGCTTGGCCGGACCAAGACGACCTGCCCTTTGTCGCCGCCGCGCTTGCCATGGATCACAAGATCATCGTCACGCTCAACCCTCGCGACTTTGCCCCAGCAACGGCCTTTGGCATTCGCGTGCTCCCGCCCGGCGCCGCCCGGCGTGAACTACTGCCGTGATACCCGAATTCCTATGTTCCTAAAGTAGGGCAGGGTCTCCGACCCGCCCTCCGCGCCCCAGCACGTCACTCCCGCCTCCGACCCGCCCTTCAATTCATCTCAACCACCCGCACCCGCGCATTGAACTCCGCATCCGCCGATGTTCGGATCGTTTTTCCGCTGCTGGTGGTCAGATTGCGGATCGTCACCCGCTCGGTCAGCGCGTAAGAGAACGGCCGATTCGCCCCGCCCGTGCTCGCCCCGTCCGGATCCGTGAAAAGAAACGGCCCTTGATAGCCCTTCGGCACGTTGCGATCCTCGATCACCAGACCATCGATCACGATTTCCCGCGGCATAAAGCAAGGATAGCCGAAGTCGTGTTGACCATCGTTGCTGGCCGCGAGCAGGTGAGGCTGCACCGCCGCGCCACACGCAGGGATCCAACGGCTGTTCCGGATGACGACCGTGCCCTCCCACGTGCTCCCGTAATCACTGCGCAGACTGATCAACGACCGGCCGTTCAACGTGGAGTTCTCGACGGTCAAAACACCCCGGCCAATCGCGTTCAGGCCCGCGTGGCCCAAGGTGCAACCGCGAATCGTATACGTCCCGGAGACACCTTGGTGCGTGTCCATACGTGAGAGGGTGCAATTCTCCAGCAGGATATTTTTGCAGAAGTTGGTTCCGATCACGCCCCAGCGCGTGACATCGCAGATGTTGTCCATGCGACACCCGATCATCGTGAAGTTGACCACTTCATTCGCCGAAACGTCGTAGGTGCCCATGCTCACCGGCTTCCCCGCCGCGCCGATGGTCGAGTAGGTCTTGTGGCCGGTGAGAAAACAGTCGCGCAGCGTGACGTTGGCGCAACTGCTGACCGCGAGAAACCCGTGGTAGGGATGGCCGACGTCCGTCTCGCCCACCACGTGATGCGTCAGCCCGTCGACCGTGGTGTTTGAACGGGTGATCACGATGTTCCTTTCCCAGTAGTTATAGCCCTTCGCCTGATTCATCCGGTTGGCCGTGGTCGTAAAGACTCCGCCCTTCAGCAAGAGCGGTCGCTCGTCGATCGGCCGCGCTTCCACCTTGGTGACCGTCGCATAATCCCAGTCGATGTCGCCTTCGATCGTGCCGTCGCGGCGCAAAATGAAACAGTCCCGCTGCGGCGAACCGTTGTTCTGGTTGAGGCCGCGTCGAATGTAGCGCCGCCGACCGCTGTTCTCCACCCGCACCCAGCAGTCTGCGGGCGGCCGGACGTCGAGCTGCCGCTGATCGCGCGTCAGCCTTGCAATCGCCAATGTAACCGGTGCCAGCAACGAGCGCACGGCGAAGAGCGAGACGCGGTGATTTTCCACCTCCGTATCGTCGACGATAAATTTCGATGTGCCCCAGTCGGTATCGGTGGCGATGATCGCCGTAAGCGCACGGCGACCGAGGTGATAGGTGGCGTCAGGCTTCGTCTTGACCGCCAAGCCGTGGGTATTGGCAAAGGCGTGCGCTTCGACGATGGCCGGCATGTCATCGGCGACACCGTCGCCCACCGCGCCAAACGCCTCGTAGTTCACCGGCCGGTCCGTGGGCACGCCCCGCTTGGTTTCCTCGGCCGAAAAACCCGGCGCCATGGCCGCCGCCCCCAGCACCACGCCAAGCAACCGGAGGAATCGAAAAGACCAACGTGAGATGAGAGGCATCCGAGGCGAGACGCGCGAATCCGGAAAAGCTCACCGCATCGCGGTGAATATCAGCCCGCCCCACGAGGGGAACGCGGCCGTCTACTGACCTTTTGCTGTTCCCACCGCTGCGCCTTTACCACCCGGCGCACTCGGCACGACCCAGCGCCCGGGGAACAACATGATACGTGGCAAATCCGGCGCACCCGTTTCGTTCGCGTTGAGCTGCGCCGCCACCAGATCGACCGCGTGCCCGGCCACGCGATCCTGACACTGGTCGATTCCACCGATCCCACGCGGAGTCTCTTTGCTCCAATAGAGCGTCACCCGCGGCAGGCGCAGTTTTTTCACGACTTCGCTGATCCCGGGCAAATCCAACAGATCGGTGTGGCTGACGATCAACGCATCCGGCCGCGCCGTTTGCAGCCACGGCCCGAGGTCGGTGGCGTCGCCGCGGCTCGTCACCCGCACCAGGCCGCGCGCCGACGCCGCCTGCGGATGATGGGCCAAAAAACCGGCCACATAGGCGTGCTTGTTCCGCTCGTGCACCGTCGCCTCGATCAGCGCGACCGGCCGCTTGCAGCCAAGTTTCACGAGTTCCAACAACGCCAAGCGCATCGCCAGAAAGTGATGGTGTCCCGCGTGGTGCAGCTCCGGCATCCAGGTGATGTTGCCGATCACCGCCGGGGCAAACTGCCGCCAATCCCAGCCCAGCGTCACCGCCGACTCCGCCGTGGTCACCGGCGACAGCACCACGCCCACGATCCCGCGCGCCCGGAGAATCTGCTCGAGGCGCTCGTCCGTCATCCCGGCGTCGCTCGTCCAAAACTCCTCCAAAACAAAGCCCATTTGCCTCGCCCGCTCCCGCGCGCCCGCAAAGACCAGTTTCAAAAACGGATTCTGCCGTGCCTCCGCTCGGCTGGTGTGCACCCACACGAACGCCAGCCGCTCCTGATGGGCCCGCGACTGCGACCCGCGGATGTGCGCCATGAGACTGGCGACCCGCGGATTGGGCCGGTAACCGAGCTCGCGCGCCGCCACCGCGACAAGCTCCCGCGTCTCCACCGGAATCTTGGGGTGTTGGCGCAACGCATAGGAAACCGTCGCCAGCGAAAGCCCGGCACGCGCCGCGACGTCTTTCAACGTCACGACTTTGGGGGAATTCTCCGACATGGTGAACGATTTCACCATTCCATAACTTGAGCGCAACTGGAAAGACCAACTCCCTCGTTGCGCTTCCAATCCGTCGTTCCGACGCACCGGTTCGAACGGACGGCTCGTCCAATCGCCCCGCTTCCAACCCCCTTCCTTTATGAAACTCTGGTTTACCCAAAACGCTGCCGCAGTAGCGTCATTGATCATCGTCCCTCTCGCTGGCCTTGCCCAGCCGGCCGCGCCCGCCAAGTCCGCGGAAGAAGCCGCGGTCATCATGCCCAAGTTCACGATCCAGTCGGAAACCGAGTCGGGCTACGCCGCCACCAACTCCATCAGCGCCACCAAGGTCGCCACCGAGCTGAAGAAAATGCCCGTATCGATCGATGTGCTCACCGAGCAGTTGTTCAAGGACTACGGTCTTACCGAGATTTACGACATCATCGGCCTCTCCTCTGGCGTCAGCTCCACCCAGCGTGCCGCCACCGGAAACACCGAGAGCTATACCATCCGCGGTTTCACCACGTTCTTCAGCGCCCGCAACGGCAACACCAACTTCCGCAGCTTCGACTCGGCCAACGTCTCCCGCGTCGAGGTCGTCAACGGCCCCGCCTCCGTGCTCTACGGCCAGCTCGACCCCGGCGGCGTCGCCAACACCGTGACCAAGCAGCCGTCCGCCAAACGGGCGAGCAACCTCAAGCTCGATTTCGGCTCTTGGGACTACTACCGCGCGGAGATCGGCACGACCGGTCCCTTGAACAGCTCCGGCACGCTCACCTACCGCATCGACGCATCCTACCTCGACCGCGGCGGCTATCGCGACTTCGACGACCAAAACAAATCGTTCATCGCTCCCGTGGTCCGCTGGCAGCCGCGCAAGGGCACATCGCTCACGCTCGATCTGGAATACGTCGACATGGACCTGACCGGACTCGCGAACTGGCCGCGCTTCAACCGGCGCATCACCGCGCCGTTCGAAGTAAAATTTGCCGATATGATCCCGCGCACGTGGAACGGCCAGGGTCCGGGCCTCGGCACGCACACGGGCAACCGCATCTACACCGGCACCTTTGAGCATGCTCTCACCGACCGCATCGTCATCCGCAACGTTGCCGGCGTGAGTTCCTTCCGCCGCAACCAGTGGGAGGCCGGTGCCACCGCCATCAACATCCTCGCCACCACGCCCGCCGGCCAGCTCCCCTATTCGCGCAGTCTCACCGGCAGCTACAACAACGGGCAGGTGTTCGCCAACACCCTAAACGTGGCCGGCCGCTTCGATTTTTCGAAACGTCACTACACGCGACTCGTCGCCGGCTGGGAATACGTGGCCTCCCGCGCCGCCACCGACAGTCGCACCTCCGGCATCGTCGGCGGCGTCGGCGTCGCGACTCCGGCCAATTGGGATCTCGCCAACCCCGCCACGTGGGATCGCACCGTGCCCCGCCTCGCCGACGCGCGCGTCACCGCCTACACCGGCACCCGTTTTTGGGAGGATAAATTCTACGTCGTCGATGCGCTGGCACTCTTCGAAGAACGCCTGATGGTGCTCGCCGGCCTGAACTATTCGAAGGTCCAGAATCTCTCGTCGAACTACGTGGCCAACACCCGCCTCCGGGTCGAACGCGACCGCACCACGCCTCAGGCCGGCGCGGTTTTTCGCGTGACCAAGGCTCTCGGTCTTTACGCCAATTACGCCGAGTCGTTTCGCCAGATCGCCACGCTCCGCACCAACATCGACCGCTCGCTCACGCCCTTCGATCCGATCATCGCCAAGGGTCTCGACTACGGCCTGAAATTTGATTTCGGCGACGGTCGCTACAGCGGTCAGGCGACCGTTTTTGACACCAAGAACATCAACGGACGCCAGTCGTTCAACGCCACCGACGCCATCGGCGCCTACACCTACGAAACCCAAGTGGGAGAGAATCGCGCCAAAGGCTTCGAACTCCGCCTCTCGTCCAACATCACGAAAAACTTCCAGCTCGTCGGCGGCTACACTCAGACCCACTCCTTCGTTTCAAAAAATCCGGCCAATCCCGCGATCGTCGGCCGCGCCGCGGTCCGCTCGCCCACCCATTCATGGACGGTGACGACGTCCTACCGCTTCACCCAGAGTTGGCTGAAGGGATTCTCCACCGGCGCCAATGTCAGTTACCGCGGCGAGTCGAAGGCGTTTGAAACGAACGATCTCTACCCCTTCCTCCTCGACGCCCGCACCGTCGTGAACGCCCGCGTGGGTTACGCGACAAAGGTCTTCGGAAAACCCGTCACGTATAACTTCAATATCTCAAACCTCCTCGACGAGCGCTACTTCCCCAGCTCCATCTCCCAGGCCGACCCGACTTCATATCGATTCTCTGCCGAATATCGGTTTTAAGCGGCGTGACGCGATGATCGGTCCCAAGTCCATTGGACTTCGCCAACGTCATCGTCCTATCTGCGATCCCATGCCCTCGATTCGGATAGTTTCCAACCACGCACGCCGTGATCTGGTTGAGGCGGGGACGGCGGGTCCGATCAGGCGCCGCCAAGATGGCCGCTCGCTGGTTCGAGGCGCTGCAATCGCTCCTTTCCCCCCATTTATGAACGCGCTCCGCCTTGCTCTCTTGTCTGCCCTTGCCGCCACCGGGCTTATCGCCGCCGAACCGGCGCCCCGGCCGGTCGCCCTCCGCTCCGCCCTCGCCAGCTCCACCTACGGCGAATTCACCGCCGCGAACGCCATCGATGGCGTCAGCAGCGATACGTCGCGCTGGACGAGCGGCCGCACTCCCGCCGGCCCGTGGTGGCTTGAGGTGGAGCTCGCCGAAACCACCTCGCTCCTCGGCGTGCATGTGCACACCGGCCTCAACGCCGCCACCGCCGTGCGCGGCCTCACCGTCCAGTTTCAGCGTGCCGGCCAGTGGGTCGACATCCCGTCCGCCACGATCGTCAACAACCAGGCCACCTCGCTCGCTCTCGCGTTCGACGACGCCGTCGCCGTGCGCACCGATCGCCTGCGGCTGTGGATTACCGCCACGCCCGATGGCTACGCGCGCATCTCGGAAGTCGTCGTCTGGCCCGCCAGTGTGCGCACGCTTCCGCCGCTGCCGCCCGCCGGTGCCGCCCTCGGGGCCACCGCCGCCTCCGCCGAAAAGATCCCGCCGATTTATCTCAACCAAAGCGGCTTCAACCTCGGAAAATCGAAACGCTTCACCGCGCCCACGTTGCCCGACGGCACTTTGTTCGAGGTGCGCGCAGCCACCGGCGGCACCGCACTTTTCTCGGGCAAGCTCGTCGGACACATCGGCGACTTTACCGCGTTCGAACCCGCGAACGACTCGCGCGAATTCGTCGTCGTGGCCGGCCCGCACACGTCGCCACCGTTTCGCATCGGCCAGTGGTGGCTCGAGCGCGTGACCTATCAGAACGCGATCAACTTCATGGTCGATAGCCGTCACTACGTCGGCAACCACCGCCCGGTTTGCCGTGGCTCCTTCGGCTGGCGTGACGACCATCACTTTGGTTGGGAGCTCCACTCTCTCGTCCCGCAATTTCTTTCCCACCCCTCCGCTTACACGCGGATGCCGCGTCAGATCACCTACGAGGCTCCGACCGATCCCGAACTCTGGGGCGCGCTCACGCCCTACCGCGCCGACATCCCCGACCTCGTCAAACTCATCCATTGGGGCGCCGACATCATCGTCACGCAGCACCTCGGCCACGAACACCTCAAGGCCCAGCTCGCCTACTTCCTCTACGCGTGGCCGTGGCTGAAGGACTATTTGCCGGAGCAAAACTACACCGTCGTGCGCGACTACGCCTTCGCCACCTGGACCACGCCCACCGCCGACCGCACTTACCCCTACGACGAAAGTCCCGAACACGATCTCCTCGCGCTGAAGACCAAGCTCGGCACCACCAAGGGCGCGCTCCCGCCCGGTTTCTCCGTCGAGCCAAATCTCCTCCTCCACGAAGTCGCCC